>CAYZCH010000026.1:0-18115 GCA_964476405.1 uncultured Desulfurococcales archaeon
CGTGCAGGGGTAGGCCCGGTGATCCTCTGTGAAGATAGCCGAGATAGTCCGAGTCGACAGTAAGGGTAGGATAACCATCCCAATGGTGGTACGCGAGACCCTCAACATAATCGAGGGGATGAACCTCATACTCATAGCGGATACGGAGTCGCGCCAGATAACAATAGCGCCGCTATCAGCTAAGCCAGAGAACCTAGCAGAGATAAGGATAGAGTTTAAGGACGTCCCCGGGGCGTTCGCGAAGATATCCGAGAAGCTGGCCGAGCTCGGCGTAGACCAGGTAATGACGCACTGCACCACAATAAAGAGGGGTGAGCTGGCGGAGTGCGTCATAGTGGTCGACACGGCGCCCAGTAAGGCCAGCCTAGACCAGATAAAGAGGGAGCTGCTCTCACTACCCGAGATACAAGTGATAAACGTAAAGCCTCTGAAGAGGTAGAGGCCGGGCGCCTTCCATGACAGAGGTGCTGGTAGGCTGCTGCGGCTTCCCCGTGTCGAGGAGGCGGTACATGCAGGAGTTCAGGGTAGTCGAGGTCCAGAAGACGTTCTATAAGCCTCCCAGGAGGGAGACGCTGGAGCGGTGGAGGAGGGAGGCGCCAGGGGACTTCGAGTTCACGGTGAAGGCGTGGCAGGCGGTCACACACCCGCCAACGAGCCCGACCTGGAGGAAGGCGGGCATAAAGCCTCAGGGCGACCCGAAGAACTACGGCTACCTGAAGCCGACGCGTGAGAACCTCGAGGCCTGGAGGAAGACCATTGAGGCTGCAAGAATACTGGAGGCGAGGGTCATCGTGCTGCAGACGCCGGCAAGCTTCAAGTGCACGGAGGAGAACGCGGAGAACGCGATAAGGTTCTTCAAGCTAATAGAGAGGAACGGGTTCACCGTAGCCTGGGAGCCCAGGGGCTGTTGGCACGGCGAGAAGGAGCTACTGAGGAGGGTGCTCGAGGAAGGCGACGTGATCCATGTAACAGACATACTCCGCAGGAGGCCGGTCATGGTGCGGGACACCGCATACACTAGGCTCCACGGGCTTGGAGGGAGGGAGGTCAACTACAGGTACAAGTACACCGACGAGGATCTTAGACGATTACTCGGCGAGGTCAAGTGGTTGGAGGAGCAGGGCGCCAGGAGGATATACGTAATGTTCAACAACGTGTACATGTACAGCGACGCTAAAAGGTTCCTAGAGATGCTCCGCGAGGAGTGGGGGTGATGCAGCTCTACCCGCTCGAGCCGACGCGATGAAGCGCCGACACCACCGGCTGACCCCTCTTTTGCGGCGGTGCTCGCCGCGGCCTACATCAGCGGGGCGAGGAGAGGCTGGTGTGCCCCGCCGCGATTACCGCGGCTCATCGCCCGCCAAGTGCTCCTCGGGGGAGCAGGGTTATACTGCTAGCCGCGTAGGAGGGAAGCAGTGTAGAGGAGGGGTGTAGGGCGTGACGATATACTGGGAGAAGTGCGGCACGTGTTGGAGGCACCACCCGCTCCGGCAGTGCTGGCTCCACCCGGACGTGATGGTCTGCGCCTACTGCTGCCTCTCATGCCCGGAGAGGAGGGGGTGTCCCAGGCCGGCGTGGATGAGGGAGATGGAGGAGAGGGCTAGGGAGGCTGAGGCGAGGAGGGCCGAGGCTAGAAAGGTGCTGGAGAGCCTGCTTGAGCGGCTGGGTGGAGAGTAGGTGCTAGATCCTTGGCGAGACCCAGTAGACGAGGGTGCTGCCCGCCGGGAGTTCGAAGACAAGCCTCATCGGCAACGCCTCACCATACTCGACGGTCACCGTTCCCGCAGCCTGCGCAGCCTTCATACATGCCTGGAGGAGGTCGACCGCATACTTCGCCGTTACCGGCGTCTTACCCCTAACGGTTATGTCTAGGAGACTGCCGCTGGCCATATCCATGACGCATTTGTATTGCTTCTGCATCGAGGATGCGTGGGCCTCGAGCCTATCCTCATAAGCCCTGAACTCGACTTCATCGGAGATCAGCTTCGCGTCCCTTATGACGAGCTTGAAGCCGTTCGCGTCGAGCCTCGCTGTAACCGTCAACTCCACCTGTGGCTCGGCGAGCTCCTCGACGACGCTCTCCCTAAGGGGGACGTCGAACGTCCTCGATATATTGGTCTTCTTGTCACGGAATATTAGGAGCATCTTCCTCGCCTCGACATCGACCTTTATCTCTAGTATATCGTTCCTTGTACCCCTCTTCGCGGCCTTACGTAGATCGTCGGATGAGACGACAAACGTCACCTTGTCCTGCGAGACCTCGTACTCCTCGAAACTCGTCATAGGCATGTTAAGCACTATCATCGTGGTCTTGTCGGGGCTCAGGCTCCTGACCACAAGGCCCTCGGGGGTCGCTATGAAGGGTATCTCGTCTATCGCCTTCGCGAGCGTCTCGACTATATACTTGAACTTCGTGGCGGCCGGGTAGACTGCACGCATGCTCATGAGGCGTGCTCCACCGCTACCTTTTATCAGCATGCCGGGTCTTTATTTTAACTCGGGGTCTTGGAGGGCCTAGGGTGGTGAGTGTAATGGGTGTCGTGATAAGGATCGACCTGGCCAGGTACAAGTACGTTGATCTCGAGGCCTCGGAGGCGTTGAAGCTGCTCTCGAAGATAGCTGAGGTGACGGGTAAGAGGGGGCAGGATCTAGACGAGGCCGAGAGATATATCAGGAACTTCGACGAGTTCTACGAGTACATGCAGAAGAAGTTCAAGGACTACATCGCCCCGCCTAAGAGAACAGACGACTACATCAGAGGAGTCGTTGTCGTCGACAAGCTGAAGCTCTACAAGAAGGATGGGGAGAAGAGGGTCGTCATCGTGTTTGATAGGAGGATAAGCGTTGACGAGATCAAGCGTGCCCTGGAGGAGCTGGGCTATAAGGATGTTACCGTTGAAAAGATGGCCTAGGAGCCCGCCGCCCTATGCCTTCTCCTCCTAGGCGCTAAGAGTGCCGTCGCACGCGCACCAAGCTCCTGGAGCCTCTTCACGGCCTCCTCCGGCCGTAGCGTTTTTGACATCAACTCCTCCAGTACGAGGGTGCGCTCAACCATTATCTCCAGGAGGGAGGCGTTTAGATCCATCTCTATTTCCTCGGCCTCGGCGCCGCCCTGCTTCCCGTCCTCCTCCCTCACCATGGTTTTCACCGGGCCACTTTCCAGGCGGTGGCGCCTCGACTATATTACCGCTTTTTCCCACTCGAGGTTGATGATTATTGGAGCTGGGAGGCCGTGGGCTCTGAGCACAGCCTTCCCCCTTGGCAGCCCGTGTATCATTAGCTTGACTGCCTCAAGCCTGTCCTCCGCTTTAAAGGCCGCGATGAGCCTCGCCGTGTAGTCTATGACCCTTGGCTCGGTGAGTGTGAGGGCTATGAGGGTCGCGGAGTTGTCGATAACTTCTCTTTCGAGGTCGAGGGGGCTCTGGGTTACCGTGACTACCGCTACACCGTATTTCCTGAGCTCCCTGACCATCCTGGTGAGGGTCGTCTCGGTGTTTTGCCTAGACCTCGGGTAGAAGGTGTGCGCCTCGTCTACCACGACTACTTTGCGTAGCTTCTCGGTGACGCCCAGCTCCATGTACCTGTGGTGCAGGAGTCTTAGGAGCGTGTCTACATATAGCGCCTTGGCCCCTCTCGAGTGTATCCTATGGAGGTCCACGACGGTGTTCAGGTTCATGACCCTCCCGATGTCTATGGGCTCGCCCCCCACCTTCTCGAGGAAGTCGGAGATGTAGTAGTTGAGTGTTTCAGCCGACCTTCTCCCGGCCGATGCCTCCACCGCGATGTACCTGGCCGCGTCGTTGAGGGTCGGCCAGGAGGCCTCACCTCCACCCCCATACCGCTCGTCGGGGTCGAACCCCTTGTCCATGTACGCTGCTATTATCGCGTTCTCGAGTATGCTCGACTGCAGGGGGCCTATGGGGTACTGTGCCTTTATGAGCTCAACTACCTGGCGGGCCCTAGTCCTCGGGGTCTCGCCGGGCAGGAGTTCGAGCGGGTTTAACCCATACTTGGACGCGTCGAGAACCTCGACGTCGACACCCAGCCTCCTGTAGAGGTCGGCGTACTCGCCGTGGGGATCCACCGCGAGTATGGTGGCCCCCGTCCTAGCCAGGTTTGCGGATAGGAGTGCCGCTGCATGCGACTTCCCTGACCCCGTTGAGCCCACGACTACTATGTGCGGGTTTACAGAGCCCCGGTGCGGGTGGTGGTATGTCGTCCCGGGCTGCAGGCGGAGCCACCACCATTTCAGCCTCCTGTGCCTCACACGCCTAGCGTAGGGCTTCACGGGCTGGTAGGCCAGTATGGCCTCTGCGGGCGCCAGGGGCTCCACCCCCTCCTCGACCATGGGGGCTGCGTCGACGAGGAGGGAGAACGCGTAGGCTGGCGTCAGGGGGGAGGCGGCTACCGCTAGTATGTAGGCTGCTGCTGTAGCGGGGGCTGGGCGGCGGGGGGCTGCAGTGGATGCCGCCAGGGCAGACGCCATCGACGCCAGCGAGACTGCTGCCTGGAGGGGGGTTGAGGGCTTCATGGCTAGGAGGAGCGCGGCGGCCGCTGCAGCGGCCGCGAACGTGTAGGCCTTCGGCCTGGCGGCCCCCCTTAGCCTCTTAACGGCATCCACCAGGGGGTCACCGCCCCTCCTTATACACGCGATAGCCGCGGCTGCCACGGCTGCAGCCGTGGAGGCCGCCTGCAGCGGTGTGTCTATGTATGCGAGCAGCGTCGCGGTGGAGGCGGCCACTATGGCTGAGGGGGCCTCGGCGACTACGAGCAGCGTTGATGCGGCGGGGGCGAGTAATGCTAGTAGGGGGGTGACGCTCGATGACCTAAGGAGGGGTGTGAGGTAGGCTAGCAGTGCCGCCAGCAGCCGGGCCAGCATCAGTACTCCGATCCCATACCTAGGAGCCTGGGCGGGGAGGGTGTTTACTGTTGTCGGGGGCGTTCAGCAGGCTCCACGAGAGGCTCCGTGCGCTGCTGCCGAGGTACGGGTACGGTAAGCCGACCCCGATCCAGGAGAAGGCCATCCCGCTGCTCCTCAGGGGGTTCAGCTGCCTCCTCGTAGCCCCCACGGGAACCGGGAAGACCGAGGCCGCGGTGTTCCCCTTCATGAGCAGAATGCTCTCCGAGGGAGGGTCGGGCCTGCGCCTCCTCTACATAACCCCCCTGCGCAGCCTTAACAGGGACTTGCTGCATAGGCTTGAAGGCATAGCCTCCGACCTCGGCTTCCGTGTCCTGGTGAGGCATGGGGATACGAGTGCCCCGGCCAGGAGGGCTTTCCTCAGCAACCCTCCCGACATCGCGATCATGACCCCCGAGGCCTTCTACTTCCTCCTCTCGACGCCACGGTTCCGGAGGGTGGTCAGGAGTGTCAGGTTCGTCGTGGTTGACGAGGTCCACGAGCTCGTCTATAGCGAGAGGGGCGTGGAGCTCGTCGCAGCCCTGGAGAGGCTGAGGAGGATTACGGGTAGGAGGATCGTGAAGGCCGCCCTCTCCGCCACGGTTGCTGACCCACTGGAGGTAGCTAGGCTGATCTCTCCGAGGGACTACATGGTTGTCGTGGAGGCTGGGGGGAAGGGGCGCCTAGACGTCAGTGTTGTATCGCCGAGGAGGGATGAGTGCGGGTTCGCAGAGAGGCTCGGCGTACCTGCAGATGTTGCCGCAAGGCTGTGCTTCATAGTACGTGTGGTGTCCTCGTCCCAGGGCGGGGTGTTGGTCTTCACGAACACGAGGGATACCGCGGAGTACATCGGCTCGCTGCTGAAGCGGGTGCTGGGGGAGGACGCCGTCGCAGTGCATCATGGCAGCCTTAGTAGGAGCGAGAGGGTTGAGGCGGAGGAGGGCTTCCGTAGAGGCAAGGTGAAGGTGCTTGTCGCCACGAGCAGCCTCGAGCTAGGCATAGACATCGGGTGGGTCGACCTCGTAATACAGTACGCGTCGCCGAGGCAGGCGCTGAGGCTCGTGCAGAGGGTGGGCAGGTCTAGGCACAGGGTTGGGGGTGTTTCAAAGGGGTTTGTCGTGAGCCTGGAGGGGGTCTTCGACGAGATCGAGTCGGTTGTGCTTGCGAGGAGGTGTCTTGGGGGCGACCTGGAGAAGCCCCCAGCCCCCCTTAAGCCGCTTGACGCGCTGCTCCACCAGCTCGTCGGGATGGTTCTGGAGTCTGAGGAAGGCTGCGTGGACACCATGGAGGCGTACACGTTCTTCCGCGGGCTCCCCTACTACCGGGGACTAGGCTTCGACGAGTTCGCCCAGCTACTGGACTACGCCTCGGCCGCCAGGATACTGCGTGTTAGGGGGGATAGGGTGTGCAGGGGGAGGAGGGCGATGAGATACTATTATTCAACTACCATGATACCGGACGAGGTAAGGTACGTGGTTATCGAGGCGTCGACACGGAGCAGGGTCGGCGTCCTCGACGAGGAGTTTGCAGCCTCGCTCGAGGAGGGAGACGTGTTCATACTCGCGGGGAAGGCGTGGAAGGTGCTGGACGTGGGGGAGGGGAGGGTGTATGTGGCGCCAGCCGAGGCCGAGGAGCTTGTGCTGCCCTCATGGGAGGGGGACATGATACCGGTGGAGTACGCCGCGGCGAGGGAGATGGGGGCGCTGGTGAGGAGGCTCGTAGAGGACGGCGTCCCCCCATCCAGGCTCGCCCGGACGTACCCGTGCCGGGCCGAGCTCCTCGAGAGGATAGCCGCGTTCTTCCGCGAGTCCGGGGGCCCACCCCCGACGGATAGGAGGATCGTCATCGAGGCCTCCGGCGACTTCATATTCATATACGGCTTCTTCGGCTCCAGGATAGCGAAGGCGCTCGAATTCCTCTTAAGGAGCCTCATAGAGGAGATCCTCGGTTTCAAGCCGCCAAGCTACTCCACGGCCTACGCGATACTCCTCAAGCTCACGAGATCAACCGTGCACGGCACCGCCGCGTCGCTCCCGAGGCTGATACGCGGCCTCAGCGACGAGGAGGCGAGGGAGCTGATAAGGAGGGGTATGAGGTCCAGCAGGCTGTTCGAGTGGAGGCTCAGCCAGGTGGCGAGGAAGATGGGGGTGGTTGAACCCAACAAGACCATCGACCGTAAACTGCTGAGAAGCCTCACGGACACCGTGGTGGGGGTCGAGGCTGAGAGGGAGCTGGAGGTGGCGAGGGTGGATATCGAGGGCGCCCTGAGGATCATTAATATGATAAGGGAGAACAGGATAGAGGTCGTGTGCTCCGCCAGGGGCTCGAAACTCTCCAGGGGGCTCATAGAGTCCGCCCCCATCCTACGCGCGGCCAGAACCGCCGCGCTGCCCTCAACCCTCCTACCTGAAGTCTACAGGAGGAGGCTCGCCAACAGGAGGGTTAGGCTTATCTGCCTAATGTGCCTCAGGGACTGGGAGGCCAAGTTCTCGGAGCTTGAGGACAAGCCACGCTGCCCGAACTGCGGCTCACGCTTCATAGCACCACTCCTCGGCGTGACACCCGATGAGGCTAGACGCATGCTCCGCAGCTACCGTAGGAGGGGGCAGGGGGCGGCGAAGAAACTGATAGAGCTCGGGAACCTAGTCCTCGACCACGGCAAGAGGGTTATAGAGGCCCTCCTCGTCCCGGGCGTGGGGCCGCGCAACGTGAGGCACATCCTCTCGAGGCTGTCCCTGGGGGAGGAGGCCTACTACAAGGCTTTGATGGAGGCTGAGCAGAGGTATCTGAGGACGAGGAGGTTCTGGAAGCACCAGTAGTTTCACCCCACTCCCCCAAGCCCGGCCCGGCCTCCTCGGCCCCGGGGAGGCTGTGGGGTGGAGTAGTTGGCCGGCGGCATAATCAACTTCATCACCGACCTGACAGTGAAGATAACGACAGCCGCGTGGGGCCTATTCCTACTAACCTGGAGTGTTGGCTGGCTGATAAGGGGCGCCCCGATACCAGTCTTGAGGTTTAAGAGGGTGGGGCAGAGCCTCATAGAGGACGCCGTGTGGGCGGCCTTCGGCCTAGCCATAGGGACGTCCGTGTTCGCGCTAATAGCATACATAGCCAAGCTCTTCGGTGCCACACCGCCGAAGCCGCCGTAACCCGCTCAACGAGGGAGGGTAGGCATCCCTTGACCGGAGGCTTGAGGATTACGGGGATGACGATAGGCGATATGCTGTACGTCGCCTTCCTCACAGCGATACTAACATACCATATAGGCATACTGTTATACGCGATACCCTATCCCAGCAGGGCGCTGAAGCGCTGGGGGTACGTGCTTATAAACGATGGGATCATGGCCGGGTTCCTAATAGCGTTTTACGGTTTAATAGTTAAACTCGCAGACTACATAATACACGTGTTGGGCTTAAGCGTTGAGAAGGGCATAAACCTCGTCAACGCCGCGTTGAACGAGGCGGCATGGGTAGTCTACGTGACCAAGCTCTCGGCCGCCCTCCTACCCTACCCGCTCTCCGGCATAGCGAACTCGTTCCTCGGGCCAGTCGTCGCGTTGGCGAACGGGGTGCTGGTCTCCTCGATGCTGATGATACTCATAGGCGCGCTCGGGATAGAGGGGAAGCCCCTCCTCGTGGCAGCCGCAGCGCTGCTCTACGCGGTGCCGTTCAGGGCTGGGCGCAGCGTCGGCGCATCACTACTCGCGTTCTCCATAGTGGCCCCGGTGGCGATAGCACTGTTCCCTTCATGGTACAGCCTCTTCAGCATACACGTCTACCTCGGCTACACCAAGGAGCCCTTCCAGATGATAACGATACTGAAGCCCGTCGCCGGAGTATGGGGGAACGTTACCGGCAGCTATGGGGCCATGAGCCGCGGAGTAGTGGTGTTCACTGATACCAGTACTGGTGAACGGTTCGAGTTCAGGACAAACATGAGGGGCGAGTACTATGCTCCGGCGACGGAGAACGGCCTACCCATGTACGTCAAGCTCCACGTATACGCTGAGCACCTGGGGCAGAGGATAGAGCTGAGCCCCTCGACGATAGAAATACCCTTGACCGCCGAGGTTGACTTGTCGAAGACGGGCATCGAGTATAGGCAGGACTTTAGAGCTGTAGACGCCGCATTCTACTCATGCTACTTCAACGTAGTCACGGCCCTATGCCCGGTCATAGGGGCTGAGAAGGATGGGAAGACACTCGTCGTAAAGTGTATCCCGCTCTACAATGAAGCGGATGTAAACGTCTCAATGATACCTGAGGCCTCGGGAGACATCTACGTCGCTGTCGGCGGCGGCAAGATAGTCGGCGGGATCACATGGGTCAAGAAGAAGTGGAGGGGGATAGACGTCGAGGTTGACAGCTTCAAGGTCATAAGGAGCCCCAAGTCCCCGTACATAACCATAAGCCTCACCCCGCAGCTCAAGAAGAGCTGCAGCCGCTACATACCCCGGATAAAGGTGGGCGACTACCTAGAATCCCTGGTCGAGAAGTTCGCTAGGATGATGATGGATCTCGTCTGGAACTATGCGAGGCTCCTAATAGCTATGATAAGCTACATAGCTGTCGTGACTGCCACCGTGTACGGCCTGGCACGCATACTCGGGGCCAGGTACCCTAGGCTCGTGGTGAGCGTGCCTTGAAGAGTAGGGAGGTGAGGCTGGGCGATAGCCTAGTAATAGCGGCGATCCTGGAGCTGCTGATGCTCCTCCTCGGCTCCAGCTGGGGTGTGAGCGCCTTCATCCTCGTACTTTTACTCGCCTCCCTCATCCTCACAGTCCTCCTAGCCCTCTACCTCCGGAGGGCAGGAGGGTTGTGAGGATCCTCCAGCGCCTACTCGCCCGCGTGAGGAGGGGGGACGGCTGCTACGCGGAGGCGGGCAGGCTATGCTACTCGCTTATAGAGGTTGAAAACCCTGAGTGTATAGCGAGACTACTGTACGGCGAGATGAACATCCTCGAGTTCCTCATAGGGAGCTGCAACATGAGAGGTATAGTACTATACATGGAGCCCCTCGACAGAATAAAGGCGATGAGAAGCATAGAGGCTAAAATGATGACATATAGGGTTATCCTGGAGAGAAACCCGGACGACAAGTCGGCCGAGGCGAGGCTAGAGATACTCTCCAGGATGTACAAGAGGGTGGCTGAGGGCTACACACCGCTCAAGGCTAAATACGTGCTCGTGGTAGCCGACGAGAAGCCGTGCAGCGAGATAGCGAGAAGGCTGGAGACGGCGAAGAAGACTCTCGAGATACACGGCTGCCGCTGCAGGGTAGTCTGCAGCGACCTAGCGGGCGTTGTCGGTGGCAGGGTAGAGGGGCCCATGGACTCGCTCACCGCGATAGACCCCCTGGTGGTGTTATCCCGCAGGATTAGGAGCTACCGTGAAGGCGTGTACGTCGGCAGGGACATGGACACCGGGCTACCAATATACATCAACCTCTGGGACGAGAGGAGGGGTGCCAACCACGTCCTCGTAGTAGGCCCGACCGGGAAGGGGAAGACTACCCTGCTGGCCACTATGATAGCGAGGATATACGCTCTCGACACGGCGCCGATAACCGCCGTCGACCCGAAGGGCGACCTAGTGGACTACCTTAGAGCCGTCGGGGTGGAGGCCGCGAAGATCGGCGCGGAGGACGTGGCAGTGATGCTCCACGCGCTCTACAGGACAGGCACCCCGATAAGCCTCGTGCTTGAAGCAGGGATAGAGCTCACGGGGGCGGAGAAGAGGGCTATAGACACGCTCCTCTTCTGCAACGACGCCAGCTCAGACCCCTACGCCTCCTCCGCGGCGGTCAAGCTCAGGGTCAGCGGCATCCCGGTGAGCGTGCTGTGTGGGGCCACGGCCACCACCCTGCCGCTGGACGCCGGGGGGCTTGAGGCGTACAGCCTCGAGGAGCTGAGCAATCCCCTCAAAAACGTGGCCGCTGCAGCCCTGCTCGCCCTCATACACTCCAGGTACTCCTCCAGGGGAGGCGGCCGCAGGGGTGGGAGGCTCAGGAGGGTTGTCTTCATAGATGAGGCCTGGAGGGCGATGAAGATGCCGAAGGAGCTGCTGGAGAGGATGGTTAAGGAGTTTAGAAGCTACGGCGTCTCACTGGTGCTCGCCTCGCAGGATCCAGGAGACATACCCGACACCGCATGGAACAACGCATCCCTAGTAGTCGTCTTCGGCTCCCACGACAAGGCCTACCTGGAGCAGGTTGGCAGGGCGTTGAGGCTCACCGAGAGGGACCTGGAGAGGCTGCGCTGGCTCCACGTGGGCGAGGCGGCGGTGAAACTCGCAGAGGATCCACGCCCAGTCTTCGTGAAGGTCGAGCCTGAGCCGGAAATGATTAAAGCAGGGGCGGAGCCGCAGCATGTCCACGGGGTCTAGATGGGTAAGAGGATACTGGCCCAGCGAATGGGCAGGGGCACGTCGACGTTCAGGAGTAAGCCGTGGCTGCACCCAGCGCCCGCCAGGTACCCCCCACTGACCGGGCAGACCCTCCGCGGCAGGGTGGTCGAGCTAGTCCACGACCCCGGCCGCTGGGCGCCGCTAGCCCACATAGTACTAGAGGATGGAACCGAGTTCTGGATGCCCGCCGTCGAGGGCATGTATAAGGGCCAGATAATACACGTAGGCCCTGAAGCCAGGCCAGCCAACGGCTCAGTACTCCCCCTCGGCAAGATACCCGAGGGAACCCAGGTGTGCAACCTCGAGGTGAGGCCCGGGGACGGCGGGAAGCTCGCCAGGGCACCCGGAACCTACGCGCTCATCCTAGGCAGGAGCGGGAACCATACACTCGTCCAGCTCCCCAGCGGCAAGATAAGGGAGCTGCCGAACAACTGTAGGGCCACCATAGGCGTCGTCGCCGGCGGTGGAAGGCTGGAGAAGCCCCTACTCAAGGCCGGAGCAGCATACTACAAGTGGAGCGCCAAGGCAAAGAAGTGGCCGCGCGTGAGGGGAGTAGCCATGAACGCTGTCGACCACCCGCATGGAGGAGGCAGGCACCAGAGCCCAGGATTCCCGACAACCGTGTCCAGGAACGCCCCGCCGGGACAGAAGGTCGGACATATAGCCGCCCGCACAACCGGCAGGAGGAAGAGGTGAGGGGGGTGAGTGCGAGGCAGTCCTACACCGCTGAGGACGAGATAAAGAAGTGGCTGGAGAGCCTACCCTCCGAGTGGAGGAAGTTCAAGTACCGCGGCTACACCCTCGAGGAGCTCATAAGGATGCCCATGGACAAGTTCGTAGAACTCCTCCCGGCAAGGCAGCGCAGGAGCCTATTGAGGGGGCTGACGGACCCCCAGCGAAAGCTGCTGAGGAGGATAAGGAAGGCGAGGCAGAAGATACTCAGGGGCGGGAGGGCTGTGGTGAAGACGCATGTGAGGGACATGATAATACTCCCCGAGATGATAGGGTTAACAATAGCCGTCTACAACGGCAAGGAGTTCGTGCCGGTCAGGATCACGCCGGAGATGATAGGCCACTACCTGGGAGAGTTCAGCCCGACCTGCCGCCAGGTGAAGCACAGCGAGCCCGGGCTGAAGGCCACCCGCAGCAGCCTCCACATAGCGTTAAAGTAAGCCCTAGCATGACAAGAGCCTAGACAAGCCCCTCGCGAGATCCTCGACGCAGCCCGCGACGAGGATCCTCGCAAAACCCCTTACAAGCCTCAGAACGTTTTCATCCACCGTCGGCGGCGCGACTATGAACACCCTCCAACCCCTCGAGTGCAGGCTGCGCAGCTTCTCAGCGACGCTCGTCTCCGAGTAGACGGTCTGCCTGAGGTCAGATACTATAATCAGCCTCGAGGCCTTCAACCCCCTCGAGGCCTCCTCCAGCGCAGACACCACGTCAGTGTAGCCCTCAAACCTAACGCCAAGCCTCAAGAACTCCTCGAAGAGGCTCGCCGCGAGCCTCGCCCCCTCAATCACCCTTACATCCTGGTCGAAGACAACGAGTCTCCTGACAGCCCTGGAGAAGGCGTAGGCTGCGAGGAGGGCGACTGCAGAGTACTCCCTCATACTACCACTCTTATCCAGCAGGAGTACGACGCTCCTCCTCCTACGCGGCGACCTATACACCAACGATGAACGCAGCGAGGCCAGGCTCCTCACACTCCTCCTCACATCAAGCCTGGCCCCGGGGGCCCGGGCCGACGAGTACACGTAGCCAGCGCCGGTGACGCCGCCATAGTACTTGTAGAGGAGCCTGGACAACACGATCCTGACAAGCCTGCGCGCAACACCAGTAAACCTGCCATCCCTGGCAACCCCGGAGACAACCGAGAAGAGCCCCTCGAGGCTCAACACGCCGCGCGCGTTAAGCCTCGACACCACGTCCACGAGCTCGTCCACGCAGCCGCCACGCGAGACGAAGCAATCAACCACGCTAACAAGCCTGCCCACAAGCCCCCCTTCACCAGCCTTCTCGAGCTCGGCATACGCCATGTCGACGTACCCCGCGTTGCCCGTCTCCAGCGCCTTCAACGCGTAGACCAGGGCCCTCCCAAGCCTACCCGAGGCCGACAAGTCCAACGGCACCCCAGACACACTGACACCCCTCCTCTCCAGCTCGCCGACGATCCTCCCGATGGCACGCGGGTTCCTAACCCTCCGCAGGAGCCCCTCAAGCCCCTCGACGCCACCGCCTACCCTCTCAACGAGCCTCGGCTCTTCATCAACCAGCCTCGCGGCAACAGCCCCGTCGACCATACCCATGCTCCTCAGGACGCGGTAGACCCTGGACGCGTCAAAGCCCCTCTCACCACCCAGGAGCCTCTCACGGAGCCTGGAGGCGGCGCGCCTGGCCAGGCCACGCTCCCCCGCCTTGAGCGCGGACTCGACCAGGCCTGCCAGCCCATCAATACTCGCCCTGTCAAGCACACCCTCAGGGAACTCGCGGCCGAGGAGCGCCGCGATGCCACCACCCCTCTCAACATCCCTGAGAACCGCCTCCTCCAATGCCTCCCTTAGGCTCCCAAACCTCTTCAACAAGCCCTCAAGCCTCCCCCTGGCAGCACGCCACCCCAGAACCCTCCAGCCCCGCCTACCCCTCACTATGAAGCCGAGGAGCCTTAGCCTGGCGTAGGCCGCCCTACCCTCAACACTAAGCCTCCACGGCGACGAGACGGAGCCGCCGAACCGCGACCCCATAGCCGCGACGTCGCGCTTAACAGCCTCTATCTCATCCAACCCTCCGGGGCCTGCAAGGAGCCGGAGAACCCTCGCCAGCTCCTCAACACCCTCATCGCTCTTCACAAGCGTGGCGGACAAAACGTAGAGCAGGTCGCTTAAGCCTAGGGAGCAGGGGTCGACCCCCCGGACGGCGGCGTAGGACTCCAACACCTCCACGGAGTCGACAACGGCGGCCGTTGATACTCTAACCCCACGCGACCGCAGCGCCCTAGCAACAGCCTCAACGAGGTCTACAAGACACTCAGAGGAGCTCCTCGATGACCGAGTCGACGACATCCTCCTCACCAACCCTCTTATACAACACTATGCCGGCCGCGTCGACGACATCCCTCCTAGAAACCCTGCCCTCACCCCTGAGCCTGGCGAGCCTCGCAGCGATACGGGCCCAGAGGACGGTGTCGGCCGGGCCGGGCTTGTAGACCGCCCTCCTCCTCAACTCGCCCACCACCCTGATCATGCGGTTGAGCAGATCCTCGGGGAACTCCACGTCTACGTCGAGCCTCAGCCTAACAATCTCCCTCTCCACGCCCGGCGGAGGATAGGTGAACCTCACCCTGACAACCCTCCTCAGAAACGCGTCGCTGAGCTCACCCTGCGCTATATCCTCGGGGTTGCTCGTGAATATGAACTGGAAGCCGACACCACGCGCACGGAAAACCCTCTTGATCTCAGGGACTATGATCCTACGCTTATCTATAATGTCGAGCAGGAGGTTCTGGAACTCCTCGCTACTACGCCTAATCTCGTCTACAAGGACGCCCGCATCGAGTATCAGTGCCGCGAGCAGTGGGCGGGGGATGAAGCTCCTCTCGTTAAACCCGAGCTTCATAGCCATCAATGGATGAAAGTCCCCGATCACACGATACTCGTCATACCCGCTGCTACATGGTATGACGAAGGCGGACTTCCCCGCCCATAGGCTCAGGATGGCCTCGCCAATCTCAGTCTTACCGGTCCCGGGGGGCCCCTCAAACAGCACCGGCCTACCAGCCAGGAACGCCGCGACCACCAGCGACACGAGCCTCTCATCCACTATCAGCCTATACTCGCTCCTGAGAACCCTCACCATCTCCGAGGGGCTGCGTACAGGCTCCCTGACGCTGAGGACGCCGCCATAGATACGCTTAACCTTCTCCTCGACGCTCTCCGCCTCCTCCCCCAGGCCGGCCTCCAGCCGCTCAGCCATCACCATGCTCCAGGCTAAACTATAACCCACCCACCCTTATAGCCTAGAGCCCGGGGGGCATGGACGCGCTTTACAGCGTGAGGGTGAGGAGGGGGCCCGACACGCTCCACTACGACCTATACTTCCTGGGAGACCGCCTCGAGCTGAGATACCTCGGAGAATACTGGGACAAGGCGAGGCCCGTCACAGGCATCCAGAGGAGGGCGGACCTGCTCATATACTCTATACGGAAGAAGAGGAGGAGGGCCGGGGAGGAGAGGGGGGAAGACATCGTCATACCATACGAGGAGATAAGGTTCTTGAGGCTTGTGAGGTGCCGCGACGACCCAAAGACGGCAGTGATACTCATAGAGACCAGGAGGGGGCTCCGCCTAAGAATAGAGTTCGCTTCGAAACTGTACCGGCTGGCGCAGAGGCTCATAAACCACTACGTCAAGCCGGGGCTCCGGCGGTGAGGAGAGCCCGATAAGCCTACCCGCCCGGGGGGATGACGAGGGATCAACCGGCCGAGCCACCCACATCAACCACGTACGCCTTCAGGCCAAACACCCTGTCGCCCCCAATCCTCCTGACAGCCTCCTCGACGGCCCCCGCGTCCCCGAAGCCCCTGACCTCGATAAAGTATAGCGATTCAACCACCTGGGATCGCGTAACCTCTACAGCCTCCTCCCCGCCGGCAAGCCTCCTAATCTCCTCAATAATCCTCTTAGCGACCTCAGGGTAGAAAGTGTTGAAGAACAGCCTCACGACCTTCAAGGCGGGCCCTACCCGGGGGAGGGGGCTAGGAGAGGCCCAGGTAAATGTCTGCATCGACGAAGCACCTACACCTCCCCGGCTCCGCCCTGCCGAGCCCGGAGAGCTTCTCAACCATGCCGCTGTAGAGGAGCATCACAGTCACGGCCGCCCTGAACTCATCCCTGAAGAACTCGTCGACCCTGGCGGGGGGCTTGGGGACGGCGTCGCACACCCCCGACATCAACAGCCTCCCGGAGGGGAGCTCGAGTAGGAGCGGAAACATCCTACACGCCAGGGGCTTGAAGTCATGTATGACGCACCTACGGTTCCACGAGTCGTAGAAGGGGCAGAACCCCCTCAGCACCCACCGGTACAGCACAGCCACGCAGCATTCATCATCCCCGACAGGCCCATAGGCCTCAACGGGCCTGAAGACTGCGGGCAGCCCAGCCTGGGAGAGGAGTGACTCGAGCAGCCTCTTCTCCCACGGGAACACGATAGGCGACTCCGCCTCCCCGACGAAGAAGCAGCAGTGTATGCAGTGCAGACAGTTAAAACCCCCCGCCATGACCACCACTCCTGGCTGAGGCCAGTACCCTGTGCTGAGGGGTGCAAACGCTGACGCCGAGGCTATAAGGCTAGTGATGAGCCGGCCTCAGCAGAAGGGATGTGTTCATCAACACGCCCCTCAGCACTCGGCAAACTCCTCACAGGCCGCCAGTAGCCCCTATCAGCCCGCCAGGGTAGATATATGGCTGCCCAGCCCACCACCCTCGACACCGGGTGTAGGCTATATGGGCGGCAGGCAGCAGACAAGCCTCTTCATGACCACGGGCTCCAAGAAGCAGCAGGAGTCCAGGGGTAAGACGAGGTCGAAGAAGAGGAAGAGGTAACGCCTGGAAACCAGGCGTGGGAGGCCTGAAGGCTTTTGTTCCAATGGCCCCCACCAAGGAGGAGCTTCACCCTAGAGGTGGCAGTCCCGGCCTCCATCCTCTCCACCGAACAGACACTGGAACTCAAGACTATCAAGGCAGGGCTCGTGGCCAGGGCCTGCAGCATATACCGTGTCGACGTCATCCGCGTGTACATAGACCGGGCGGACGCCTGGCTGGACGCCGACCTCCTCTACAAGCTCCTCGAGTACGCGAGGACACCCCCATACCTGAGACGCAGGCTCTACCCGCTCCGCAGAGAATACAGCTACGCGGGCCTCCTCCCCCCACTCCAGCTCCCTACGCACGGAGCCGGGGGGCCGAGGCCCGGCGAGTACCGGGAGGCGCTCGTCCTCGAGACGAGGAGGGGGATGCTCCTCCTGGACGCCGGCCTGGGCAGGCCCGTGAAGGCAAGGGGGAGGGCTAGGCGGGGCAGCCTCGTACTCGTAAGGGTCGAGTCAATCGACCCTCCCAGGGTCAGCCTCGCCGAGGACGCAGCCGTGTACCGCGGGTACAGTGTAAGGCTCTACTCCTCGCTGAGGACGGCCGCCAGGAGGAACACATCAACACTCATAATAGCAACCGATAAACACGGAACCCCCATAGACGAGGTGGAGGACGGCCTCCTAGAGGACATAAAGTCCGCTAAGAGAGTCATAGTACTCTTCGGCTCCCCGAAGGAGACGCTAGAGGAGATAGCGGCGAGGGAGGGCTTCGACATGAAGAGCCACGCCGACTACACGATAAACACGATCCCCCTACAGGGAACCCTCACGGTGAGAACTGAGGAAGCAATCCACGCGACACTCAGCATAATAAACAGGCTGACTTGGAGGATCGACCGCGCAGAGCAGGAGACCCCGGGGCCCCGGAGAGGCTAGCTATTAAAAGGGAGGGGCGCGGCAGAGACGAGGGTCATAGGAGAGCGTGGTGACTGATGGGCGCGCGGAAGAAGCATGCGCCGCGCAGGGGTAGCCTGGGTGTAAGGCCGAGGAAGAGGGCGTCGAGGATAGTCCCAAGGATAAGGTCGTGGCCGGAGATCGAGGCCGCCAACCCGATGCCCCTAGCCTTCCTCGGCTACAAGGCAGGCATGACACACGTGATAATGATAGATGATAGGCCCGGAACCACGACCCATGGAAGAGAGATATTCGTGCCAGTAACCATCGTGG
>CAYZCH010000027.1:0-35609 GCA_964476405.1 uncultured Desulfurococcales archaeon
AGGCCGGCGCCGCCCAGCCCTGGCTCCTAAGCAGTATAGCAGCCGTGGCGTCCGCGTCACCACTCCTAACCGCCGCCTGCGGCTTCATAGTCGCGGGCTTCAGTGTTAAGGCGGGCCTCTTCCCGGTCTACATGTGGCTCCCAGACGCCTACGCCGAGGCGCCCACGCCGGTCTCCGCGCTGCTCTCAGGCGCACTGACCTACCTGCCGCTCTACGTGCTGCTACGCATACTCCACTGCCTGGCGCCGGCCTCGGGGAGGGCTGTGCTGATGCTCGCCGTCCTGGGGCTGGCGTCGATGCTCTGCGGCGCCGCCGGGATGTATAGGACTGGCGACGCCAAACGCCTCTACGCCTACTCGAGCGTCGAGCACATGGGTGTACTCGCGTTCCTGGCCGCGGCCGCGCTCGGGCTCGGAGCCCCCGAGGTGGCTTTGGCCGCCTTCAACCTCCACGCGATAGGCCACGCCGTCAGCAAGGCCGCAGCATTCGACTCGGCGGGCTTCCTCGAGGAGAGGTACTCGCTGAGGAGCCTAAGCTCCCTCGACCCGGCCGTGGACAGGGTGGCTGGCTGGGGCCTCCTCGGCTTCACGGTGAGCCTCGCCGGCATACCCCCGTTCCCGCTCTTCATAAGCGAGCTCCTCGGCGCCTTCAGCGTGGCCGGCAACGCCGTGCTCTTAACAGCATACATAGTATGCGTGTTCGCCGCATTCACGGCCCTCGCCGTCAGGATCGGCGACATCTACTCCGAGAAGAAGGGCGACGAGGTCGCCCCCGTCAAGGCCCCAGGAGCTGCGGCGGCCAAAGCCGCGATACTCCTCGCCGTGGCCCTCCTACTGGTGATCACACTCCTCTACCTCTCACCCCTCCACCTCCAGGCCCTACTAGCCGCCCCGCCGGGTGCGTAGCCATGCAGGCCCAGGAGCTAGCCCTACCCATAGTAGCGGCCGCGGTGACGCTGCTAGCCCCGCCCCTCATGGATGGGCTCAGGAGGAAGGTGTACGCCTGGATCCAGCTGAGGGTTGGGCCACCGCTGCTGCAGACATGGTACGACCTAGCCAAGCTGTTCAGGAGGAGGACTACCATGCCGTCTACAGGGAACTGGCTGTACTACGCCGGCCCGGCCGCCGCACTGATAACGGTGCTCCTAGCAGCCGCGGACGCCGCCTCACCCAGCCTCTCAGCCGTCCTCGGGGGCGTCATAGGCTTCTACATGCTGGTCGAGGCCTCCGTGGCCCTCCTAGTGCTCGGCTCCCTGGGGCTCACACCCTACACGAGCATAGGCGGGGTCAGGATGCTGGCGGTGTCTGGGGCCTCCGGGCTCGGCGTCCTCCTAGGGCTGGCGGGCTACGCGGCCATCAGCCATAACCCGGGGTGCCTGGCCGCCTTCGGGGTGCCGGCGCTGCCGGCGGCCGCCGCGCTCATCATCGCCGGCGTCGTCGAGCTCGAACTACCCCCCTACAACGTCGCCGAGGCAGGCCCAGAGATAGCCGCTGGCCCCTACACGGAGTATCAGGGGCCGCTGCTGGCGGCCGCGCTCATGTCGTCGTGGGGTAGGGGGTACGCGCTGCTCCTCGCAGGCTATACGCTGCTGGCGGGCCCCCTTGCCGGCATCGCCGCCGCCCTCGCCACGCACGCCGCGTACAGCTTCGTGGCGGGCGTCACGGGGAGGCCTAGGCCGCTGAGGGCCGTGGGGCTGGCCGCGCTGAGCGTGGCCCTCGGGGCCGCGGCGCTGGCGCTCGCCGCCTAGCCGCCGAGCGTTTTCTTGACCTCAAGGTACCTCTTCACTATCGCCTCCCCGAGCGGGGTCAGTATAGTGTAGCCTCCTCCCCTGCCGCCGCGGTGGCCCTCGAGCAGCCTACCCCCTATCCTCTCCTCGATCTTCTTTATGGCCGAGGCTATGTATGATGGTTTCAGCCCGAGGGTCCTGCACGCCGCCCTCAGGCTGTGGAGCATTGACACCACCACGAGCACCTCCAGTACCTGCTCGGGTATCCTCACGCCGCCGCACTCTATCTCGACCCTCACCCTTATCGGTGGGAGGGCCTCCCTGCCGCCGTGGCTGCAGGGGGCGGAGGCTAGCCTGACGAGGTCGGTTATCTTCGCCCTCTCGAGTGGAACCCCCTGGCCCTGTGGGGCGGTCAGCGGGCACTTGTAGGCGGTGCAGCCGTCTATGTAGAGCTTCCTGCAGTTGTAGGGGCATGGGGGCTCGAGCAGGGTGACCGCCCTGCCGCCGGCGTACGCCCTCCTCGCCGCGTAGCCGTACAGTAGGCCGAAGGGGAGGCCCACCCTGTCAAGCAGCTTCCTGGCCTCCGCGACCACCCTTGGGTCGAAGGGCTTGTAGAGCCTGGGTGCTACACGTATCCTGACGGGCAGCCCGTTGACCTCCAGCTGGGAGGCTATCTCGACGCTCCTCTTAGCCTCGTCTATGGAGGTGTAGGCGTAGAGTATTGAGAGCTCCTCCACCCCCTGCTCGTAAAGCATCCTGAGCGACTCGACCGCCTCACCAAGGTTAGAGGAGGGGGTTAGGACTAGCAGAACCTCCGTGTTCGGCGCACCATAGGTCTTGACGAGGCCGGCGACCCTCCTCACCATGGACGGCGGCGTCGAGACGACAAGCTTCCTGCTAAGATCCGCCGCGAGCCTGAATACGCCGGGTGTCAGGTGCTCGGGGCTCCACTCGAGAACCAGCGTCTCCCTTGGGTAGAGGGAGTCGAGTACCTCCTCTAGCCAGTCCTCCCTCATGGGCGTCGTGATGCGGAGGATGAGGGTGTCGAGGGCCGGCATTTACGCTGCCCTCACTACCACCATGAACTGGCAGTAGGGGTCTCCCCTCAGCCAGCAGCTAGTCTCCCTGACTGTCGGTGCTGCACGCATCACGGACTCGACGAGGTACTCTATTATGCCGGCCTCCCACTCGCACATAGTCCCCCCTATGCCTATGGAGGGGGTGAGCCCGCTGCAGGATAGGCAGTCGTAGACCCTGAATATGCACCTACCCCTCCTGCAGCCGAGGAAGTCGAAGAGGCCTATACCCCTCCTCGCGAGCTCGATCCCCGCCTCGACGAAGTCGTCGATGGGGCCGAGGGTCTTCTCAGCATACACGTACCCTGCCCTCCTGACCAGCATCCTGCCGAGGACGGGGTCCGCCATGTATAGTGTGACTAGAAGCCTCCTGTGCGCGGCTGTGACCGCCTTGTCGCTGGCGCCGTGTATCCTCTGCGCGAAGAACGCCCTCGGCTTCAAGCCGCCGAGCCTCCTAGGATCCTTCACCCTCCTCCACTTCTCCACAGCCTCCCTGAACTCCCCCCTACCCACCCTGTACTCCACGTCATCGACTATCTTCTCGAAAAGCCTTATCTTATCGGCTGTATGCACGTCCCATACCCCACAGTAGCTATACGTTTCGCTAGGTGAAGATAAAGCTTACCATTATCTCCATGCATCTATGGTCAACCATGCTCGTCTACGTCGACGGGCCTCGTATACATTAGGTGGTTAACTCGACCCGATTATAAGTATTCAAGAGTCCACAACCTACACGGTGTGGCTAGTGGCTCCAGCGACACGTGCACAGTACATCATCTACATCGACTACGAGAGGTGCACTGGCTGTAGGAGCTGCGAGATAGCCTGCGCCGTCGCCCACTCAGCCACCAAGAGCATCTACACGGCGCCTAGGGAGAAGCCTAGGCCGAAGCCGAGGATAAGGGTGTTCAGGGTCGGGGAGCTGAACGTGCCGATGAGGTGCCTCCACTGCGCCAACGCCCCATGCGTCCGCGTCTGCCCGACAGGCGCGATGCACTACACCGAGGAGGGCTTCGTCGTGGTCGACGAGGTCAAGTGTATAGGCTGTGGCCTCTGCACCCTCGTCTGCCCCATAGGGCACCCATACGTGGACCCGGAGACCGGGAAGGCTGTGAAGTGCACGTTCTGCTACAAGCGTATACGTGAGGGGAGGCTGCCGGCCTGCGTCGAGGCGTGCCCCGTCGACGCGCTGATCTTCGGCAAGACGAGCGAGGTGCTCGAGGAGGTCAGGGCCAGGAAGGCCTCCGTCCTAGCCCAGGCCTACCTCCTGGGGAGGGACATCCTCCCCAGCCCAGCCTAGACCCGTGCCCGGGAGGTGTGCCCCCGTGAAGTCCCCCAAGTCCCTCAGGATAAAGCCGGAGGACGTCACGACCGTCAAGGGCCTTGACAAGCTCATATACAAGGCTGAGGAGGAGGGCGTCGAGCTAGCCTGGCACAGGTTCATGAAGCAGCAGCCCCAGTGCGGCTTCGGCCTCCTAGGGATATGCTGTAGGAACTGCGCTATGGGGCCGTGCAGGATCAACCCGTTCGGCGGCGAGCCAAGCAGGGGCGTCTGCGGGGCCACCGCCGACACTATAGTGGCGAGGAACCTCATTAGGATGATAGCGGCTGGCGCCGCCGCGCACAGCGACCACGCCAGGGACATACTCTACGTGTTCCGCGACGTGGTGTGGGGTAGGAACAAGGCGTACAAGATAACCGACCCGGAGAAGCTCAAGTGGGTGGCGGGCAAGCTGGGGGTCAAGGTAGTCGGCCGCAACATCATGGAGATCGGCAGGGACGTCGCCGCGATACTGGAGAAGGAGTTCGGTAAGCAGGACGAGGAGCCCTTGGCGCTCGTGAAGGCGCTGGCGCCGAAGAAGAGGCTGGCGGTGTGGATGAAGGCCGGGATATGCCCGAGGAACATAGACAGGGAGATAGTAGAGATAATGCACCGCACCCACATGGGTGTAGACGCTGACCCCGTCAGCCTCATAGCACAGGGCGCCAGGGCGGCGCTGGCCGACGGCTGGAGCGGCTCGATGATGGCCACCCTCCTAAGCGACATAATGTTCGGCACCCCGAAGCCCGTCAAGGCCGTAGCCAACCTGGGTGTACTGAAGGAGGACTACGTCAACATCATAGTGCACGGCCACAACCCGCTGCTATCAATGAAGATAGTGGAGGCCGCGATGAGCAAGGAGATGCAGGAGCTAGCGAGGAAGTATGGGGCTAAGGGAGTCAACGTGGCCGGCATGTGCTGCACGGGGAACGAGGTGTTGATGAGGCTCGGCGTACCAATAGCAGGGAGCATGCTTATGCAGGAGCTAGCAATAGTTACGGGGGCCGTTGAAGCCGTGGTAGCCGACTACCAGTGTATAATGCCTGCGCTAGTCACCGTCGCCCAGTGCTACCACACCAAGCTCATAACCACGGAGAAGAAGGCGAAGATACCGGGGGCGCTACACATAGAGTTCGACCCCGCGAGGGCGGACGAGTGCGCCAGGGAGATAGTGAGGATAGCGATTGAGAACTACCAGAACAGGGTGCCCGAGAAGGTGTTCATACCGAAGGAGAAGGTGGAGCTGGTGGCGGGCTTCAGCGTCGAGGCAATACTCGCCGCCCTAGGCGGCACCCTCAAGCCGCTCGCCGACGCGCTGAGGTCGGGAGTGATAAAGGGTGTCGTCGGCATAGTGGGCTGCAACAACCCGAAGGTCAAGCACACCTACGGCCACGTCGAGCTGACAAAGGAGCTCATAAAGAGGGACATACTGGTAGTCGGCACAGGCTGCTGGGCGATAGCCGCCGCCCTCCACGGCCTCCTCACGCCGAAGGCCGCCTCGATGGCAGGGCCCGGCCTGCGCAGGCTATGCAGCAAGCTCGGCATACCGCCAGCGCTACACATGGGCAGCTGCGTCGACTGCAGCCGCATGCTCCTGCTCCTCGGCATGCTGGCCGACGAGCTAGGCGTCGACATCTCAGACCTCCCGGTGGCCGGCTCGGCCCCGGAGTGGATGAGCGAGAAGGCCGTGAGCATAGGAACCTACTTCGTCGCGAGCGGGGTACTGGTGCACCTCGGAGTCGTGCCGCCAGTGCTGGGGAGCGAGAAGGTCACGAAGATACTGACCGAGGATCTCGAGTCCATAGTAGGGGCAAGGTTCTACGTCGAGACGGACCCGAAGAAGGCCGCCGAGTACATAGCCGAGTACATCGAGGAGAAGAGGAGGAAGCTGGGCTGGCCCGCCTAAGGCAGTCTTTTTCCCCTCCAAACTCCTGTACATTAGTTGATGTACACGGCTGAAGCACGTGTAGATGCTCCTCCATCGCTAGCTCGGCTTATCCGAGGGTGCCGTGTTTAGGGTCTAGAGATGGGTGGATGGTTATCCGGCAGGAGCCCTTCAAGATAATAGTTGCCGGTAAAGGGGGAGTCGGTAAGACGACGGTCAGCGCCTCGCTGGCGATCATGCTCGCCAAGAGGGGGCATAGGGTAGTCGCTCTCGACACAGACTCGGTTCCAAACCTTGCCCTGAGCCTAGGCATCCCGCCGGAGGAGGCTTCGAGGATAACCCCCCTGGTCGAGAACACTGAGCTCGTCGAGGAGAGGACTGGGGCCAGGCCTGGAGGGGGGTGGGGGCTCCTCTTCACCCTCACGCCCAGGGTCGACGACATACTCGACAGGTACGGTGTCGAGGCCAGGCATGGGGTTAGGCTGGTCGTTGTCGGGGGTATAACGAAGCCTGGTGAGGGGTGCCTCTGCCCCTCCATAGCCCTCGCCAAGGCGTTCCTCGCGCACGTGTTCAGGAGCTTTGAGGGCGTAGTGATAGTCGACTCGGAGGCGGGCGCGGAGGTGTTCGGTAGGGGGCTGGCCGAGTACTTCGACCTCATGGTGGCGGTCTCGGAGCCCACCGTGAGGAGCCTCTCGATAACCAGGAGGCTCATAGAGCTGGCGAGGGGGCTGAGCGTTAAGAGGTTCGTCGTGCTGCTGAACAAGGTGAAGGACGAGCTGGCCGCCAAGAAGCTCTACGAGAAGGTGATGGGCGACCTAGGCGTCCCCGTGTTCACAGCCCCCTACGACCCTGTACTTGAGGAGTACGAGTCGAGGGGCTTGAGCGTGGCCGATCTCCCGGACGACTCGGAGCTCTTTTTAGCATTATCCAGCCTCGTCTCCTATATAGAGTCCCTGGTCAAGGGGGAGGGTAGGCGTGTGTGAGTCGAAGATAGTCGTCAGGAGGGATTCGGGGGAGGAGGTGCTGGCCGACGAGGTCGCGGCCCTGAAGCCCGGGGAGGCCAAAGCCTACCTGGTTGACGGGAGAGTGGTCGACCTGAGCGGCTACACCATAGAGTTGATAGACTTCATCAGGCACCGCGTCTACGTTAAGCCCGCCGGGGGGAGATCCTAGGCTTTGATAGACCCGCCGATGGGGGAGCTGAAGGCCCTCCTAGACCTGGTCGGGCTCGGGGGGCGCTGCAGGGAGGCTGGGGGAGGCCTGGTCTACTGCCGCGCCCCGCCGGGCGAGGGGCTCCGCGCAGCCGTGAGGCTCCACGAGGACACCGGCTGTAGGCTGACCACGTGCCTGGCCTACGACTATAGGCTCGTTGACGGCTCCTTCCACGTAGTATACGTGTTCGACTGCCCGAGGCTCGGGAGGTACATAGACGTAGACATAGCCCTCAGCGACTCGAGCGCCGAGTCGCTCGCAGCCCTTATAGACTCCATGCAGTGCACGTGGTGCGAGTGGGAGGCGAGAGACCTCTACGGTATACGGTTCAGGGGGCACCCGGGTAGGGGGAGGCTCATACTCCCCGACTCCTGGCCGG
Source organism: uncultured Desulfurococcales archaeon (assembly GCA_964476405.1). GTDB lineage: Archaea > Thermoproteota > Thermoprotei_A > Sulfolobales > Pyrodictiaceae > JAADEY01. Next base: position 7,603 of record CAYZCH010000027.1, read on the forward strand.
AGGACTACCACCCGTTGAGGAAGGATGCGCCGAGGAGGCCGCCCTCCCCCGTCAGCCAGGCGCCGAGGAGGCTGCGGGGCCCGGGTATGCCGCTGGGCCCGTACCACCCGGCGCTCCATGAGCCGGAGTACTTCGAGCTTGAGGTCGAGGGGGAGAGGGTAACCGGCGTCAGGTACCGTGGCTTCTTTGTTTATCGTGGTATTGAGAAGCTTGCTGAGGATAGGTTTGGTTTTATGCAGGTGCCGTTCCTGGCTGAGAGGATATGCGGTATATGCGGCTGCGTGCACTCATCATCATACTGCAGGGCCGTCGTGATCGCTCTAGGCGTGGAGCCGCCCGAGAAGGCTAGGTATGTGCGTACACTGCTCCTGGAGCTGGAGAGGATACACAGCCACCTACTATGCACGGCTGTCATGCTTCACGCAGCCGGCTACGACACGGGATTCATGCAGCTGATGGGGCTCAGGGAGGAGGTGATGTCGGTGGCCGAGCTGTTGACAGGCAACAGGAAGACCTACTCAGCCAACATACCGGGCGGGGTGAGGGTTGAGGTCGACAGGGACAGGGCTAGGGGCTGTGTTGAGAGGGCGGCGGCCGCCGCCCTGAAGGCGGTGAAGCTGGCCAGGAGCTTCCTCGACGTCTCCGAGGTCTACACGAGGCTCAGCGGAGTGGGCGTGTTGAGCAGGGAGGATGCGTGGAGGCACGGCGCCCTCGGCCCCGTCGCCAGGGCCTCCGGGATAGACGTCGACGTGAGGAGGGATCACCCGTACGCGGCCTACGGGGAGGTCGAGTTCGAGGTACCCGTAATGGATGAAGGGGACGCCCTCGCAAGATACCTGCTCCGGCTAGAAGAAGTCGAGCAATCGGTCAGGATACTCAGGCAGGTGGCCTCCTCCCTCCCGGAGAAGGGCGCCTGGAGGACTGAGCCCCCCTACGAGGAGCTAAGGGTGGGGCAGGCGGCCTCGGAGGCCCCGAGGGGTGAGTGCATACACTACGTCATCACGGGGCCCCATGGGAGGCTCTGGAGGTGGAAGGTGAGGGCGCCGAGCTACAACAACATACCGCTCCTCAGCCTCATGCTCAAAGGCTACACGGTTGCAGACGCCCCCGTCATAATCTCCAGCATAGACCCATGCTTCTCATGCACAGACCGCGTAGCCGTGGTGGTGAGGCGTGGGTAGGGCTACAGCACTCCTCACAGCCCTGAGGCTCGGGAGACTGACCACCAGGTACCCCTACCAGCCGTCGCCAGCCCCACCCGAGTACCGCGGCCCCCCAGTGTTCCTCGAGGACAGGTGCGTCGGCTGCGGAGCCTGCATGTATGCGTGCCCGGCGCAGGCCATAAGCGTGAGGTATGAGGAGTCCGACGACATAGTCGTCCTCGAGCACAGTGTAGCCAGGTGCATCTTCTGCATGTTCTGCGCCGATACGTGCCCGCATGGAGCCATAGTGAAGACCAACATCTATGAACTGGCCACAGACAACCCCAGGGACCTCATACAGAGGGTCGAGCACAGGCCAGCCCACTGCGCCGACTGCGGCGAGGCATACTCCACGCTCAGGGCGGTCTCGAGGGCGGCTGAGGGGGCCGGGGGGCTGCAACGCTACATGCTCCGCTGCCCGGCCTGCAGGGCCCGAGGCGTAGCCGAGGTGATAGCGTCCTCGAGGAGGGGTGGCCTGGTTGCCTAGGAGGAGGAGCCTCTGGGTCTACCACGTGAACACCGGTGGCTGCAACGGGTGCGACATAGAGCTCCTCGCAGCCCTAAGCCCTGTCTACGACCCGGAGAGGTTCGGCGTCAAGCTCGTAGAGTCGCCGAGGCACGCGGACGCCTTCGTCCTCAGCGGCCCGGTGACCGTGCAGAGCCTCCCGAGCGTGCTGGAGGCGTTCAGGGTCGGCAGGCCGGAGGCCGTGGTGGCGCTCGGCTCCTGCGCCTGCGGCGGCGGCATATGGCACGACAGCGCGGCAGTCCTAGGAGGCATAGACCCGCTGCTCAAGCTGCTCGAGGAGGAGGGGATCCCCAGGCCTAGGGTTATACGCGTGCCTGGCTGCCCGCCGAGGCCCCACGCGATACTCTACGGGGTCGCAGTCCTCCTCGGCCTCGCCGAGGTGAAGGCAGCCAAGCTCCTGGCGGAGGCGAGGCAAGCGGCTAGGATTTAAAAGGCTCCCTCCCAGAGCACCCTTGGGATGCACATAGAGTGGCCCCGGGAGAGCCTTGGAGGGTGATGTGGGCTGCCGCGTGAACCCGAGGTGGAGTATAAGTATATTGTACGCATAGCCGCGACGGACATACCCGGAGACCTGAAGGTACCCTACGGCCTAGCAATGATAAAGGGCGTGGGCTACAACCTGGCCCTGGCGCTGTGCAGGCTCCTCGGCATAGACCCGAACAAGAGGATAGGGTTCCTCACAGACGCCGAGATCGCGAGGCTCGAGGAGGCGATAAAGAACCCGAGGGCTGTCGGTGTACCCTCCTGGATGCTTAACAGGAGGAAGGACTATGAGACCGGCAGGGACATGCACCTCGTCGGAGCCGACCTGATATACTACGTGAGGAGGGACATCGAGAGGGAGAAGAGGATTAAGAGCTGGAGGGGTATACGCCACGCCCTCGGCCTCAAGGTCAGGGGCCAGAAGACTAGCCGTACTGGGCGCCTCGGCGTGACAGTCGGCGTGTCGAAGAGGAGGTGACGGCCATGGGTGACCCGAAGAAGCCCCGTAAGAAGTGGGAGAGCCCCAAGCACCCCTGGATAAAGGAGAGGCTGCTCAGAGAGATAGAGCTCATGGGCCGCTACGGGTTGAGGAACAAGAAGGAGATATGGAAGGCCGAGACGATGGCTAGGAGGGTGAGGCACCGCGCCAGAGCACTCCTAGCCCTCCCGCCCGCGATAAGGGAGGCTGAGGAGAGGAGCCTCCTGCACAGGCTGATACAGCTCGGAGTCCTCCCCGAGAACGCGACGCTCGACGACGTGCTGGGCCTCACAGCCGAACACTTCCTCGAGAGGAGGCTCCAGACCATAGTCTACAAGAAGGGGCTTGCAAGGACACCCCACGAGGCGAGACAGCTCATAGTCCACGGCCACATAGCGATAGGGGGTAGGAGGGTGCGCTCCCCAGGCTACCTGGTCAAGAAGGAGGAGGAAGACCTCGTAGACTACGCCCCCACAAGCCCCTACTTCAAACGCAGGCTCGAGGCCGCCCAGCAGGCCTAGGCCAGGGGTGAGGAGCCGTGTTCTCCGCGAGGGAGATCAAGTGGGGCGTCGCCCACATATACTCGAGCTACAACAACACTATAATCCACATAACCGACCTCACCGGAGCCGAGACCTTCGCCAGGATAAGCGGGGGGATGGTGGTCAAGGCGGACCGTGAGAAGCCCTCACCCTACGCCGCCATGATGGCGGCCGCGAGGGCTGCCCAGCAGGCAATGGAGAAAGGGATAATGGCGATACATATAAAGGTGAGGGCGCCGGGCGGCCACGGCCCAAAGACGCCGGGGCCGGGCGCGCAGGCCGCCATAAGGGCGCTCGCCAGGAGCGGCTTCATAATAGGGAGGATAGAGGACGTCACACCACTACCACACGACACGACCAGGAGGCCCGGCGGCCGCAGGGGTAGGAGGCTCTGAGGCCCCTCCCGGGCCGCCACCCCCGCGAGGTGTATTGTTTTGGGTAGGAGTATCAGGCTCCTCGAGGAGGGCAAGTATAGGCTCAGGCTGCTGGTCGAGGGCTACCCCCTACCCCTAGTCAACTCTGTGAGGAGGGCGTGCTTCACCGAAGTCCCCGTCATGGCTATAGATATTGTCGAGTTCATCGAGAACAACACCGTGTTGTACGACGAGATAATAGCGCATAGGCTCGGACTGATACCGTTGACCAGCGAGGAGGCGCTGAGCCGGTACGACCCCCCCGAGAAGTGCAGGGACGCCCCCCTCGAAGACACCCGCTGCTACGCCGTCCTCACACTAGAGGTTCACACCACGAAGACGGAGCCGCAGAGGATTGTCTACAGCGGCGACCTCCAGCCAGAGGACCCGGACGTGAGGCCCGTCTACCCCAATATACCGATAGTAGTCATGGCCCAGCAGCAGAGGCTCAGGCTGCAGGCATACGCGAGGCTCGGGTACGGGAAGGAGCATGCCAAGTGGATACCAGTAACCGTCGCCGCCCACAAGTACCTCCCAGTGCTCAGCTTCGACCTCGGGAAGCCAGGCGCAGAGGAGTGTGTCAGGTGCATCGAGCAGGCCTACCCCTCGATAGCGGAGAAGATGAGGGAGATGGGTAAGGGGAGCATAGAGGTAGTAGACGACGTGAACACATCCGCCCTCTACTGGTGCGTCAACAAGAAGTGTGGTGAGGCGGCTAGCCTCAACTATATGCAGGACAGGCTGATACTGACCATAGAGACTACAGGCTCCCTAACAGCCCGCAGAGTCCTCTTGAAGGCCGTGGAGGCGGTCGAGGCTAAGGCTAAGAAGCTCCTGGAGGAGGTTGAAGCACTTAAAACCGGGAACGAGCAGGGCTAGGGCAAGGGGTGCGCGCCTGAATGCAGGCAGTCAAGAGGACTGGGCCTACCAACATAGTGCTCCGTAAGACGCTGAGGAGGCTGAGGAGCCAGGCCAGGAGGGAGAACGCCCCAATATGGCGCTACGTATACGAGCTCTTGTCGAGGCCGAGGAGGCTCAGAATAGTCGTCAACCTGTCAAAGATAAACAGGCATACGAGGCCCGGAGACGTGGTCGTCGTGCCCGGCAAGGTGCTGGGGGCAGGCACCATAGACCACCCGGTCACCGTCGCCGCCGCCGCGTTCTCATACACGGCGGTGAGGAAGATAAGGGAGGCCGGGGGGAGGGTTCTACACATAACGCAGCTCATGGAGGAGAACCCGAGGGGGTCGGGGGTCAAGATAATAATCTAGGAGGGTGTGCGCGATGGTGGTAGAGGTCGAGCCCCCCAAGCCGCCCGCTAGGATGCTCGTCGTCGACGCGGAGGGCCAGATACTTGGGAGGATGGCGAGCATAGTGGCTAAGAAGCTGCTCGAAGGCTACAGGGTAGTGATAGTGACCGCCGAGAAAGCGGTCGTCAGCGGAGACCCGCTCATGGTCATAGAGAGCTACCAGAAGCTCCTAGGAGTCAAGGTGCACGTCAACCCCTACAAGTGGGGGCCTAGGAGGCCGAGGGATCCGAGGTGGATAGTGAGGGATGCCGTCGAGGGCATGCTCCCCAGGTGGAAGGAGCAGGGGAGGAGGGCGGCGAAGAGACTGAAGGTATACATAGGCGTCCCGAAGGAGTACGAGAAGGCCGAGAAGGTGAAGTTCCCTGAGGCCGACTACAGGAGGCTGGGGCACAAGTTTATACTTGTAGGCGAGATTGCACGCGCAATGGGATGGAAGGGGGTGGCTGAGAAGCCTTGAGCGAGGCCGCGCAGGGGCAGGGAGCCGGCGGCCAGGAAGTAAGGGTGTTGATGGCTAAGGCCGTCGAGGCCCCGACCAGGAGGGGGAAGATAAGGATAGTTATAGCGACCGGTAAGAGGAAGACCGCGGTGGCGAGGGCCGTCATAAAGCCGGGGAAGGGCAGGGTGTGGGTCAACGGTGTACCCATAGAGCTCTGGCCCGTAGAGATGGCGAGGCTCAAGATGATGGAGCCGCTGCTCCTCGCCGGCAGGGAGATATGGGGGAGCGTCGACATCAGGGTGAACGTGAAGGGCGGGGGGTACATGGCGCAGGCGGACGCAGTCAGGATGGCTATAGCGAGGGGCCTAGTGGCGTACACGGGGAGCCAGCAGCTGAAGGACATCTACGAGCAGTTCGACCGCTCAATGATAGCCGGCGACCCGAGGCAGACGGAGCCGGAGAAGCCGATGAGGAGGGGTGCGAGGAGGAGGTGGCAGAAGAGCTACAGGTGAGGAGGCCGTGATAATCCCTGTAAGGTGCTACACGTGCGGGGCCCCGATAGCGAGGTACTGGGAGGAGTTCGCCAGGAGGGTTAAGGCTGGGGAGGAGCCGGGCAAGGTGCTGGACGACCTAGGGGTTAGGAGGCTCTGCTGCCGCCGCATCCTCCTAGCCCATGTCCCCCTGATACACGAGGTGACAAGGTTCAAGAGGATACTCTAGCCGGGTGGAGAGGTGGTCGCCTTGGCCGAGCAGGGCGGTGGAGTAATAGAGCTCCTGGTCCCGCTCGAGACGTACCTCTCAGCGGGAGTCCACATAGGCACGCACATATGCACCAAGTACATGGAGCAGTTCGTGTACAGGGTGAGGCCGGACGGCCTATACGTGCTCGACATAAGGAGGGTTGATGAGAGGATAAGGGTGGCGGCGAAGTTCCTAGCGAGGTTCCCCCCGGAGAAGATAGTGGCCGTGTCCGTGAGGCAGTACGGCTGGAAGCCCGTCCAGAAGTTCTGCAGCTACATAGGCTGCAAGATGCTGACGGGGAGGATACTCCCGGGCACCTTCACGAACCCCGCGCTCGAGTGGTACCTCGAGCCCGAAGTCATAGTGGTCACAGACCCGAGGTCGGACAGCCAGGCGATAGACGAGGCGGGCCGCATGGGGATACCCGTGGTCGCGCTCGCAGACACGGACAACAAGATAGAGAACCTAGACCTGATAATACCCTGCAATAATAAGGGCAGGAGGAGCCTCGCGCTCGTATACTGGATACTGACCAGGCAGGTGCTGAGGGAGAAGGGGCAGCTCGCCCCAGACCAGGATCTACCCGAGCCCCCCGAAGCCTTCGAGTTCAAGCCCAGGAGGAGGTGACCCCCCGTGAGCCAGAAGGAGGAAGAGGTGAACGTGATAGAGGAGTTCGGCTTCCCGGCGGAAGTCATACAGATAATAGGCAGGACGGGCGTCCACGGAGAGGTCATACAGGTCAGGGTGAGGGTGCTGGAGGGGAGGGACAAGGGCAGGGTGTTGACCAGGAACGTGCTAGGCCCCGTCAGGCTCGGCGACATACTGATACTCCGTGAGACCGAGCGTGAGGCCCGCAGGCTGGGCAGGAGGTGACGCCGGCATGGTGCTCATACGCACATGCAGCTACTGCGGCCGCGACATAGAGCCCGGCACAGGCCTCATGTACGTGAAGAACGACGGCACCATACTGTGGTTCTGCAGCTCAAAGTGCTTCAAGCTGTGGAGGATGGGGCGCGACCCAAGGAGGCTCAAATGGACTAAGAAGTATACTACGCTGAGGAAGTGAGGGGTGTAGGGCCGTGGCGCGGGAGCAGACCTTCATAATGATAAAGCCTGACGGTGTCCGTAGGGGGCTGGTGGGGGAGATAATAGCGAGGTTCGAGAGGAAGGGTTTCAGGATTAAGGCGTTGAAGATGAAGTGGCTGAGCAGGGAGGAGGCGGAGAGGCTCTACGAGGAGCACAGGGGGAAGCCGTTCTTCGAGAACCTGATAAGGTTCGTTACGAGCGGCCCCGTGGTGGCGATGATAATCGAGGGTGACTCCGCAGTCAAGGTGGCTAGGCTCATGATAGGGCCCACCGACGGCAGGGAGGCGCCCCCGGGCACGATAAGGGGCGACTACGCGTTAAGCAAGGGGGAGAACGTAGTACACGCCTCAGACTCGCCGGAGAAGGTCTGGAAGGAGGCGTCGGTGTTCTTCAGCAGGGACGAGGTCGTCGGCGACTACTAGCGGTGGCGCCGCCCCCCGCGAGCCAGACCAGGTTGTGGAAGCAGCTCCTCCTGCCCGTATGGCATGCGGGGCCCCCCTCCACAACCATGTATAGTACGGCGTCGTGGTCGCAGTCGGTGAGTATGGCTGCCACGTGTAGGAGGTTTCCGCTCTCCTCCCCCTTCATCCAGAGCCTCCTCCTGCTCCTGGAGTAGAAGTGGGCGAGGCCTGTCTCCATGGTCTTCTCTATGGCTCTCCTGTCCGCGTAGGCTAGCATCAGTACTGCGCCGTCCAGGAGGCTCTGGACGACGACTGGTACTAGGCCCCCCTGCTTCTCGAAGTCTATGCACGCCACCGCCTCTCCGACGCCACCTCTATGAAGTTCCTCAGTACCTTCAAGCCCTCCCTGCTGCTCTTCTCCGGGTGGAACTGCGTCGCGTAGACTGGGGGCTTCTCCACCGCCGCCACGAACACGGTCTCCCCGTGCCTCGCCGTAGCGCATACCGTCTCGTCCCCCTCCCGGTATGGTACGGCGTAGCTGTGGATGAAGTACATGTATGTGCCGTCCCTCACGCCTCGGAGGAGCCTGCAGCGCCTAAGGATCCTGACCCTGGTCCAGCCTATGTGCGGGAGCTTCCTCGCCTTCATCTTCTTCACGGTTCCCCTGAGCAAGCCGAGGCCTCTGAGCGGCTTGCCGCTATAGTCTATCGACTCCTCGCTCCACTCGTAGAGGAGTTGTAGGCCGAGGCATATCCCTAGGAGGGGTCTTCCCTCCTCCACCATGCCGCGGATGGCCTCTGCACCCCTCTCACCTATCCTCTTCATGGCTGCGTCGAAGCAGCCAACCCCGGGGAGTATGACTGCGTCGGGGTCTGCGGCGACCAGCTCCTCCGCGCTCGTCACCACGACGGGGTCTCCGCCGGCCCTGCGGACGCCGCTCGAGATACTGTATATGTTGCCGACGCCGTACTTGAACACCGCCACCCTAGGCCTCACGCTCCCTCACCCTATGCCTCCTCTCGAGCTCGGCTACGACGTCGCGTATCGATAGGCCGCGTAGGGCTAGGAGCACCATGAGGTGGTAGACTAGGTCTGCGGCCTCGTTTACGAGCGCCTCGTCGCCCCCTCTGAGGGCCTCGACTATGGTCTCGACGGCCTCCTCGCCGAGCTTCCTGGCGGCGTAGCCTATACCCCTCCTCGCCAGGTAGGCTGTGTAGGAGCCCTCAGGCATCCTCCTAAGCCTATCCCTTATCACCGCCTCGAGCTCCTCCAGGAACCCTACGCCCTCCACTTCTCCATCCTCCTCCCTATGCTCTTGGCGTGGAGCGTGAAGCCCTCGTAGCTGGCGAGCCTATACGCCGCCGCGTATGCCTCCCTCGGCACGCCCCGTACGACGGCCACGGGCTTCAGGAAATCGTATACGCTCAGCCCTCCCCTCCACCTCGCAGACCCCGTCGTCGGGAGCACGTGGCTCGGCCCCGCGGCGTAGTCCATGACCGCGACGGGGTGGCCTACGCTCACGGCGCCCGTGTTTCTCACCCTCGGCTCTATCGCCGCAGCCTCGCCCAGGAGCTCCAGGTGCTCCGGCGCATACCTGTCAACGAGCTCCACCGCCTCATCAACCCCCCTGACCTCGACCATGTAGACCCTCCCAACCCTCTCGGCGTAGGGGGCTGCCAGCTCGGCGGCCCTCTCGAGGAGGTTCCTGCTCCAGGAGACGAGCACGCCGGTCGACAACGCGCCGTGCTCCGCCTGGGCCAGCGTGTCCAGGGCGGCGTCCACGGGGTCTGTGTCTGGGCCCGCGACCACCATTATCTCGCTCGGGCCGGCGAGCATGTCCACGCCGACCACCCCTGCGACGAGCGCCTTGGCCGCGGTGACGTAGGGGCCTCCAGGCCCGGCGACCATGTCTACGCGGGGCACCGGCGAGGCGCCGTACGCGAGCGCGGCGACCGCCTGAGCCCCTCCAAGCGCCACGGCCTTCGACGCCCCCGCCCTATACATGGCGGCGAGTATCACGGGATCCGCCTTGAAGCCCCTGCAGTCGCCGCGGCACGGGGGCGTCGCCGCCACGACCTCGTCCACGCCGGCCACCCTCGCGGGTATTATCGTCATGAGGGCCGTTGAGGGGTAGGGCTTAGCCCCTGCAGGCACGTATACCCCGACCCTGCGGACGGGCCTCCATGTGAGCTCAAGCCCTGGCGCCGCCTCGACCCTGGCCGGGGGGAGCGTCGCCCTGTGGTACTCCTCTATCCTCGAGGCGGCGTAGTCGATAGCCTCCCTCAACGCCGAGGGTAGCTCCTCGTACGCCCTCCTCATCTCCTCCCTCGACACCACCGGGTCATCATAGCATACACCGTCGAACCTCCTACTGAACCTGCAGGCGGCCTCATAACCCTCCGAGGCTACCGCCTCAACTACAGGCCTGACCCTCTCTATGAAGGGGGCTAGGCTGTAGGGCCTCTTCAGCTCGACGACTATGTCGTCTAGGCTCATCTCCCTCGTTGAGAGCAGGACGGGTTTCACGGAGGCCTCACCTCGACCCCGCGGCGGAGCAGGTACTCCTTGACCTCGCGTATGCTATAAACGCCGTAGTGGAAGATTCCTGCGGCGAGCGCGGCGTCGGCGCCGACCATGAAGGCTTCGAGGAAGTGGTGGGGGCAGCCGGCCCCCCCGCTCGCTATAACCGGTATGCTCACTGCCTCGACGATCCTCCTTGTCAACTCGAGGTCGTAGCCCATCCTCGTCCCGTCCCTGTCTATACTGGTCAAGAGTATCTCCCCCGCGCCCAGCGCCGCGACCCTCCTTGCCCACTCGACAGCGTCTAGGCCCGTCGGCTCCCTGGCGCCCGCCACGAACACCTCCCACCAGCCGCCCGGCCTCCTCTTAGCATCTATGGCCACTACGACCGACTGGCTCCCGTACTCGGCCGCGGCCTCGTGCACTAGGGCCGGGTTCCTGACCGCCGCCGTGTTTATCGAGACCTTGTCGGCGCCCGAGTCGAGGAGGCGGCCGAACTCCCTCAGGCTCCTGACGCCGCCGCCGACGGTGAACGGTATGGAGAGGGTGCTGGCCACATCCCTCACAACCCTGTATATCGGCTCCCTCTGCTCGGGCGTCGCGGATATGTCTAGGAAGACCAGCTCGTCCGCCCCCTGCTCCTCGTAGAGCGCGGCGAGCTCGACCGGGTCTCCCGCATCCCTCAGGTTCCTGAAGTGGACTCCCTTGACGACCCTGCCGCCGGCCACGTCGAGGCACGGGATGATCCTCTTAGCCGGCACCTAGACCACCACCCCCTTGGTGCTCATAACAGTCTCGGAGGGCTCCAGGGCCTGCCTGAGCGCGAAGCCGAGGGCCTTGAAGCACGCCTCGACTACGTGGTGCGTGTTACCGGTTCTGAGCGCCCTGACGTGCACGGTGGCCCTCATCGCCGAGGCGAGGCTCGCTATGAAGTGTGCAGCGTTCTCCACCCGGAGGCCCCCGACCGCGTCAGCCCCCTCGACGCCGAGGTCTACCCAGGCTCCCGGCCTGCCCGAGACGTCGAGGGCCGCCATGCAGAGCGACTCGTCCATGGGGACGACTGCCCACCCGAACCTCTTCATGGGGCGTGGCGCGAGGCGGGCCAGTGCCTCGCCGAGCGCGAGCGCAGCGTCCTCAGCCACGTGGTGGTCGTCGACATGCTTGACCTCCTCGACGACCACCCTGCCCGAGACGCCAGCGTAGAAGAGCAGTGTCTCTAGGAGGTGGTTGAGCATTGGTACGGGCGTCGAGGCCTCCACCCTGCCCGGCCCACTGTACACCTCCACGGCTACGCGGGTCTCGAGGGTCTCCCTCGAGACCCTCACACCCCTACCCACTCCTACCCCACCTCTCCAGGGTCAGCCTGCCCGTGTAGAAGGCCATGCCGGCTACGACTCCATCGTAGCCCATCATGATCAGCTCCTCTACGTCGGCGTCGCAGGATACCCCGCCGCTGTACACGAGCGTCAAGCCCCTGGCAGCGCTCCTAGCATGCTCCGCCCTCCACAGGCAGGGCCCCTCCATCAACCCCTCCCTCCACACCTGGGTATAGAATACGCCCGCGCCGCACCGCCTCGCGAGCGCCGCCGCGTCCTCCAGCCTGAGGCCGCTCCTCTCCCTCCACCCCCTGGAGAGGAGGAACCCGTCCCTATCCTCCTCGGCGGCGAGGAGGACGAGCGAGCCGTGCATCGACGCCGCCTCCGAGGCCGTGTAGGCGAAGCCCTGGTCCCGGAGCCACGCCGACCCCACCACTATCCTCCCCGCACCGGATGAGGCGACGTCCTCCACCGCCTCCCTAGACCCCACGCCTCCCCCGTACTCCACGAGGCTGAACCCTATCTCCTCGGATAGCCTCCTTACGAGGCGGAGGGCGTAGCTCCTCGGCCTACTCCTGCCCGCGGAGTCAAGGTCCACGACGTGTACTGCGTCGTAGCCGAGGGAGTAGATCCTGTAGGCGACGTCGACGGGGTCGCCGAGGACGAGGCCGCTCCCCCTCACACCCTTCACCCTCTTAACGGCCCTGCAGCCCTCCACGTCGACTGAGGGCAGGAGCTTCATGGAACCACCTTCTCGACACCGAGGATCACTATATCCCTGGCCCCCATCCTCCTCGCCTCGACGATTATGCGTGGGAGGTCGCTCTCCCTCGCAGCCACCATCACCTCCCACATAGGCCTCGGGGACTCGAGCTTCGCGACCATCGGGCCGCTCATCGAGGGCAGCACGCTCAGCACTGCCCTGAGGGCCTCGTCGGGGACGTTCATGAGTACTAGTTTCACCCCACGCGCGTTGACCACGCTCCTTACGACCTCGACCACCTGGAGAGCGGTCTCCTCCAGGGCCTCGGGGACGGGGCCGCGTATCATGACCGCGCTCGTCTCCATGATGGTCTCGACGGGCGTCAAGCCGTGGGCCCTCAGGGTCGTCCCCGTGGACATTATGTCTACTATGGCGTCCGCCGCCCCGAGGAGGGGCATGACCTCCGTGGCGCCGCTCACCTTCATGATCCTGACCCTCACACCCCTCTCCTCGAAGAACCTCGACGCTATGTTGACGTACTTCGTCGCCACCCTCCTACCCTCCAGGCTCTCGAGCCCCGTGTACTCGTAGCCCGAGGGAACCGCCACCACTATCCTGCCCGACCCGAAGCCGAGGTCTAGGACGACTTCCACCTCGTCCTCCACGCACGCCTCGTAGACGAGATCCCTCCCCGTGACGCCCAGGTGGACGGCGCCCGAGGCGACCAGCACGGGTATGTCGTCGGCCCTCGCGTAGACGAGGACGACGTCGCTCCTCGTCGTGGGCACGAGGAGCGCCCTGCTGTCGCCGCCGTAGAGGGGCTCGATGCCTGCTGAGGATAGGAGCCTTAGGGCCGGCTCCCTCAGCCTACCCTTGTTCGGCACCGCGACCCTGAGGGGGCGGGGGTTGTTGTCAGCGGTGAACACGGGTCATCTCGCTCAGCCTGGCTAACTGTGGGCTCCCCGTGGGATATAAAAGCCTAAGCACGGGGCCTCCGCGAGGCCTCCCTGACCGCCTCAAGCAGCTCCTCGTCCTCCTCCCATCTACCCACGGAGACCCTCACCACTCCCCTGCCGAGGGGTGTGGGCTTCACGCATACCCCCCGGGCCCTCAGCTCGGCCGCCGCGTCGCCTGGGATTAGGTCTGTGAGGTCGACGAGTAGGAAGTTGCTCCAGCTCCTATACACCCGTGCCCCGAGGAGCCGCAGGGCCGAGGCCAGCCTCTCCCTCCACTCCCTTATCCTCGCCACCCTCTCCTCCACGAGCCTCCTCGAGCGGAGGAGGGCTGAGGCCATTGCGAGGGATGGGGCTGAGGCGGGGAAGGGGTAGAGTATGTTCCTCAGCGCCTCGGCGACCCTAGGTGGGGCGATGGCGTACCCGAGCCTCATGCCAGCCATGCCGAACGCCTTACTCATAGTCCTCACAACGACCACGTTCCCGTACTCCACAAGCTCGGCCAGCGTCTCCCCCGAGAACTCGTAGTATGCTTCATCGACTACGATGAGGGCCGAGCCCCTCGACGCGGCCTCCTCGAACACCCCCCTGTCCGCGAGGAGGCTCCCCGTGGGGTTGTTCGGCCTATCTATGAACACCGCGTCGGCGCCCGCCGCCGCGTCCACCAGCCCCTCCACCACCCAGGTGTCACGCTCGGGTCTCACAGGAAGCTCGGTGACCGATGCACCGTATACCGCTGCAAGCCTAGCGTACATGGAGAAGGAGTATCTCGGCACGGCGATCCTCAGGCCGTGGAGGAGGCTGAAGAGCGCGGATAATATCGAGTCGCCGCCCCCGCCCACGACAATCCACTCCCTCGGCGCCCCCGTGTACTCCGAGAGGAGGCCGAGCAGCCCCTCCATCAACTCCCTCCTGGGGTAGCGGTTCCCCCTCACTAGGTAGCTGTAGGCCTCCTCGACGGCCGGGAGTGGGGGCGGGAAGGGCGACTCGTTGAGGTCTAGGCGTATGCAGCCGCCGCCCGGCGGCGGGGAGTAGGGCTTCAGCGACGACGCCCTGCATACCCTCTCAAGCCAGCCGGCCAAGCCCACGGCCCACCCACGCGGTGGGCGGGAATCCTTATAAAAAGGAATCCTAGAAAACATTTCCTGGTGGAAACATGAACAAGGCCGAGCTGGTCCTCAGGGCCGTGGAGGAGTATAACAGGTACAGGTGCCCGGAGGCCTGCGCAGACCTCCTATGGGTCGACGACAGGGACGCCTACATATACATAGAGGGGAGCTACTGCAGTACATGCGGCCTCTACGACTGGATAGAGGATCTAGCCTACGTGCTTGAAGACAAGGGTATACCGGCTAGAGTGAAGACAGTGATCGAGCCACGCAACCCTGCAACAAACTGGAGGATAGCGGTATACGAGCTGCAGGACACGCCTTAAACCCCCCTTACACCCCCAATGTCTAGGGGGTAACTGGAGTGAACAAGGCGGCGGCAATAGCGATAATAGTCGTGGTAGCCGTAGTCGCCGCTGCCGCGGCCCTAATGCTCGTCGAGAAGCCCGCCGGGCAGACAACCACCACCCCGGCCACGACCCCGGCCGGCAAGATACACTATATGTACCCGCCGGGCATCCCGGCGGGGGTCATCGCGGGCGCCGAGCCAGGGGTCTCCGTCCACGTTGAGGGGCTCAGGGAGGGGGGTAGGATCCCCGTAGCCTACACGTGCGACACGAGGACGTACAAGCCCCCCACGATAACCTGGAGGCTGGAGAGGGGCGTGGAGGGGGTGAAGTCATGGCTGATCGTCGTAGACGACCCCGACGCCCCGGGCGGCGTCTTCTACCACCTGATAGTCTACAACATACCCCCTAAGGCCCGCAAGTGGCCCGACACGGGCGAGCTCGGGCTGAACACGGCTAGGAGGCCGGGCTGGTTCCCCGTATGCCCGCCTCCGGGGAGCCCACCGCACCACTACTACTTCATAGTGGTTGGGCTCGACACGACACTGCAGGTGCCCCGTGGAGCGAGCCCCTACCAGGTCTTCAGGGCGGCCGAGGGACACGCGCTGGTCTTCGGCTACACGTACGGCGTCTATAGTAGGGGGTAGCAGTGCATGGGGGCGGTGAGGTGGCCCCTACTCGGCGACCCCGCAGGCCCTCCAAAGGGCCGCGGGGGGTGAGCGGGTGGTCCTCATCTCTTGCCGAGCCACTTGTCCAGCCCCATGGTGCCGGCCCCGGTCTTTTTCCTCTTCAGCACCTTCTCCACGAACCTGTCCCTCACGGGCTCGTAGACCTCCTTGTAGAACCTCTGCGGATCCTGTAGTACTGTCTTCGGGAACCTCTTGAGGTATTCTATTGCCGCCTTCCACGCCTCCTTGAAGTCTATGCCTGCCTCCTCGAACCTCCTCGCCACATACCTGTCGAAGTCCTCCGGCCTCTGCTCGACACCCCCCATCATGAACCACCCGTTCGGGGAGACCTGCGCCTTCTCGCCGCCGACCACGACCCAGCCGGCCTCCTCGGCAGCCCCCCTTGACAGCCTCCTGCCTATGATCCTTGCAGGCCTCCTCGGCCTCCTCGCGGGCCCGTAGTACTTCGCCCACGCGTAGAATATCGCCCTGTTAAGCCCCCAGCTCTTAGCCTTCTCAACATCCCCCTCAAGGAGATAGTACCTGGCGGCCTGCAGGAGCGCCATCACCTGGAACCTGCCGGGCTCCCTCGGGGCCCCACTAGTCTCCCGCCGCTGGGTCGGCGTGGCCGCCTGCGGGAGGGTGAGCCTGGTCGCCCTGGCCTCCATGAGTGTGTGTTTCTTAACCCTCCCAACCCTCCTCAGGGCCTCGCGGGCGAGGCTGTCCGCCTCACCCCTCCTCCACGACCTCCACGCGTTAGGGTTGTGTCTCGGGTTCTCGGGGCTGCTCCAGTCGAGGGTGAAGTCGTCGAGCTCCCGGGGGGTCATGGCGACGGCTGCCCTGTCGAGCCTGCGGTGTAGGCTGAGCGGCGCGGTGAACACCCGCTTCGGGGCTACTAGGTTCTCTATCTTCACGGCTCCCCCGGACTCCACTATGACCTTGTAGAGGCTCGTCTCGAGCCTTGAGAGCGTGTACTCCGCCACGGCGAAGGCGGCGTCGAGGGGGTGGGCTCCGAGCTCGCTCCAGGTGAACGCCTTCTCGTTTATCCTGACGTGGATCCCGGCCCCGCTCCAGAGGAGGTAGACGCTCTCGCAGACACCCCACTCGCTGCAGAGCCACCCGGTTATCAGCCTGGCCGCCTCCACGCAGTACCTCCACTTCTCCTCGAGGAGCCCCTCGTCGACTAGGTCGATGTCTATGAAGGGTGTGACCGCCTCTACGTTCCCCTCGTAGCCCTCCTCGACGTCGCTCCTAGACGACAGCCTCTTAAACACCTCTATCGTACCATAGAAGCTCCTAGCCCCTATCGAGCGGTAGGCGCGCACGATCGCGGGGACGTCGCCCGGCCCCCTCACGGCCAGGGGGGCGCCCTGGCTCCACCTGACCCACCTCCTACCCTTCCCCTCGACCGCCGCCCACCTGCCCTTAAGGAAGGCCGCCACCTCCTCCGCCACACGCCTCCTTGAGTAGTACTCTACAGGGTCTACGGGCAAGGCTACCAGGCTCCACTACTGCTGGTTTGCTGGCGTCAGGCCCCTTAGGCCCCTACGGGTTCTTCAGCCGGTGCGGCGGCCTGCCAGGCTCCTGACGACCGACATGTTTAGGAGCACCTCCATGAGGTCTATCGTGTAGTCTATGAGCCTCCGCGTAGACTCGAGCGCCTTGAGGGTCTTCTCGAGCACGCCTATGTCGTCTATGCATGACGCCTCCGCGTAGACCCTCCTACCCTGCCTCCTCAGCTCCTCGGCCACCGCTATGACCTTGTCTGTGTCCGGTGTGTCCTGGCCCGAGAACACCCTGGCCGCCTCCCTGTAGAGCTTAAGGACGCTCGAGTAGTGCTGCATGTATACACCCCTTATACAGTCTGGGAGGGGGTCGCCGCCGGCAGACGCGATCGCTGCGAGGCTGTCGGCTATGCTTGACGCGTGGTCAGCCATCCTCTCGAGGATCTTGGCCGCCGAGGCGTAGAGCGATGCCTCGGCCAGGGAGCCGACCCCGAGCTCGCCCGGTGTCACGAGGCCGCGGAGCAGCTTCATTACCTGCCTGGAGACATACAGGTAGAATTTGTCGGCGAGGTCGTCCCTCGATACTATTTCCTCTAGGAGGGGCTTAGAGGACTCCTCGAGCGCCGTCGATATATCTGTAAGCATGCTCTTCACTATCCCTATGAGCCTCCTCAGGGAAGCCGAGAGGGGGAGTGCTGTGTCGTTCACTATGCTCTGCACGGTTATGCTCGACGCTGACTCCTCGACGACCTCAACCCCTATAAGCCTGCTGTTTATGAAGCTCCTAATCCTCCTCGCCAGCCCGGTATCTATAGCCTCAGGGAACACTACCTTGATGACGTCGACGCCGGCCATATAGTAGGATATTATCCTCCTCACGACAGCCTCGAACCTAGCCCCCCGAGGCACCCTAAGAACAGCCTTCTCCCCGCCGACACCCCTCCCCCTCGAGGGGGGCATGACGCGCAGCGAGCCGTCCGCCTCACGCACAATAACCACTACGTCGCCCTTCCCCAGCCCATGCAGCCTAACCCAGTCCTTAGGCAGGCTTATCACGTATGAGCCGCCGCCCGTTAACTGGATGCGCCGAGTCTCCCTCAAGGCGCCTCACTTCCAGCAGGGCTGGGTCACCACGGCACCCCCTGTGAGCCCCGCGCAGGAGCCCTCGGGTGTCTATGCGGCGGGGTGTAACTAATACTCGTTTGGAGAGCCTCCATCGGCCAGCTGCGAGCCTCTACCCTCTATACCCTTATAGAGGGGTATAGAGCCTATCCACGATACCACCTTAAACACTAGCAGGGCGTCTACCCGCCAGACGCGGAGAGGGGCTGTGGGCAGGACTATCCTCATAGTGGTGGTCGTCGCCGTAGCCGTGGCGGCTGCAGCTGCGCTGCTCCTAATGCATGGAGGAGGGGGAGGGGGTGGCGGAGGAGTCGTAGTCCTCCGGGGGAGCGGGGCCACCTTCCCGATGCCGGCGCTGTACCGCTGGATAGACGTCTTCACCAAGCAGCACCCCGGTATAAGGATCGACTATAGTGATGGGGGGAGCGGTAAGGGGCTCAGCGATATACTCCAGCACCTCGTCGACTTCGCCTGCAGCGACCCCCCACTACCCCGCAGTATATGGGAGAAGTATAGGGGTGAGCTCCTCCAGTTCCCCGATATAGCCGGCGCGGTGGTCGTCGTCTACAACATCCCCGGCCTCGGCAACAAGACGCTAGTGTTGTCGGGGAAGGTGCTCGCAGACATATACCTTGGGAAGGTGAAGTACTGGGACGACCCCGAGATACTGGAGCTGAACCCGGGCCTGAAGGGAGTCCTACCACACCACGAGATAATAGCTGTGCACCGCAGCGACGCGAGCGGGACGACGCAGATCTTCACCACATTCCTCTCCAAGGCTGACCCCGAGTGGGCCAAGAGGGTCGGGTACGGCAAGGTGGTTAACTGGCCCGTCGACAGGAGCGGCAGGGGGATAGGCGCTGAGGGTAACCCGGGCGTCGCCAAGGCGGTCATGAACACGCCGTACTCGATAGGCTACGTGGAGTGGGCCTACGCGCTACGCTACAACATGAGCTACGCAGCTATACTGAACCCGCTCGGCGAGCCCGTGAAGCCGACTGTCAGGAGCGTGCTGGAGGCGGTGGCGTACATAAAGCCCCTCAGCCCGGCCGACGACTGGTCGGCCGACGCGCCCAGGGCGATCTACGCTCCGAGGAAGGGGGCCTACCCTATATCCTCGGTGTCGTTCATGCTCGTCTGGAGGAGGGTGCCGGGGGACAAGTGCGCCGCGATGAAGCAGTGGCTGCGCTTCATAGGGGAGGAGTCCTACAAGTACATCCCTGAGGGCTATGCACCCCTCCCCAAGAGCCTTAGGGAGGTCGCGTTGAAGGCGGCCGATATGCTCGAGTGCGGGGGGTGAGTGTTTTTGGAGTGGAGGAGGATGAGTAGGGGTGACCGCCGCTTCCTGCTGAGCCTCATCCCCTTCCCGCTCATCCTCCTCGGAGTCCTCCTCTCCATGCTGGCCGTATTCATCATAAAGTCGCTCCCGATCCTCGAGAAGGAGGGGCTAAGCGTATTCACGACCAACGTCTGGAGGGCTTCCGAGACCAACCCCGCCGCAGAGCAATACGGCCTCCTCGCCGCCATATGGGGCAGCGTCTACACGGGCATCATAGCAGTCCTCGTCGGCGGGGCGCTCTCTATAGGGTTCGCAGTCACCGTCGAGGAGCTGGCCGGGGGGAGGATCAGGGAGCTCCTCTCCGGCCTCATGGACATGATGGCTGCGACGCCGACCATAATATACGGTTTATGGGGCGTCGTGTACCTGGCCCCGCTGCTGAGGAACTACGTCTACCTCCCGCTCCACCGCTACCTCGGCTGGCTGCCCTTCTTCCAGGAGTACCCGACGACGGGCTACACTATAGGGACCGCCGGCGTGCTCCTCGGCATAATGATAACGCCCTACGCCGCGATGATCATAAGGGAGGCGTACGCCTCGATACCCTTCAGCCTACGGGAGGCCGCCTACGGGATAGGGGCCACGAGGTTCGAGGCGATAAGGCTCCAGCTAGGCCTCGTCAAGCCGGCGGTAATCTCGGCGCTCGTCCTGGGCTACGGGAGGGCCATAGGCGAGACCGTGGCCGTCGCCCTCGTGGTCGGCAACTGTAGGAGCATAACGCTCAGCATAACAGCCCCCGGGATAACGGTCGCCAGCCTCATAGCCAGCATGTTCAAGGCGGCCGCATACTACCACTACATGGAGAGCGCCCTGTACGCCGGCGGCCTAGCCCTCTTCCTCATAGGCCTAGCCGTGAACCTCGCAGGCCTCTACCTCGTGAGGAGGTGGGAGGAGAAATGGGCGAAGTACATGTAGGCGTCGGGCTCGCCAGGAGGGTTAAGAACGCCCTGGGCCTAGCCGTGCTCGTCGCGCTAGCATGCATCGCCCTCCTACCACTACTCCACATAGCCGTCAGCGTGTTCGCCCAGGGCGCCTCGACGATAATGAAGTCTGGGCTGCCCGAGTTCCTGCTCGGAACCCCGCACCCCATGAACCCCGCAGACCCTGGTGGTATAGGACCGGCGCTCGAGGGCACACTCATAATACTCGCGCTCAGCCTATGCATAACGATACCCGTGGCGCTCAACACGAGCATATTCATAGCCGAGTTCAAGGGCACCGGTATCTCGAGGGCAGCCCTCCTGCTAAGCCTCCTACTCGTCGAGTTCCCGACGATACTCGTCGGCCTCTACATATACAGCGTCGTCGTCGAGCCCATGCACAGGTTCAGCCTCCTGGCCGGCGCCCTCGCCGTCTCCATAGTGATGCTCCCATACATGGTCGTCGAGATGAGCGAGGCGCTGAAGAGTATACCGAGGGAGCTGAGGGAGGCAGCCTACAGCCTCGGCGCCTCAAGGTTCAAGACCGTCTACAGGATCCTCCTCGGGGCCGCCAAGAGAGGTATACTAGCCGGGATCCTGCTGGGCGCGGCTAAGGCCGTCGGCGAGACCGCACCACTCCTCTTCACCCTCTACGGGGCCTTTAACACGTACCCGCGGAGCATCCTAGACCCCGGTGCAGCCGTCTCGCTGCTGATCTACGAGTATGCCTGGCAGCCGTCCCCCGGGTTCAGGGAGCTGGCGTGGGGGGCGGCGCTCGTCCTCCTAGTGATGGTGGGCGTCCTCGTGGCCGTCGCGAGGATGATCGGGGGCAGGAGGGTCATCTACTAGGCTAGGCGTCCCTCCTCCCCCTTGTAGATGCAGCCTATGGACTCGAGAACCTCCACCGCCTCCCTCCTGTACTGGCTCGGGACGAAGAGGTAGTCGTGCTCGTAGCAGCTGTAGGCGAGTATCGATATACCCCTCCTCGCGAGCGCCGTGCTGACAGCGGCTATGAACCCAACGGTACCCGGGTCGAGGGGCTCAAACACTATGGCGGCCAGGGGCCCCATGCACTTCTCCCCCCTCTTCTCGCCGGAGATACAGGTGTAGGTGCCGTACACGCTCCTCACAGTCACCAGGCACCTGCCCGGATCCGGCGGGCTGCCGCCTACAAGGCAGAGCCAGAGGCCATCCACAACCGTGAAGCCCAGATCCTCCGGGCACCGTAGGAGGGGGTCTAGCAGTGTCACGCCGCAGCGCACCCGGGCCCTAGAGGGCCTGGGGCTGGTGGGCTGTAAGCCTTGTCCCCCAGGGAGCCCACCGCGCATGTTTATTTACACTCCTTCGAGGGAGGCCTCACCCATCTGTAAGGCCCCACATATTGGAGCCCCGGGCTCCGTGGTGTTAAATCGGTGGAGTATAGAGCCTTGAGGGGCGGCAGCGGCTCCGTCAGGGTCAGCGTCGACGGCGTCAAGCACCATAGGGGTACGAGTGTGGAGGTCAAACCCTTCACCCTCCTCCTAGGCCCCCCGGGCGCGGGTAAGTCCAGCTTCGCGCGCGCCCTCTACCTGGCCGTCTGGCTCGCGTATGGGAGGAGGCCGGACAAGCTCATACCAGCGGTTCTGGCGCCGCCGCCGGAGAGGTTCTGCGTCGGTATGGGGGGCTCGCGTGTCTGTTGGAGGGGTGGCGGCGTCGACGTTGAGGGAGGGGTTCCGTGGAGCGGGGCGGTGCTGCTCCCCTGCGACTACTACTCCAAGCTCCGGATGATGAACGAGCTGGGCATAGTGGCCGCTACCGTTGTGAGGGGTAGGCTGAGGAGCACGGGCTTCGGCGTACTCCTCGGGGTGGCCATGAAGACCCTCGGCGAGGCCAGCTTCCTCGGGAGCCTCGGCCTGCTCGCCTCAGACCTCTCCCACGTGTACCGGGGGGAGCACCTGCTCACCCCGCTCGGCGGGCTGGCGAGGATAGTCAATGGCGCCATGAAACCGGTCATGGAGAGGCTTATGAGGGGCTTGAACCCCTCCTCCTCGCCCACCAGCGTGCTGGCCGCGAGGGCGCTTAGGAGCCTCCTCCTCGACGCACCCCCCTTAACGCTGCTCGTGGCCGAGGAGCCCTTCCTACCCCTGCTCGGGGCGCCCGACACGGTGTTCGCCGGCGAGGCTGCGGAGAGGGTTAGGAGGGGGGAGGTGTACGTCGTCGCCACGCTATCGCTCAGCCACAGGGAGGACGCCGTGAGGGCTGCCAAGAGGATACTGGAGGGCACAGGCCTCCAGGGCTCGGCCGCCGTGTACGTGTTTACGGGCGGGGGCGCGGAGAGGGTGCTGTAGGGCCCTAAGAACGCGTGTCACCTACTCCAAGGGGTTACCCCGGCCCCGCCACACTAGCACGCGTAGACGGGGCCCGCTGTGCCTGCACTCGAGCTCCCGCCGCCGCCCGAGGACATACTGGAGATGGACAACGAGGAGGTACTCGAAGAGTTCCTGGCGGCGCTCATGGCTGCCGGCGCGAGCGAGAAGACTATAAAGTCGTACAGGGCCGCCATAGCAGACTTCCTAGCCTTCATCAAGGATAAGAGGCTGAGGGATGTGAAGAGCAGCGACGTGAGGAGGTGGCTACAGGACAGGCTCGCCAGGGCCAGGGGTAGGGGCTGGGAGGAGAGGAGGAGGGTGCAGGTAACGATGCACTACTACAGCCTGTTCCTCCGCAGGTTCCTCCGCTGGGCCGGGGTGAGGGCGAGGGTCCCCGTCGTGCGTAAGCCCAGGAGGGGGGTTGTCGACGCCCTTACCAGGGAGGAGGTGTTGAAGCTGTTGAGGGCAGCCAGGGACACGTTAGACCTGCTGATAGTGTCGCTCCTCCTCGAGACGGGTCTCAGGGCCGAGGAGGCCGTCTCGCTGAGGCTGAGGGATATAGACTTGGAGAGGAGGGAGATAAGGGTGAGGAACGCGAAGTACGGCGAGGAGAGGATAGTCTTCTACGGTGACATGACCGCGGAGGCGCTGAGGGCCTGGCTGGAGGAAAACCCTGGACTGGGGCCGGACGACCGCCTACTCGGCATAAGCTACTCGGCGCTCTACAAGAGGTTGAAGAGGCTCGCTGAGAGGGCTGGCGTCGACCCGAGGAGGGTGAGGCCGCACGTCCTCCGCCACACATTCGCAACCGAGGCCCTCAGGAGGGGGATGTCGCTGCCGGCCGTCCAGAGGCTCCTCGGCCACCACGACGTGAGGGTCACAGAGATCTACCTCCACCTCGTGAACGACGATATACGCCGCCAGTACGAGGCCGCCTTCACCGCCGCTGGTAGGAGGAGGGGTAGGCTACTTGAGGAGGCCGAGGTATAGCTTGCCCAGCTCGGGGTGCGACAGTATCTCCGTGGAGGGCCCCTCGTATATCACCTGGCCCTGAACCATTATGTAGCCCCTGTCGCTTATCTCGAGGGCCCTCTTAGCGTTCTGCTCGACGAGGATGACGGTTATCCCGCTCCTCGCTATCTGTATAATCGTCTTGAACACCTCCTCAGCCACCTTCGGGGAGAGCGCGGCCGTCGGCTCGTCGAGGAGCATCAGCCTAGGCTCCATCATCAGCGCCCTCCCTATGGCCAGCATCTGCCTCTCCCCGCCGCTCAGCGTGCCGGCCTTCTGCCTCCTCCTCTCACGCAGCACCGGGAACATGTCGAAGACCTCCTCCATCTTCCTCTTCAGCTTACCAGTGTCCCTCAGCACGAGGCCGGCTATCTTGAGGTTCTCCTCCACGGAGAGGCTGGGGAACACGTTGTTCACCTGCGGCACATACGTCACACCGTGATAGGGCTTCCTGTTTGGCGGGGTTCTCGTCATGTCCTTGTCCCCTATTATTATCCTCCCCCTGTATATGCTCGTGAACCCCATTATCGTCTTGAGCAGCGTCGACTTCCCGCTACCGTTAGGCCCGACTATCGCGACGAGCTCGCCTGGCTCAGCGTACATGTTGACGCCGTGGAGTATCTCCAGTTTGCCGTAGCCCGCGTATATATCGACGACTCTTAACGGGAGGCCCTCCGGCACGGCCACCACCCCTATCCTCCAAGGTATACGTCTATCACTACGGGGTTCTCCGCCACCTCCTCGGGCTTACCCTCAGCTATTACCCTGCCGCGGTGCATCACGTACACGTAGTCGACGTAGTCGAAGAGTATCTCGAGCCTGTGCTCTATAATGAAGAATGTTAAGCCGTACTCGTCCCTCAGCCTCGATATGTTCTGGAATATCTGGTGGGCGAGCGTCGGGTTGACGCCCGCGGCGGGCTCGTCGAGGAGCAGCATCTTCGCCTTAGACATCAGGGCCCTCGCTAGCTCGGTGAGCTTCATCTGGCCCCCGCTTATATCGGAGGAGAGGGAGGCCGCGACCCTCCCGAGCTGCACGAACCTCACCCAGTCGAGGGCCTTCCTCGCGTAGTCGACCTCCTGGCCCCTCCACAGCCTGTGCACGGGGGCCCTAACCGGGTTCTCCCCCTTCTGATCCCTCCCGGCGGCCAGCACGTTTTCGAAGACTGTGAGGCTCAGCCACAGCCTCGGGTTCTGGAAGGTCCTGACGAGGCCCAGCTTGTATATCTTGTGCGGCTTCCAGCCCGTTATGTCGACCCCATCGAAGATGACCCTCCCCCTGTCAGGCTTGTACCTGCCGGCTATCGTGTTGAACAGCGTCGACTTCCCGCTCCCGTTGGGGCCTATTAGCCCCACTATCCCCTTCTCCGGTATCCTGAGGCTGACGCCGTCGACTGCCCTTATGCCGCCGAAGTACTTGTGTAGATCCTCGACCACGAGTATGTCCCTCGCCACGGCTAACCACCCTCCCCCGCCGACCTCCTCCTCGTGAGCCTCCTGAGCCTAGCCCATATCGGCTTGAGGAAGCCGGGGACCTCCCCGGTCTCCTCTACATAGACGCTCCAGGCGGGTGTCTTCACGGGCTTCTCGGGGATGAGGCCCTGGGGCCTGAACGCTATCGCTATTATTATCGCGAGTCCATAGACTATGTAGTATAGGTAGCCTCCCCACAGCATGCCGTACTCCGTGGCCAGCCTCGAGCCTATTATGTAGCCGACCCTGTCCATGAGGGCGAGCAGCATCGCCCCCGCTATGGCCCCCCAGTTGTTCCCGACGCCCCCCACCAGCACCATCGCTAGTATCATGAACGTTATGTCCGGCAGGAAGTAGTCGGGGTTGACGCTTGACAGGTGGACGAGCACGTATATCGCTCCCGCGACGCCGGCCAGGAAGCTCCCTATCATCATGGCCTGCAGCCTTGAGAGGGGCACGTTCTTGCCGAGCGCCTCCGCGGCCACCTCGTCGTCCCTGACAGCCCTAAGCATCCTCCCGAAAGGCGAGTTCATGAGCTTCTCGCTGTAGTAGAGGAACAGGGCCACCAGGCCCCAGAGGAACAGTACCTTGACGACGCTGTCGGGTACGTGCAGCAGCTTAGCCGCCGGCGTGAAGTCGGGGCCCGGCAGAACCATCGAGAAGGTGCCACCCATTATCTGCTTGTCGACCCTCAGCACTATCCAGACTAGCTGGGCCGCCATCAGCAGCGCTATTGCGAGGTAGTCCTCCCGCAGCCTGACCGCAGGGAAGGTGAACAGTACGCCAAGCACCATGGCGACGACGCCGCCTATGATGCACGAGAGCACCAGCACGCCCCACGTCGCCGCAGGGTGGGACGCGTAGAGGTTCAGCAATGCATTATACTTGGCGAAGAACCCTAGGCCGCCGGGCACGACGCCCTTAACACCGAGCAGGAGGGGAGGCCCCAGCTGCGCCGCCACTATAGCCGCGGCCGCGCCGCCAGCCGCTATGAACGCCGCCTTGCCGAAGTTGGGTATGCCGGCCCACCCATACTCTATGTTCATGCTTATCGATAGCAGCGAGTAGACGGCGGCTACCGAGAGGTAGGCGAGCAGGAAGCTAACTAGCCCACCCACCGGCACCACGGATCACCCCCCTCAACCTCCTATACAGCCTACCCCAGTTGAGGCCCGCGAGGCCCTCAGGCATGAAGAGGAGCACTGCGAGCGTCACGCCGAAGGGGACTGCGAGGGCCAGGCTGGGGTCGAGCCCATAGTTAAGCAGTATCGCCGACACCTCGTTGAACGCGAGGCCGAGTATGAAGCTGGCCACCAGGGTGCCATAGAAGCTGCCGAGGCCGCCGAGCACCGTCGCAGCGAATATCGGGAGCAGATCCATCCAGCCGAGCTCCACTATAGGCCTCTCACCAGGAGGCCCCGTCAGTATGAACATCAGGGCGCCGCCGACAGCAGCCAATCCACCACCAATGAACCACGCCACCAGCTGCACCAGGAACACGTTTATCCCGGAGGCCTCGGCCAGCCCGGGGTTGTCGGCCACAGCCCTCATCGAGACACCTATCATAGTCCCCCTAGTGAACCATGCAACGAACAGCGTCGCTATCAGCGCGAGCAGCAGGCTCCCGAAGATACCGGCGGTCACCTCGACGCCACCTATACTCGCTATAACCGAGGACTCAGGCGTCGGCAGGGTGAGCCAGTCGAACGCACTTGCTATAAAATATAATATGAAACGCAGAACGAACATGAGGCCTATACTGACGACCATCAATTGGAGAGGCGTCGACCCCCTCTTCATCAGCGGCCAGAAGACGGCCGCGAACGTCGCCGCGGAGACGGCCCCGCCGATAAAGAATATCGGGATCAGCAACGCCAGCTTATCAACAGTAAACTTCGCGGGTTCAACAATATTGAAGCCGGTCACATTGTGGAAGCCGTGGAGCAGCGCCACCAGTATAAGGTATGCTATCACGCCGACGCTCACGTATTCGCCGTGGGCGAAGTTAGCGACCTTACTCACGCTGTAGTATAGCGCCAGCCCGCTCGCCATGAGGGCCAGCGCTGCGCCCCAGGCGAACGAGTAGAGCCAGAACTGCAACGCCATAATCCACGTCACCTCCACCAGGTGGTAGCCTTCCCCCTTGCAGCCCCTCGCCCCTCACAGCGGCGGCTCTCCTTAAAAATGTTAGCAGGTGGTCTATGTGTAGGATTTGTTCCCATTAATGGGTATAGATATGGACATAATTCATACCAGTATTTTACCTATCTATAAAGCCGGTTAGAATTTAAATAGTGGGAGGCCCGGCTCACTGGCCCAGAGGGTTTGAAAGCCATGAGGAGGCTTCTCCGCGGCCACACACCAACCGGCCTACTCATAGCCCTGTTCATCATAGGACTGATAATAGGCGCAGCAGCAGCCTACTTCGCCGCCAAGCCCGGCGCGACCAAGACAGTCACCGTGACGAAGACGGTGACTGGTGGGGGAGGCGGAGGAGGAACAGTGACCGTAACCGTCACTAAGACTATGGCGGCTGGCGGTGGAGGGAAGGGGGCAGGCGGCCTGAAGGGCGAGATACCTATCGGGATCCTGCTCCCCCAGACAGGCAGCCTGGCCGCCGACGGCAAGGACATGGTCGCCGCCGCCAAGAAGGCTATAGATGACTTCAACAACTTCCTGGCGGAGATAGGGGCGCCGTTCAGGTTCAAGGCGGTCGTCGCAGACACTGGCACCAACCCTGAAAAGGCGCTGGCCGGCCTGCAGACCCTCTACAGCCAGTACGGAGTACAGGTCGTCGTCGGTACCGCGAGCAGCTGGGTTCTGAGCGGAGTAATGAACTACGCCAACAAGCACCACATAGTGATGATAAGCCCGAGCAGCACCAGCCCCGCCCTCGCGATACCAGACTACATATTCAGGGTTGTGGGCAACGACGCCGGGCAGGGTAAGGCGCTGGCCACACTAGTCCACAGCAGCGGCTTCAACGGGGCGGTGGTGATATTCAGGGACGAGGCGTACGGCAGGGGCATAGCAGAGTACTTCAAGAAGTACTTCGA
>CAYZCH010000028.1:0-4686 GCA_964476405.1 uncultured Desulfurococcales archaeon
GGCGGTGGCGGCGCTGGGCTCGATCTACTTCGCCATCGACGTGATACTGGTCTGCGCGACGATACTGGCTAGAGCGACTAGATCCGCCGAGTACGTAGGCTACCTACCCCTCGTGCTGGGCATGGCGCTGACTATGCTGCAGCTAAACCTCGGAGCCACCCCGCTCTTCATCGAGGCCTCACCGATAAACGCGGCGACGGTGCTGATCTACAGCTACTACACGGGCCTCCCGCCGAGCAGCGGGCCGCTCGTCGAGCCGGCTGGGACGGGTGCACGGCTGAACCCCCTGACCCTCTGGGCCTCTATAGTAGCCTGGACGGCTGCCCTCAGCGTGGTGGGGGTGGTTATGTTGAGGATGCAGCGCGGCGTGGGGGCTGAGGAGATAAGGCTGCTCTAGAGAGGGGGTGGCGGCTGGTGGCGGTGCCCAGGGAGGATGAACTGAGGATCCTCCTCTCGAGGGTTCTTAAGGCTGTGAATGCATCGAAATATACACTCTACGCATACTTCTACATAGTATGGCTCGTCCCTGCAGGCGCGTCCAGCATACTGGGCATCGTGTTGCCCGCCCAGTTGGCCGCGTGGGTGTCCCCGGTGTTCTGGGCGGCGGCCACCACGTTGATACTGTATAGCGAGAGGAGGGTGGCTTCAAGAATAGCGGCCCTCTCGCACGCGGAGGGCAGGTGGCTCGCCCTGGGCTGGGTGGTCTCCTTCGCCTTCGGCCTCGCCGCAGCACTACTGCTAGAGGCGGCGGGGCTACTATCCAGGTACACCGCGGCAGCCACGGGCTTCACGACGGCACTAGCCCTCGGCACGAGCTTCGTCGCGGCCCACGCGGCGCGCAGCGAGGGCAGGATCTACACGCACTCGCTCCCGACAGCACTCATACTCTGGCTCTGCCTGCCACTAGTAGCCACTGCATCCACCCCCCTCAAGGCATGGTTCACGGCGTCCGCGTCCCTCATGGTGTCCTATGGCCTCGCCGCCGCCCTCTACCTCTACTCCGCGATTAACATGGTTGCTGAGGAGAGGCTGAGGGAAGATGATAGATGATGTGCTCCGCGAGCTGCGCAGGCACCCACTCCAGGTTCCAGTCCGCCTGGCTCTCATGCTGCTCCTCTCCACCAAGGGCGCTGTAGAGTTTGGCCGGGCCGCCAGCACCCTCGGGGTCAAACCCGGCACGCTGTGGCACCACGTGAAGAGGCTGGAGGAGGAAGGATACGTTAGGATGCGGAGGGGCATCACAATCCATGGCCCCAGGACATTGCTCGAGGCGACGGAGAAGGGGGTTAGAGAGACTATGAACTACCTGAGGCTCCTGCAGAGGCTCCTCTCCCTCGGGGGAGGAGGTGTAGTGCTGCAAGACAGCTCTTCAGGAGGTGTGGGGCCTCGACAAGCCCTTCAACCCTTCCACCGATAGCGTTATACCAGGCCGCGGCTACAAGGACTCCCCCCACCCTGAGGCATAACACATACTCCGGCAGGTAGGGCCTCCTCATATAGACGGGCTCAGCCGAGGCGACACCAGCCACACGCTCCCTATACACTCGCCTCAGCGGCTCGGGCGGGTGCCTAACCTCCTCTAGCCCGCCCTCCTCGAAGTCGAGCATACGCTCGCTCCAGACAAGCGCTTCGTGGACGCCCAGCTGCCCCCCAACCTCACCCATGTACTTCGGCAGGAGGTGCGCCTGGAGCCTGAGCCCCCCGGGCCCCGAGACCGCGAAGTCGTAGAAATCCGTCCCCGTGAGCGTCATCGAGTACAAGTCCTCGCCCTCAAGCCCCCTGCGCAGGACTAGGTAGTAGCTGCGCCAGCTACCCCTAAACCCTAGGCTGAGCCTCTGCCCCTCCACGCGATACTCCACGGGGAAGCCATCCGCCCAGACACGCGCAAAGAACCTGGAGAGTACCCCGGCGAAGAGACTGCTCAAAGAGGGGTCACCCGGCGCGGGGCGTGGCGGCCAAAGGTTTAAAGCCTGCACACCTCCTCGAAGGCCCTCAGCACGCAGCCGGCAGGGGGCATGCCGACCCCCTCGCGTACGAGCAGGGCCCTCAGCCTAGCATAGTACTCGGGAAGCCTCCTCCTCAACTCCTCACTAACGATAGAGGCGCTGGGCGCGAGGCTCTTCGGCACTATCCCGGCTAGTATGAACCTCCCATTGAACACACCCATCTGCCTCGCTATAACTAGTAGGTGTAATGGCGTGAATACGTGGGCTGCCATGGTCTCCAGCGCCTCGGCGGCCAGATCCTCTGTCAGATCCGAGGCATCATACTCCTCGAACACTATCGTGCCGGGCTCTGCTTCCTCTATGTAGACTACGTCGAGGACTACGACCAGGCTACGTCCACGTAGATAGTCCAGAGCGTAGACATGCATCGTGTCGAGCCAGGCGACGTCGGCCCCCCTCACCCCGCACCTGGCCAGCGCCTCCGCCAGGCAGGAGCCGAAGCCGTCATCCCCCCTCAGCCTGTTCCCTACTCCCAGTATCAGCTTCTCCGCCATACCCCACACCCAGTATCTTTAGCAAGCAGTCCACGTCGATGCGCCCGCCGCAGACCTCCTCCAGGTTTCCTAGCCGGAGCGCGGCCAGCTCGTCTGCGGCGTTGTTCCTGGGCTCGGGGAAGCTGTATATTATCTTCAGCATCGCGTCACCACCTATGTTCTTCACTATCTCCAGTAGGGTGTCCTTGACAGCGTCCTCGAAGACCCTCTGCGTATACCTCATAATTCCCAGCAGTCTAGCCATGCCCCTCAGCAGCTCGGACACTCCCCCAGGCCCCGGCTACTTTCAGTCCTCCTCGCCTGGCTTAACGCTTAACCCGGGCGGCTATGTGCACCACTCTACATGGTTTGTTGCATATTCATTATCTTATCAAGGTTTAAGGGTATAGGACTATCGGCGAATAGAATTTATAACGCCAGGATTATATATTATCCATGCGCATGAATAGTGGAAAGGGGGTTCCACGGTTTGCTTGACAGTTTGCGGGATCTGAGGCTTTCTCGCCGTGACTTCCTAAAACTGGGCGTATCAGCCACAGCACTACTGGCTGCAGTCGACTGGAGCCGAGTGGTAGGGGCGTTCGCGAAGTCGGCTACGCCCTTCGAGCTTCCAATAATATGGTTCGAGTCGCAGGACTGTGCCGGGGAGACGACTGCCATAATACAAGCGGTCGACCCCGACCTGGTGGATGTGCTCGCCGGCTTCACGTCGGCGGTGGGGCCTGGAACAGTCAAGCTGCTCTTCCACGAGACCATAATGCCCGAGTTCGGCGAGTACGCTCTAGACATACTGCGGGCGGCGATTAAGGGGGAGAAGCTGAACCTAGTCGAGCTCGCTAAGAAGTCTCCCTTCGGCAACTACTACCTGGAGCTGGTTGAGGCGGGTGTCATACCTAAGGAGCACACAGTCGTCGACTTCAGTAAGGGCTATGCGCTGGTTCTTGAGGGCTCCTTCCCCGTCTGCAGCAGCAAGCCGGGCGGCGACGTCACGTGCATGGGTAGGAGCGAGGCACTCTACTGCTACATCGGCGAGGAGAACGGTGAGCTAGTCACCTGCACCGAGTGGCTACGCCGCCTACTCAAGAACGCGCTTGCAGTAGTTGCTGTCGGCAACTGTGCGTGCTATGGAGGTATGCGCGCCGACAAGGTGCTAGAGTCGCCTCCAGGGTTTAAGTGCATGCTGGAGAACGCGACTGGCGCCGTCGGCTTCTTCCCCGACCCGGTGAGGAAGAGGCCAGGGCTCGTCGACCTCCTAGACACCGCGGAGCCTTTCAGGAAGTTCGTGTACAGCTACGGTAAATGCACCCTCGGCGAATGCAAGCCAGCCATAGCGGTCCCCGGGTGCCCCGCCAACGGCGAGGGTATACTGAGGACCCTGGTCAGCGTAGTCCTGGCGCTCAAGGGGCTGCTGCCGCTGCCGAAGCTCGACAAGTACTGGAGGCCCCTATTCATCTACGGCGCGACGGTGCACGAGCAGTGCCCGAGGGCGGCGAGCTACGCTGCAGGCGACCTGAGGAAGCACCCAGGAGACCCAGACTACCGCTGCCTCTTCGCCGTCGGATGCAAGGGGCCGGCATCCAATTGTCCGTGGAACAAGCTTGGCTGGGTGAATGGCATCGGTGGGCCGACGAGGACTGGCGGCGTCTGCACGGGCTGCACCATGCCCGGGTTCACCGACGCCTACGAGCCCTTCTGGAAGCCGCTGCCGGCACCGCAGCCACTCGGTGTTGAGTCTATGGGAGGCCTCAGCGCCGCCGCCGTAATCGGGGGAGCGGTCGTGGCCTATGGGCTTTCAAAGCTGCATGAGAAGCACGCCGAGAAGGTGAAGGAGGAGTCGAAGTCGTAGTCCCCGTGGGGGTGACGTGGCATGGGCATGAAGAAGCTCCTCTTCATAGACCCCGTTACAAGGATTGAGGGGCACCTGGGTATAAGGGCGGTCGTTGACGTAAGCACGGGTGCTGTAGACCCCGCGAGCGCTAGAACATTCGTGACCATGTTTAGTGGCTTCGAGGTCTTCCTTAGGGGTAGGCCGCCGGAGGACGCGATACACATAACTTCGCGTATATGTGGTGTCTGTGGGGCGTCGCACGCCAACGCCTCTACAATAGCCAATGACATGGCGTATGGCGTCAGCCCGACGCCCCTCGGTATAGCGCTTAGGAACATGGCCTTCGCGATGACCGACC
>CAYZCH010000029.1:0-2887 GCA_964476405.1 uncultured Desulfurococcales archaeon
CAAGAAGTTGCAACTTTTTGAATGCCATAATGCTTCTCATTATCCTCGCAGCGGCAATCATTGTAATCTATTTCCGTGCAATTTATTTCCGTTCCCGTTCTTTTTATTTCTATTGTTCCCACGTTTAGCCCACTTTTTGACTTTTTGCTTTTCTCCCCCGTAGCCGTTCCTGCTCCCACGCTCCCTCCATCCCCCCGCCTGGCTATTATTTTTTAACCGTGTATTCTACTCCCCACGGTACCCAGGGGGAGGGCTTGGCGTATACTACGTCTGACTATATATTGTTGATGGGGGTCTTGTTGTCGTGTGACCTGGTGGCCGCCTGGATCATGTCTAGGAGGATGCACTCCCCGGTGTCGTCTACGCTGCCGGTGGTGATTGCAACTACGGTTGTCGACGTGATAGACTTGTTCGCCGTGTCGGCGGCCGCGGCCGACGCGTCCTCGGGCTACCCCGTGGACTCGGCCCTTGTCGCCAGGCTCGGCTTCGCCGTGATAGCGTTCTCCATGATAGTCTATGTCCTGTTCATATTGAATGTCCTGTACAGGATGCCTACGGAAATAGGGAGGGGTATGTGAATGGCCCCGATACCCATGGCTGGAAGCAGCGCGTCCAGCTGCATGGAGTACTGCGCCCTGGCCGAGGCCGGCGCCATCGCCAGGGGGGAGGGCGGTGTCTTCGCCTCCTGTGTCGCGAGGTGCCTGAGGAGGACTGGGATACTGGCCTGGCTGGCCGCCAGGGCGGAGGCCGCAGCGCTGATCGCCGCCGACATGGTCTACGGGAGGATACCCAGCGGCGACCCGAGGAGCCTCGCGTCTCGGCACGGGCTGCTCCTCAGGGACGCGGCGCTGGCCTCGGCGTGCGCGGCGGCCGCGCTCACGCTGCTCAGGGGGAGGCACGGTGTGGACGGATCCCCTGTATACAGGACTGTTTTCCTCTTCTCTAGGACTGGGCCGTCCGCGCCGAGGAGGCCGTCCTCGAGGTTCGGCTACGCCGTGGTCGAGTACAGGGGGGACGCATACCTAGCCACTGTAATGAAGTATGCCACGGCCGCCGCCGCGGCCGCGCTTTGGAGGAGGGAGGCAGACAAGGTAGTCCACGTGGCCTCGTACGCCGCCGCCGACGCGATCGCCGCCACGTGGCCGGCCGGCTACGTCACGGTGAACACGGTTCTCTCCATGATATCGGGGCTGGAGGCCAGGTGGGAGTGGGTCGGCATGGGGGAGGAGGAGAACCTGAGGATAGTCGGGGCCCTCGGGCCTAGGCACAGGAAAAGGGCGTCGGAGCTGGCGGACACGCTGCTCTACTACTACAAGCGACTACTTCTTAGCCTTCGAGGCTAGGTTCGACGCTGCCTCCGATATCGCTTTCTCGACGCACTCGTCCACTGCGTCGAAATCGTCCCTGCTCAGCCCCCTGAGCACGCACGCCAGGTACTCCGGGCCTATGCCCAGCCTCATCATCCTCCTGTACTCCTTGAATGCCCTCCTGAGCGCCGAGAAGTACGAGTATCCCGGCAGGAGCCCGGCAAGTGACATCGACTGCAGGATCTGGCACGCCTTCCTCATCGACTCCGCCGCCGCGTCTGAACCGCCCACGTCCACGCCGAACAATGCTATGAGCAGCGCTGGTTTCGCAACAAAGTATTCCTCGATCCATTTCCTCGGCTTCCCGGCGAACCCGTAGTATTTCCCGAAGAGATAGTAGTTGTTCCACTCCCTGGCGTACGTGTCCAAGGCGGAGTAGACGTCCGCGAGCGCGTCCACCGCCTTCCTATACTCCTCCTCCACCGATGGGGGTATCACGGCGTTCAACGTTGATATGGACGCCGCCGAGGCCCCGATCGCTGAGGCCAGGGCCGCGGCCAGGGCAAACGCGCGGTACGCGTCAATACTCCTGTTCCTGAACTTGTCGACTATCGCCTTCATGACGGGGAAGGCGACCCCGGGCACGTACTCCTTCGCCGCTATCAAGCCGATCCTGGTGAGGCCCTCCCTGGTCGCGAACCCTATCTCCTTCAGCAGGGTAAGGGCCTCCTCCAGCTTCTCCCCGCTTATCTTGTAGCCGTACCTCGCCAGGGTCTCTATGCCCCTGCCGCTGTACAGGAGCCTGGCGGCCAGGGCCAGGTAGTCTGACGGGCCCCTTATCTCGCCGTACTCCTTCCTGACGGCAGCCTCGGCGGTGGGCTTCTCCTGGCTGAACGCTATTATCACGGCGTGGCCCTTCTCGGCCATGCCCGGCCTCCCGGCCCTCCCGATTACCTGGGCCACGGTCGCGGCCGGGACCTCGACCGGGCCGTATGGCGTGAACCTCGTCAAGCCGAGGACTGCCACCCCCTTGAACCTCATGTTCACCGACTGGCTGAGCGTGTCGGTGGCTACCACGGCCTTTATCCTGGGGTTCGGCTTCCTCAGCTCCTCCTCTATCAGCCTCCTGAGCTGCCTGGGCATGCCGGCGTGGTGCGGCGTCACGACCCCGACCTTGTACTTCCCGGCCTCTATCGCCACGCCGGACAGCCAGGGGAGCTCCCTGGCCAGCTCCCTGGCCACCTCCTCCGACATCCTCCTGGACGGCACGTACACGAGGAGCGGGTAGATGTCCACTCCCTTCTCGTGCAGCTCCCTGAGGTAGTCTATCAGCCTCCTAGCCTTAATGTAGAAGTAGAACCCGCTCCCCCTAGGTATCATGCCCGGCAGCTCTATGATCTCGACCTCGACGGGCACCGGCCTGCTGTCGTGCCTGACAACTACGCCGCCGAGGTACCTCGCGAGCTCCTCGGCCTCCGGCATGGTCGCGGAGAGCAGGGCCGCCTGCCCCCTCTGCCTCTTCACCTCCGCCAGTATGCTGATTAGCGGCGTCGCCCTCTCGGGGTAGATCATGTTGTGGG
>CAYZCH010000030.1:0-9275 GCA_964476405.1 uncultured Desulfurococcales archaeon
AGGGCGGCCGGTATCAGCTGGCTTATGTAGCTCCAGTACCCGGCTATGATCAGTATGATCGACAGCGCCGACAAGGCGTCCGCTAGCCTGCTAAGCTTAGGGCCGACGGTGCCGTCGATGCTGGCCGACGCTATGTATAGTACTACACTGGTCAAGAGTAGTATCAGCGCGCCTACAATCGGGTACCCCAGGACGCTCTCCACGGACACGGCTCACGCACCCTTCTACGCTACATGACCCTCTAGGCTGGCAGGTCTCCTGGCAGGGGGTTAAAGGAGGTACTCTTACTAACGCGTATCGCTGCCCGACACCCATTATCGATAAACATAAACCAATTATAATTCATGATAGATCATTGGTCTAGCTATGGGTAAAGAGATTAAACTCCAGCCCTAAACACACCCCATGTGAGAGTAGTGGAGGGCAGGACAGCCGCCCTATTCATAGTAGGCCTCGTCATAGGGATAATAGTCGGGTTCTTCGCCGTCCAGGCGAGCATGAAGCCCGCAGCCCCCACCACAATAACCAGGACAGTCACCGTGACACAGACGGCGACCAGCACTGTCACCAAGACCGCGGCGGCCGCCCAGCCCACCAAGCCAGCCCACAAGATCCACGTCCTCGTACTCTTCGACGTGGGGGGTAGGGGAGACCTAAGCTTCAACGACATGGCGTGGCTCGGGGCCGAGAGGGCCGCCAAGCAGCTCGGAGTCGACGTCAACTTCGCCACCCCAAGGAGCACCGCCGACATGGTCCCCCTGCTCACGAGGCTCTCCAAGTCAGGGAAGTACGACTTGATAGTACTCATAGGGTTCCTGTGGACGAGCCCCGTAGAGAAGGTGGCCCCCAAGTTCCCGCAGCAGAAGTACGCCCTCATAGACTCGGCGACCCATAAGCCGCTGCCCAACGTAGCCTGCTACGTGTTCAGGGAGCAGGAGCTCGCAGCACTCGTAGGGATCATAGCTGCGGACATGGCCCACAACCTTGGAGGCAACAAGGTCGGCGCAGTCGCCGGGATGGATATACCCCCTCTATGGAGGTTCCACATAGGCTACTTGTTCGGCGTGAAGTACTACGAGAAGATGACGGGCAACAAGACCAGCGTCCTATGGGTGTACACCGGGACGTTCATAGACCCCGCAAAGGGCAAGGAGGCGGCCATGGCGCTGATAAGGCAGGGCGCCAAGGTGCTCTACGGCCTCGCCGGCGCAACCCACCTAGGCATGTTTGAGGCCGTAAAGGAGGTCAGCGAGCACGGCAACCTAGTCCTAGCCATAGGTGAGGACGCGAGCCAGGAGTGGATAGACCCGTACCACATACCGATAAGCGGGATGAAGCGCGTCGACAACGCCGTGTACCGCGCAATAGAGGACGTCGTCAAGGGGACGTTCAAGGGAGGCATACACAGCCTCGGACTGAAGGAGGGTGGTCTAGGCCTATCGACGCTCAAGATGGTCAAGTGGTTCGCCGAGCTGGCGGCGAAGCAGGGTAAGCTGCCTAAGGGTCTAACGCCCGAGAAAGTCGTCAAGATAGTAGAGGAGATGAGGAAGAAGTACATAGACAAGGAGGCCTGGAACCTAGTCCACAAGCTAGAGCAGGAGATCATAAGCGGCAAGATAAGGTTCAAGACGCCGGTAACACACCAGGAGTACGAGCAGATCATAGCCGCTCTGAAGAAGGGAGACCTCGACGCCGCACTACTGAAGCCCATGGGGTGAACAGAGGAGAGGGTTAGGAGGGCCTGGCCGAGGCGCCCCCTCTTTTTCCCCTTAGCCCCACACTCCTCCTCCCCGCGCCGGGCTGCGGGGCCGGGCTCCCACCCGATAAACCCCCTCCCCGGGGTAGGCCGCAGGGTGTCGTCTATGGATCCATGCGTGTTCTGCAGGATCATAAGGGGTGTTGAGCCAGCCGTAATAGTCTACTCGGACGAGTACGCCGTCGCGTTCCTAGACATAGCGCCCGTCGCCCCCGGGCACACCCTCGTAGTCCCGAGGCTCCACGCTGAGAGGCCCGAGCAGCTCCCACCCGACCACCTCTGCGGCCTCATGAGGGCAGCGGCGAGGGTGGCGCCAGCCGTCGTTGAGGCGGTGGGTGCTGAGGGCTACAACCTCCTGGTCAACGCTGGTAGGGCTGCAGGCCAGGTCATCATGCATGTACACGTGCACATCATACCGAGGAGGAGGGGTGATGGGCTGCGGGCGATCCACGCCCCCTCACCGAGGCGTAGGGCGGGCTACGACGAGCTCGAGCCGGTTGGGGAGGCGATAAGGAGGATCCTCGCGGGGCGCGGGGGCGTGGGGTGACACCGTGTTACCCTGTATGACCCAATGACTGTAGACCAGTCCCCCTAAACCAGCCCCTCCATGCATAGGGTAACCGGGGGTAGCGCCCACCATTGCAGCGCCTATCAGCGGGCGTCAGGGAGAGGGTGCTTGACTTCCTGGCGAAGTACGGCGAGCGGGGCTACGCTGTGCTGAGGGCTGCGGTCGACGCGGCCTCCTCGGGGGGTGGGAGGGGGGTTAGGCTAGGCGACTTCAGCACCAGGGAGGTCACGGCGAGGCTGAGGATGGAGGGCATCGAGTACAACCCGAGCATGCTGTTGAGGATCCTCGAGAGGGAGTACGCCGTCATAGAGACGACGTACTCCAGCAGGGGGCAGCACTGGTGGAGGTTCATAGACTACCCCGCAGTCCTCGAGGCGCTCAGCGCATACGAGGCCGGCTCGGAGCCCCTCGGGGAGGAGGAAGTGGACGACGACCCGCTCCTCTCGCTCCTGCAGGTGCAGCTGGCCGCGCTCGACATAGACGCCGTGCTGGCCAGGCTGAGGCAGCTTGCTGCTAAGAGGAGGCTGACGCAGAGGGACAGGCTCGTCTTCAGGAGGATAGTGTTCGGCCCGCTTGCGGACGCCGTACGCGTGCTGAGGGAGGCTGGCGACGAATACGAGGAGCTCCTCGGAGGGGAGGCCGAGAAGATAAGGGAGGCGCTTAGGCTGGCGAAGGCGGTCGCCGCCAGGCTCAGGGCCCCCCAGCCCCGCGCGGCGGGGGGTGTGGGGCGGCGCGTCGCTGCACCAGCCCTGCTAGAGAAGGGCGGTGTCGAGTGACCTGCAGCAGCTGCAGAGCTTGGGGTCTGGCTCGCGTGGTATCCGTGGTATCACGTCGTATAGTATCCTCTTCGCCTTCTCCACGTTGCTCCTCATAGTCTCGAGCACCTCCTCGGCGGTGACAGGCCTCTCGGCCCACACGTCGTAGTCTGTGACGAGCGCCAGGGTGGCGTAGCACATCTGGGCCTCGCAGGCCAGGTTCACTTCGGGGACTAGGGTCATCCCTATGATGTCCGCCTTGAAGACCTCCCTCCACACCCTGCTCTCAGCCCTCGTCGAGAACCTGGGCCCCTCTATGCAGATGTATGTGCCGGAGCCATGCACCCTGTAGCCGAGCCTCCTGGCTGACTCTATGAGGAGCCTGCGGAGCTGCTCGCAGAAGGGGTCGGCCATGCTTATATGGGCTACGACGGGGCCGTCGAAGAAGGTGTAGTCCCTCTTCTTAGTCATGTCTATGAACTGGTCTGGGACTACGAGGTCGCCCGGCCTTATCTCCTCCCTCAGGCTCCCCACGGCGGAGACGGAGATCACCCACCTCACGCCTAGGCTCTTCAATGCCCAGATGTTCGCGCGGTAGTTCACCCTATGGGGCGGTATTCTGTGCCCCCGCCCGTGCCGCGGCAGGAACGCCACCCTCCTACCCTCCACCACGCCGACTATGATGTAGTCGCTCGGCAGCCCGTACGGCGTGTAGACCTTGACCTCCCTCGCCTCCTTGACGAAGCCGGGGTCGTAGAGGCCGCTCCCACCTATGATGCCTATCTCGGCCTCAGCCCCGGGCGTGGGAGGGAAAACCGGCAAAACCTGTACCCCAGCCGCTAGGGAGGCTGGGGGGATAAATCGGGCTCGCCCGGCAGGCTAGGAGGAGGCCCACCCTATCCTGGTGAGCGTCACGTACTCTTTCAGCTCACCGTTCTTCCCATGCATCACTATGCTCGCCTTCGCCATTATGCCGTTCTCCGCTATGAACCAGAAGTCGGCC
Source organism: uncultured Desulfurococcales archaeon (assembly GCA_964476405.1). Taxonomy (GTDB): domain Archaea; phylum Thermoproteota; class Thermoprotei_A; order Sulfolobales; family Pyrodictiaceae; genus JAADEY01. The sequence continues at coordinate 4,083 of CAYZCH010000030.1, forward strand.
CTCATGCCACCCTTCTCGACCACGTAGTGGTACGCCTTAAGCATGCCCATCGGCGTCGACACCTCCTCGAGGCCCACAAGCCTATAGGTGTTATTGTCTATCACGAACCCGCTCTTGCCCAGCAGGCTCTCCGGGAGGTAGTAGAAGCCCTCGGGTAGAACCGTCAACGCCTGCCTCACAACCTTGCCGCTGTGCGGGTCTATGAGGTATGCCTGCACCAGGTACCTCCCGTTACGGTACCTCAGCACCTCCGTCTTCACTATGACCGTGAGTGCTATCGTCGAGTTACCCGACTTCAACTCCACGTCCCTGAGCCACGTTATCACCACCCCCGGCTCCAGTTTGAGGGCGCTGGCCTCCACTTGGACGAGGTGGTGCGAGTAGTTGTAGAAGAGGACTGTCAGCACGAGCGTGGGGATGACGAATACGATGAGGGCGACGAGTATCATCGATCTACTGGTCATAGCGCTCCACCGTGCTCCGCTACTCCTCCCCTCCTAAATATTGCTGTTTCCTAGCCTCCCCCCGCCGGGGGGAAGATAACAACCGTGTCACCGTCCTTGACGGGGGCGTCGAGCCCGCCTATGAGTACCGCGTGCCTCCCGTTAACGAGCACCATGAAGCCCTCGGCTATCGAACCCCCCTTAACCACTATCTCTTTCAGCTCCGGGATGGCGTCGAAGACGTCCCTCAGCCTACACACCCTCCCCCCGCAGTCGAGCTCGACAACCCTCCTAGACCAGCCCAGCTTGTGCCGCAGGTCGAGGAAGACCTCGACGGTGACCCTCACCAAGGCCTGCCCCCCGGGCTCCCCCTCTTGCTCAGAGGGGGCATCTTACTATGTCGTGTGAGAAGGGGCAGTGTGCGCAGGTCGGCGCGTTCCCCCAGCAGTCGGCGGTGTTGTCGAGGTTGTAGGAGCAGTACTTCGCGAGGGGGCAGTCGAGGCACGATGGCATGGTGAAGAACGTCGCCCTGAACCTGAACCTGGTGTACTCCTCACCCCTCCATATCTCGGCCAGCCGCTGCCTGTTAGCGTCGCCGAAGACTACGCGGTGGACGGTCCTCGTCACGCCCATGAACGTGAACCTCCAGTTATGGGAGTAGTGCATGCATGGGGTTACGAGCCCGTCCCACCGCACGAAGAACGCTGAGGCTGACATGTAGGGGCAGGATCTCTCAGCGGTTAGCTTCATCCTCGGGAGGCTGACACCAAGGCTGCTGGTGAACGCGGGCCCCATCATCTTCACAGCGCTCCTCTCCACCTCCTCCTCGATGCCCGGCCTCTCGTAGAGGGCCAGCCTCTCCTCAGCCTCCTGCGACAAGGGGATGAGGTTTGACACGACGACCTTCACCGCCCCTATCCTCACCGCGTTCTCGGGGAGCTCGGGGAGCTCGTCCACGTTCAGCCTGCTCAGCGTGAACTGTATCACTAGCTTCGGCCTCCCACCCCTCCTCGCCCTCTCCGCGTTCAAGGCCTCTATCCCCTCCATCACCGCAGCCAGGCTACCCCCAACCCTTATCCTGCTGTAGACGAGCGGGCGTAGCGAGTCGAGGCTTACAATCACCTCGTCGGCGTACCTGGCTACAGCCTCTACATGATCGCTGAGGAGCGTGGCGTTCGTGTTGACAGCTACCTCGAAGCCAGCCCTCTTAGCCTCCTCCAGCATCAAGTCTATCTCAGGGTGTACGAGGGGCTCCCCCCAGCCGGTGAAGACGAGCCTCCTAACCCCTAGCAGCCTCGCCTCCCTTAGTAGCTTCACGTAGAGGCCGTGATCCATGTCCCCCTCCTCCTCATCCCACGCAGAGTTCCTGAAGCAGTGCCTGCAGTGCAGGTTACATCTCGACGTAGCCTCGACAACCATGACCTGTGGGGTGTTTGTGGGGAGTGGTCTGACGAGCCACCCGCGGTACCTTATCTCCACCAAGACATACTCACCATCGGAACTCTCCGCCACAACCCTTCTTCCAGGAAGGTTATACATTTAACCAGTCGACAAAACTAGTATATAGCTATGGAGGTGCCGTCCTTTTGGCTCTAGGAGGCTACATAGGGAAGATAGCTCGCGTCGACTTATGGACAGGGAAGGTAAGGTATGAGACGCTGCCCGACACAATACTCCGCAACTGGATCGGCGGCAGGGGGCTCGGCGTCTACCTGGCCCTCCGCGAGATACCGCCGAAGGCAGACCCCCTAGGCCCAGCGAACAAAGCAATAGTGATGACCGGGCCCTTGACGGGCGTCACCGGCGTGCCTGCGGGCGGCCGCTGGGCCTCGATAACCAAGTCCCCGCTAACATACACGATACACGACTCCCAGAGCGGCGGCAAGTTCGGCCCATACCTGAAGTACGCCGGCCTCGACGGCATAATAATCGAGGGTGTGTCGGAGAAGCCCGTCTACCTCTACGTCCACGACGGGAAGGTCGAGGTCAGGGACGCCTCCCACCTCTGGGGTAAGGACGTGTTCGACACCACCGACACCCTCATAGAGGAGGTGGCGGAGGAGGTTGGGAAGAGCGAGAAGCCCAAGATAAAGGTGGCGTGCATAGGCCCCGCCGGCGAGAACCTGGTGAGGATAGCGGCGATAATGAACGACTATAACCGTGCGGCTGGCAGGGGAGGCCATGGGGCTGTATGGGGCTCCAAGAAGCTCAAGGCTATAGTAGTCTACGGGGCGTACACGAAGCCTAAGGTTGCTGACGAGGAGGCGTTCAGGAAGGCGGTTGTCAACGCCATGAAGAAGATAAAGGCGTCGGCCGTCACCTCGCAGTCGCTGCCCAAGTACGGTACGGCGGTCCTCGTGAACATAATCAACAAGGCCGGCATATTCCCGACGAGGAACTTCCGCACGGGAGTGTTCCCCGAGGCTGAGAAGATCAGCGGGGAGACAATGGCTGAGAAGTACATGGACTGGAAGAAGCAGAAGGAGGAGATCTGCTGGGGCTGCCCAATGGGCTGCGCCAGGTACACGAGGGTCGCGGGCAGGTTCAGCGGTGAGGGCGGTGGCCCCGAGTACGAGACCATCTGGGCGCTCGGAGCCGATACGGGTACGTCCGACTTCAGCGCCATAGCTAAGGCCAACTACCTGTGCAACGAGCTAGGCCTCGACACTATATCGATGGGCGCCACGATAGCCGCCTTCCTAGAGCTCGTGGAGAAGGGCAAGATACCGGCAGAGAAGCTGCGCGGCCTCAAGGCCGAGTGGGGCAACCCAGAGGTGATAGTGGAGCTGACATGGCGTACAGCTTACAGGTCGGGTATAGGCAACGACCTCGCCGAGGGAGCCTACAGGCTCGCCGAGAAGTACGGTGCACCCGAGGTGGCGATGACCGTCAGGAGGCAGGAGCTACCCGCCTACGACCCGAGGGGCGCCCAGGGACACGGCCTCGGCTACGCGACGAGCAACCGTGGAGGCTGCCACCTGAGAGCCTACATGATATCCCCGGAGGTGCTTGGCGTCCCGAAGCTCGTCGACAGGTTCGAGACTAAGGGTAAGGGCAAGCTAGTCAAGGAGTTCCAGGACGTCTTCGCCGTAGTCGACAGCCTCGTAGTCTGCAAGTTCACCACCTTCGCCCTCTGGACAGAGGACTACGTCGCCCTCCTCAACGCCGTCACAGGCTTCGACTATAGTGAGAAGGAGCTGGCCAGGGTAGGCGAGAGGATATACAACGCCGAGAGGGCGTTCAACGTGTTGAGCTTCGGCGACGGCAAGGACTACGATACTCTGCCGAAGAGGCTGCTCGAGGAGCCGATGCCCGAGGGCCCAGCCAAGGGCTACGTGGTCAAGCTCGAGGAGATGCTGCCAGAGTACTACAAGGCCAGGGGCTGGGTGGACGGCAGGCCTACGAGGAAGAAGCTGGAGGAGCTCGGCCTACGCTGGCTGGCTGACTGGCTCGAGGAGGAGGGCCTCCTACCCGGCTGAACCCTTCTTTTCCCCGTCTCCACTCCTCACCTCGGCAGCCCTCCCGTGGGTAGGGAGAGCCCGGGTATCGGTATCCTCACCGGCCCCCAGATGAAGAGCGCGTAGAACACCACGTGTACCAGTAGGAGTGCTGCGGCGAACACGAGGCCCCTCGACGTGTAGCCGCCGACTATCTTCCCGTAGGCGGCCCCCGTGGCTATTGCCAGGCTGTAGCCAACCCAGTAGAGGCTGTAGGTTGTTAGTGGGAGGTTGACGCTTATCCCCAGCTGGCCGGTGTTCTTGAAGGCGGGGAGTAGAACCATTACGAGCACGTAGGCTAGTATGACGTACACCATGAATGCGAGGAGTAGTATGACGCTGTACATCTTTGCCTGGCTCATAAACCTGTACTTCGCCTCGTTTATCTTCCTGAACATGGCGGCGGAGGACTCCAGTATCTCCAGTACCCTGGGGCCAGCGTAGTATGACTCTGCCAGTATGACTGCTACGAGCCTCGCCGTGGGCACGTGTAGCTCCTCCCCTATCATCTCCAGGGCCCTCCTCGGCTGGACTCCGCCATACCTCATCCTGTAGACTGCGTCTGCGACGGCCTCGCCGAGGGGCCCGTAGGTCTCCCTGTCCTCAGCTACCCTGTCGAGGGCCTCCGCGAACGTTAAGCCTCCCCTGATGCTCGATATTAGATCCTCGAGGAGTACGGGTGCGTTGGAGAGTATAGAGTCTACAGTCCTGCCGTAGATGAGTGCCGGCATCCCGAACGCCGCCAGCACGGCCACGCCTATCACGCCGGCTAGTATGCAGAGGAGGGGTGTCGCGGGCAGGTAGAGTGGGGGCATGATCTCCCTCCTCGCTATAGCCACGGCCGCGAACATGAACACTACGAACACTATCGTTATTGCTGCTAGGGCGCCGGCGTCCTCGGTGAGCTTCGCCAGCTTCTTCATCTCCAGCCTCAAATTACCTCCACCTCCTTCCTCATACTATCTATGACTATGATGAGGCCGAGGCTCGCGAAGGGGACGTAGGCGTAGACGCTCAGCGCTAGGAGTACGTCGGTGGGTATGGCGACGAGCTTTATACCCATGGCGGCCGAGAGTATGACCATCAATAGTATTATCACGGGGCCCATCACAACCATTATTATGTATGCCTCGAGCATGTATGTCAGACTCGATAATATCCTCTCCATGCTGGCTATCTTCTCCTCTATTAAGTGCTCATACTCCCTCATGAGGTGCTCGGCGGCAGTCCCCCGCGTCTCTATGCTCCTTGCG
>CAYZCH010000031.1:0-7879 GCA_964476405.1 uncultured Desulfurococcales archaeon
TAGCCCTCTACCAGTCAGCCGCCTCATATCATCCCACTATTGTTTTTCAACGTAATTATAATTATTCCCGGTATGCAGTCATGCAGAATATGTGGAGAATACCTGCAGATATAAGCAATAATATTGAAGTAGCAGCTACAATATCTGAAAAAAGCCTGCACCCTATGAGCAGGATTATAGACGAGGCTATCAGGAGTATGAATGACGCCAGCAGGAGCGTATAAGTGATCCTCCCACAGGAGGATCTACCCAACCCCACCCCCCGGGCAAAAATTTATACCAGGCCCGGGCCGTCATGGTTCATACGGGTATGTGGGGCCGTCGTCTAGCCTGGTAGGATGCCAGCCTGGGGACTTGGAGCCGCCGGTGTCTGGCGGCCCAGGCCGGATCGCTGGTGATCCCGGGTTCAAATCCCGGCGGCCCCACCACGTTCACGGCACCTCTCCCTTGGGAATGTGTCGAGAACCCTGCATGCTATCGCCGTCGTGCTGCATAGCGGGCATGTGAGCTTCTCCCCGAGCCTCACAATCCTGGTGTCCACTCCTCTCTCGCGGAGCATCCTCTCGAGCCTTTCCTCGTCCGGCCACTGGTCTGGCCCTAGGAGGATCACGTCTGGTTTCAGGGTTTCGACGGGCTTTAGCAGGTCGTCTTCGTCTCCGAGGAGGGCCTTGTAGACGTACCTTATCGATGACACTACGTTGAGCCTCTGTCCCTCCGGTATTATCGGCTCCCTCCCCTTGATCCTCTCCACGTTCCTGTCCCTGGCGACCACGACGTATACTTTGCCGAGTAGCCAGGCCTGTCTAAGGAGGTGTATGTGGCCGGGGTGGATGATGTCGAAGGTTCCTGCGACGAGCACCTTCTCCTCTCTCCTCGGGTGGCTTGGCGGCCACTTGTAGTTGATGTGGCCGAGCAGGCGTAGGGCGTCTAGTAGGCCCTCCGCGTAGGCTATGCATGACAGCGCGGTGGGGACGTCTCCGCGGGAGAGGTAGTATTCGGCGTCGCTGGTGTATAGCTCCGCCAGTCTGAAGACCTCGTAGGCCCTACCCTTAGCCGGCGGCTCCACGCTCCTAAGCGCCCTCTTCATCCCGGCTATGTACCTCTCGACGCGCGCAGCGCCCAGCGCCACGCCCCTCTCCACCTCCCTGCCTGCAGGCTATGTCGCCCCCAGAGACTCTATGTAGTCTAGGTCTGCCCACTCAGCACCCTCCTCAGCCTCCCTCCAGGCCTCCTCGAGGAGTTCTTCAAGGGCCTCGAGGGGCTCCAGGCCCTCCTCCAGCACTAGCCTGGAGAGGCGCGTGTAGTGGCTCCTGAGCTCCCACGAGTAGTGCTTGATGAGCCTCTCCGGCGGCTTGACGAGGGGGCCTACGCCGACACCCGGGCAGTACTTGTCGAGGTATAGGCTTTCAGGCCTCACACCCGCCAATACAAGCGGGTAGAGGCGGCACTTCAACGGCCTGGCCGGGTATATCACGCATAGCGTGCCCTCCCCGCCCTCGTGGAGGAACGGGCACCTACCCCCCACCCCCCTTATCGACATGAAGGGGAACACGTCTGCGACTATCACGTTCACGTATAGCTTGATGAAGCCCCTCCACTCCGTGTCGGTGAACCTAGCCATCCTAACGACGTCGAAGCACGTCAGCGAGACATTCGGCCCGGTTCCACAACACCTATCACACCTCACGCACTTGAACCTGAACCCCGAGTCAAGGCCGAGACGCTCATACCTAGCCACGACGACCCCGCCACAAACCCAGACATGAACATATAAAACCCTGCCAGCCAGCAGAGACCAATCCATGGGAGCCATATCTAGGCGCCGCCGTAGCTCAGCGGGCAGAGCGCCGGCCTTGTAAGCCGGTGGTCGCGGGTTCAAATCCCGCCGGCGGCTCCACGGCTCCACAAACCCTCTTCGAGTTAACTACCTCTATCTTCTTCATGTACTCCTCAAGCATACCTGGCAGGCTTCTGATGCCCCCCGGGCAGCCGGGGAGAAGCCCTGAAAACTCCTTGTAAGGTACTATAGATGGGATATTGTTATCTCCCCGTTTTTGTCCCAGTCTGTATCGGGTCTCTGTGTTGACGAGTGTCTTGATCACTATCCCGAAGACTGTTGCTAAGCGTATTCGGGAAGAGGCTGAGAAGCTCGGCATGACCAGTGAGGAGTACCTCCTAGAACTCATCACGCGCGACCTTGACCCCAGGGATAGGGCGAAGGAGTATATTGAGGCTGCTGAGGAGCTGCTTGAGCAGGCTCGTGAAGAGCTGGTGAAGGGTGATGTTAGGCAGGCCGCTGAGAAGCTATGGGGTGCGGCTGCGCTAGCCGTTAAGGCCTATGCGTCATGGAGTGATGGCAGGCGGATAGCCAGTCATGGAGAACTATGGGAGTATAAGCGCAGAATGGTTAGGGAACTCGGTGATTGGGTCAGCGACGCGTGGTACGCTGGCCAGGCCATGCACACCTGCTTCTACGAGGGATGGTGCGCTAGAGAGGATATCGAAGACGCCTACAAGAGAGTCGAGAAACTTGTAAAGGAGGTGGCTTTGAGAGTTAAAAGCAAGTGACGTCGAATCCCACTCCTCTAACACTCTCCGCGTAGACGAATAGTTCGTCTAGCCCCCATAACACGATGGGGTCCACAACGTCTAATCACTTGATGTTATGCTCCTACGCAAGGGCCTCCAGGAGCTGATTTGAACTCCATGGAGAGGCTGGCCTCGGCCTTTATCTGCTTGCTGAGGGGGCTAATCAATCCTTCTTCGCCCCTCCTTCCACCCGAGGCAGTACTGGCAGAGGGTCTCCGCGCAGATGCTTCCGCGTTCTCCGCCGGGCCCCAGGCCTCCAGCAGCACACTGTGTGCCCGCCGAGGCCGCCTCCTTGCTGGCGTGGAAAGCCAGCGGCTCCGCCAAACTCTCCCGACACGCTGGATCCGCCGTGGCGGAGGGCACCATTCTTTAGTGTCTTGTGGTGTGTATCGGCCTATGGTGTGGGCTGTGGCGGACTGGCTGACCGCGTTAACGCTTGTCCAGCCCGGCGCCGACTACATGTTGTCCATCTACATGGTCAGGAGGGTTCTATACAGGGGTAGGTCGAAGTTCCAGGAGATAGCGGTCGTCGAGCTTGAGGGCTTCGGCAGGACACTCCTCCTGGACAACCTCATACAGAGCACGGAGCTCGACGAGCACATCTACCATGAGAGCCTCGTGCAGCCCGCGATGGTGACCCACCCGGAGCCTAGGAGGGTGCTCGTCCTGGGCGGGGGCGAGGGCGCGACGCTCAGGGAGGTGTTGAAGCACTCCACGGTGTCCGAGGCAGTCATGGTTGACATAGACGAGGAGGTGATCAATGTCTGTAAGAGGTTTCTGCCGGAGTGGAGTGCGGGTGCCTTCGAGGATCCGAGGACGAGGCTCATCATAGCTGATGGGGCCGAGTACGTGAGGGAGGCTTCGAGGAGGGGGGAGGAGTTCGACGTGGTCGTAATGGATCTCACAGACCCCTTCGGATCGGAGATAGCGAAGCACCTCTACTCCAAGGAGTTCATGGAGGAGGTCTCGAGCATACTGCGCGACGACGGCATCATGGTGACCCAGGCTGGCTGCAGCTACGTCTACCCGAAGGAGTACATGATGGCCTACCGTGCAGTCGACTCCGTGTACCCCGTGGTGGCGGAGTACGCCTCACTCATACCATCCTTCGCGTACGCCAACAACTTCATCATAGGCTCGAAGAGGTATGACCCGAGGAGGCTGAGCGAGGAGGAGGTCGAGGAGAGGCTGAGGGAGAGGGGGGTTAAGACGAGGTTCTATAACGGCAGCGTCCACGTGGCGTTCTTCAAGATGCCCGTGCTCAAGCTTGAACCCCTCTAGGCCAGCCGCCCCCCTCGCCGGGCGACACGGCCCTGCTGGCCTCGCTGCACAGCCTCAGCACGGCCTGCCGCAGCCCCGGAGGCGCCCGGTAGAGGTACGCCCTCCCACCCCTCCTGAGGGGGTAAGGCCTCCTCTCCACAAGCCCCCTCCTGTACAGCCTGCGCAGCGCCCTCCTCACCACCTCGACACTCCTCCCAGTCTCCTCGGCCAGCTGGCTAGCCGTGGCCTCGCCGTCGACGAGGAGGTGTGCGAGGACGTGCGCCTCCTCCTCGCCGAGGCCGAGGAGGCACTTGAGCGTGCAGGCCAGCCTGGAGCCCTCCACAGGGTTCACGACCAGCCCCGCACCCTTCAGATGCATAGGCTGCGTCAACACCCATAAACCCTACCCCCGGCGGTGTCCTTACGGGGGCTGTGATGCAAGGCCTTTAGGGCTGAAGGCCGCGTGGTGTGGACAGTACCCTCGGCTGAGCCCTCCGGCCAGACCCTACATGCCTGGGTCATGCTTTTAGCCTAAATCCGCGGCGTGGTGAACCGGGCTGGGCTAGTGGCCGCCGCCACCCGGCAGCCGTTGCTGAGTGTAAGGAACCTGGTGAAGGTGTACCCTGACGGCACGGTAGCGTTGAATGGTGTGAGCCTCGACTTCCAGGCCGGGGAGGTCCACGTCCTGCTGGGTGAGAACGGGGCGGGGAAGACGACGCTGGCCAGGATAATATACGGCGAGATAAGGCCGACGAGGGGCGAGATAATCTACCGTGGGAGGAGGGTCTCCTTCAAGGGCCCCTGGGAGGCTATAAGGGAGGGTATAAGGATGATATACCAGCACTTCAGCCTCGTCGGGGGCTTCACCGTCGCGGACAACATAGCCCTCTACGGCTCAAGGCTGGGGCTGACTAGGAGGGAGGCCCTGGAGGCCGCGAGGAGGCTCGCGGAGGAGTACGGGTTCAGGATACCCTTCAACGCCCGCGTCTCCGAGCTCCCAGCAGGCATACAGCAGAGGGTAGAGATCCTCAAGGCGCTGCTCGTGGACCCACAGGTGCTCATACTGGATGAGCCGACCAGCCTCGTATCACCGCTGGACGTCGAGTCCCTCTTCAGGATAATAAGGAGGCTGAGGAGCCAGGGGGTGGCCATACTCTACATAACCCATAAACTCAGGGAGGTCAAGATCATCGGGGACAGGGTGACCGTGATGAGGAGGGGGAGGATAGTCGCCACGCTGGAGGCGGGGAAGGCCGACGTGGAGGAGCTGGCCAGGCTGATGATAGGGCAGCGCAGGCTCCCCGAGGAGCCGACCGTTAAGCCGAGGAGTGGAGGGGCCGCCGAGCCAGCACTCACGGTGGAGGGCTTGAAGGTCGTGAGGGAGGGCTTCGAGGCGGTGAGAGGGGTCTCCCTAGAGGTGAGGCCCGGCGAGATCCTCGGAGTCACGGGGGTCGCTGGGAACGGGCAGGAGGAGCTCGTGGAGGCCCTCGTCGGCGTACTCCCAGCCGCGGCGGGTAGGGTGGTGCTGCTCGGCAGGGACGTGACCAACGAGCCTCCATGGGTCAGGTACAGGCTAGGCCTAGCATACCTCCCGGGCAGTAGGAGGCTGAGCCTCGTCCAGGAGATGAGCGCAGTGGAGAACATGGCCCTCGGGCTCCTCGGGGCAGGCAAGCTCAGGGGCCCGTTTATAGACTGGCGCATGGTCACGGACATGCTCATGGAATACGTGGAGAAGCTGGGAGTCGTTATGCACAGCCCCTACGCCCCCGTGAAACACTTGAGCGGGGGCAACCAGCAGAAGCTCGCGCTCGCAAGGATACTAGCGGTCAAGCCACGCGTACTGGTCGCCGTCGACCCTACACACGGGCTGGACATAGCGACGACGAGGATAGTGCACGGCATACTCGCCTCTATGAGGGAGCAGGGAATGGCAATACTCCTCGTGTCCTCGGACCTCGACGAGGTGCTACAGCTCAGCGACAGGGTGGCCGTGATGAACGCGGGGAGGATAGTCTCCGTTAAGAAGCCCCACGAGTACACCCTCGAGGAGCTAGGCAAGTTGATGGGTGGTGCCGCTTGAAGCCGGCCCTGGAGAAGCTCATCGGCAGCCTGATAGGCCTCGCCGCCGCACTGGCGGCTATGGCCCTCGCATTCGCGCTCCTAGGCTACAACCCGGCCAAGGCATTCCGCCTCCTCGGGGAGGGTATACTGGAGAACTACGACATAATGCTACTTAGGGTCGCCCCCCTCATACTCACATCGCTCGCGTTCGCCGTGCCCGCCTTCGCGGGCCTCTTCAACATCGGCGGCGAGGGGCAAGCCTACCTCGGCGCCCTAGCGGCGCTCGCCGTGAGCTACGTGGCCCCGAACCCGCTGCTCTGCCTGGCTGTCGGCGCGGCCGCCGGCGGCCTGATAGGCTACCTGGCTGGAGTCCTCAGGGTCAAGAGGGGCGTGCACGAGGTCGTATCGACGATAATGCTCAACTGGATAGCCTTCTACACGGTCAGGTACATAGTGGTCAACTACTTCAAGAACCCCTACTACCCTGACACCACGAACCCCGTCCCGCCCCCAGGCCGCCTGGGCCAGGTCTTCGGAGTCCCCGTGGTGGTCTTCATAGCAGTTGCGGCCTGCATAGCCTGCTACCTCATACTCTACAGGATGCCGCTAGGCCTCGCAATAAGGTCTACGGGCGCCGGCTACGAGGCCGCAAGGAGACTCGGGATAGACGTGGAGAAGGCGATGACGCTCTCAATGCTCCTGGGGGGTGTCTTCGGGGGCCTAGCCGGCGCAGTCATAGTTATCGGGGAGACCTACTGCCTCGACGTGGCGCTAAGCAGCGTTTACGGCGTCGGATTCGACGGTATAGGGGCGGCGCTCCTAGCCTGGAACAACCCGCTCGCGATACCCTTCTCCTCCCTCCTACTATCAGCCCTCGTGGCCGGCGGCTACCAGCTACAGATAGGGATGGGTATAGATATACACGTGTTAAGCATATTCACGGGCGTCGTCGTCTTCATACTCGGCCTGCCCAGCCTCTACGAGCTCCTCAAACCAAAGCTGCAGGCTATCAGGCTCGCTAGGAGCAGGGGTGCCGGGCCGTGATAGGCCTAATACTCTCACTACTCGTAGTGGCGACGAGATCCTCCGTACCACTAATACTTGCATCGATAGGCGAGGTAGTGACCGAGAAGGCGGGGATAGTCAATATAGGCATAGAGGGGTTCATGCTCCTCGCGGGCGTAGTAGCTGCGGTTGTCGACTACACGACCGGGAGCCCCCTCCTCGGCCTCCTGGCAGGCGCCGGCGTCGGGCTACTCCTGGGCCTCATCCACGGCGCGGCGTCAGCCAAGCTCAAGGCAAACCAGATAGTCCTCGGGATAGGAATAAACATACTCGCGTTCGGCATAGGAGTCGCCGTGCTCAACCACGTGTGGGGCAACCCCGGCCAAAGCGCCCCCCTCCCCACAATACCCTCGATAAGGATCGACGGGTACTTCACCACCCCAATGTTCATAGTGGCCGTAGCAATCGCCCTGGCAGCCCACTATATAATGACGAGGACGACGCTCGGGCTCGAGATAGCGGCCTGCGGGGAGGATCCACACTCCGCCGAGGCCCTCGGAGTCAAGGTGGAGACCCTCCAGACCCTCGTGACGGCCGCAGCCGGGGTGCTCCACGGCCTCGCCGGCGCATACCTCGTCGTGGACTACATAGGCCAGTTCACACGCGACATAACTGCGGGCAGGGGCTTCATAGCACTAGCCATAGTCGTGCTGAGCAACTGGAACACAATGCTCGCGCTCGCCGCCAGCTACCTCCTAGGCCTAGCCGAGGCGACGGCCCTCAACCTCCAAGCCATACTCGGTGTGCCCGCCCTCTCAGACCTACTAAACACGCTGCCCTACGTGGCGGCGCTAGTAGCAATAACCATCTACGGGGTCAAGGCGAGGGCACCCGCATGGCTCGGGAGGCCCTACATCAAGGAGTGAGGAGGGGGAGAAAACAACGTGTTTTTCGGGCCCGGAGC
>CAYZCH010000032.1:0-3712 GCA_964476405.1 uncultured Desulfurococcales archaeon
ATAACAGGAACCTCAGCAACACGACGTTCTTCGGAATATATATACCTGCATGAGCCTGTTTTTCACCCATGCGCCCCCGTAGCTCAGCGGGTGGAGCGCCGGGCTGTTAACCCGGTGGTCGGTGGTTCGAATCCACCCGGCGGCGCCACAACCCTCCTCCTACAGCTCCTACGCGCCCTCCCCGAGCAGCATATCCGGCACACGCGGCAAAACATTACATGCTCCTCAGAGCTGCTCAGCGCGCCTGCTCCTCTGCAGTAGCTCGACTGCCTCCAGTAGCGCCCTTCCAGCCGCCGTTAGCGACGCCCCCCGCCCTATGTATTTGCATGCCCTTGAGAGGATGAGTGCGTCTTTGAGCGCGTCTAGGCTCAGCCTGGTCTTCTTGACTAGCTTAGCCACATCGTCTGTCTTTTCCTCGCTGAGGGCCCTGAGCAGCCTTATTATGTGCGGGTGTACCGGTGTAGCGACGCCCGTCGGAACCCCCATAACCGCCTCCTTGACTAGTCTCCCCGCGTCCGTGATCTCCAGCCTGCCGTCGGGCCTTGTTGCCACCAGTCCCTTTGTTTCCAGCTTGTCGAGGGCCAGTCTAGCGTCCTCCTCCCTGCCGTGGAAGCTCGCCACGATGGTTGACCGTGGGACGGTGCGGTTCTCCGGGAGCCTCTTCAGTATCAACGCCTCCAGGCTCGTAACCAGTATGCTCCTCTCCGCCGTCCTGGATGCCTTGGCGAGTAGCTGGCCACGCCTGGTGGGGCCGCGGGGGCCTAGCAGTCCTTCGTCGCGGCTGCGGGGGATCCAGTCCTCGGAGGGGCTCCTCATAGAGTCGGCCTCTATGAGTGTCCTGGAGCCTATGGCGCTTGACTCGCTGAGGCCGAACACGTCTAGTACTTGGTCGCCGAGCTTAGTCAGCTTCACTACCTGCTTACCCTTCTCGTCGACCTCTTCTATGGCCAGGCCGAGCGCCTCGAGCTGGTAGAGTAGGAGGCCAACCGTGTAGTATCTTGATTCCTGTGGCTGGAACTTCTCCGAGAGGAGCTTCCTGGTCGGCTTTATCTCCGGGTTAGCCTTGCTCTTCTCCCAGTACTCCCTCACGGTCTTCATTAATGCGAGCTCGTCCCGGCTGAGCGCGGTCGGCGTCGTCTCGAAGGGCTTGTTCAGCAGCCTCCAGGCCTCGAGCACCTGCCTCCCCGGCCTCGTCAGGTTGCCTGCCGGCGTCTCGTAGCCTATGATCCTCAACGCCTCCTCGGTCTCGGGGTCCGGGGTCTCGCCGCGTGCGAGTGCCTCGAGCCCCCTGTATATCTTCTCGTTCACGAGGGCGGTGTATGGGGCGTCGAGGTTTATCCTCGCGAAAGCCTTGCGTAGGAGCCTTGCGGGCCTGGTCAGGGCCAGGTAGGCGGCCCTCGGTATACTCTTGACGAGGAGCCCCATAGCCTCGAGGACGTCGAGCCACTTCGTGGTATAGTATTGCTTCTCCGCTGGCCCCTCCGGTGCCTCGAGCAGCACCGCCGCAATAGCCTTCGTCACCACCAGCCTCTTCTGAGAAGTCTCAAACACCTCGACAACCTCATACCCTACGGGTGAGAGCTCGCCCTCCGCGACGAACCCCCTCTCCGCTAGGAGCTGCTCCCAGCTGCCCGGTATGCGGCCGCCGGCGCGCACGCTGTAGTACAGCATCCAGTATACCCTGCTGTCGATCCATGGCCTGGAAGACGGCCTCCCCAGGCTCCTCCAGGCCTCCACTAGTCTCCTCCCAGCGTCCGAGACGAGGAATGTCTCCCCTCCCCTGTACTCCAGGAGGCCCTCACAGTACATGTCGAGGAGTAGGCGCAGCGCCTCTGCCTCACCGCCAGCCAGCTCCCTGAACTCCTTGTAGCTGAACCACCCCTCGTCGACTTTCCTGTCGAGCACCTCCAGCATCTCGGGGCTCACGTACACCGGGGCTCCTCCTCCCTTACCCCGGCCCCCTAGTATTGAGAGTAATAACCATTATCCAAAAACAAACACTATATGGCGGCTGGAGGACGGGTGATTGGGGGATGAAGACTGCACGTCAAACCGACGCCCGCATGGGGATCACGGCCGTGAGCAGACCCTGCAATGAAGGGGGCGTGGAGGCCTACACTGGTGGCAGGATAGCCGTCATCCTCGAGGGTGGGCCGGGCGCCGGGAAGACGAGCGTGGCCCGCGAGCTGGCCGATATGCTCCGCGCACGGGGGTTGAGGGCCTGCATAGTCGGCGACGCGGCGAGGCTGCTCGCCGGGCTGCTCGGGAGGCTCTTCGGCGACTGGCATAGGGCTCCCCGGAGCGTTATCGAGTACTTGTTCATGGGGTACCAGCTGTGCGGGCTTATGGAGTGTAGTGGTGCAGACGTAGCCATACTCGACTACAGCCTCGACGCGCCGCTGGCCTACATGGAGGCGGATGGCCTAGAGTACCCGAGAGAGCTCGACGGCATCTCCCTGGAGGCGTTGAAGGGGTTCAGAGTCTATGTCTTCGTGCTTGAGGGGTTATCGGGGTATGGTACCGACGAGGCCAGGTGGGAGCCCCCGCCCACAGCCCAGAGGTACTCGAGGTTCCTGTTCCGCAGGGCCGCGGCGCTGGCCGCTAGACTCGGGGTGCCGCTATACGTCGTCCCCGAGATGAGGGGGCCTAGGGAGAGGGCCTCCTTCATAACGACAATACTTCTATCAAGCACCACTACGCAGGGACACGCGGGTGGCGGTGCTGGGGGAGGAGGGGAGGAGGGGGCTGGAGGCTGTAGCCCGGGAGCTTAGGCGGAAATCAATACACATGATACCCGGCTTCTTCGCCATCCCCTTCATATACTGGCTTGGCAGGCCTGTGGCTGCAGCCGTCTCACTGCTCTTCCTCACACTCTACCTGCTCCACGAACTCAGCATGAGGGGGGTGTTGAAGCTCCGCGTGCCAATCGCATACCACACCTACATGTTGATGGCGCGGGACTGGGAGCTGGAGACCGGCACTTTCATAGGCCCAGTCTACTTCTGGAGCGTCGCGACCGCCGCGATCATACTCCTCCCCGCCAAGGCCGCTGCCGCCGCCATCATGGTATCCAGCTTCGGCGATGCCGCCGCCGCGCTCACCGGCAGGCTTGTCAAGGGGCCACGTAACCCGTTGAACCCGCGGAAGACCATCGCCGGGTCGGTAGCCATGCTGTCGGCGTCGACGTGTTCGTGTCTCTTAGCGGGGCTAAGCCCGGCTGCGAGCCTCCTCGTAGCCGTTGCAGCGACCCTTGTCGAGGCCGCCACGAGGAGGGACGTGGATGACGAATACACAGTCCCCATCGCCGCGGCCATAACCGCCCTCCTCGCCCTGAAGCTCCATATATGAGCCACATGGGTGTGCCCGCTGGCAGGGCCTTGGGGTGGGGGGTGTTGACTGGTTGGACGTGTCGAGGCTCGTCGCCGCGCTTCTGGTCGCTGTGGCGGGTTATGCGGCCTCGAGGGTTGGAGGTGGATGGTGGGTTGGCCGCTTAGCGGAGATCCTCTTCTACTATGTTATACCTCCAACCATCTTCCTGGCTGTCGTCGGCGCCCCCTCGGCGTCGAGTATGCTGCTTCTCACGCTTGTATCCTGTATACACATGTCGCTCCTACTGCTCCCGCTCCTCGCGGCCTGGAGGAGTGAGCCCTCGGCTGCGACTACCGCGCTCCTCTCCGGCCTCCCCAACGCTGTCTTCCTGGCCTTCCCGTTA
>CAYZCH010000033.1:0-10574 GCA_964476405.1 uncultured Desulfurococcales archaeon
ATTAGGGGTATATATGCAACGGCATTAACGAAGATAATCCTCGACGCCGGCTTCACCGTTACGCAGGCCTCGAGGATAATAGTTGAGAGGTTCGGTATACCAGATATCCAGGTTCCAGCCGACGTCACCATCAAGAGCACCGAGGATGACATGAACAGGCTCCTGGTGATAGGCTACCCCTGGGCCGTTGAGAGGGTTGTCGACGTGCTCAGGGAGAGGCTCCCCTACTCGCTCTACATGGCCTCCAGGCTCGGCCTGCACAGCACCGTGGCTGTGCGGCTCACCGGATCCCCTGCTAATGGGGGCTGTGAGGGCGTCGTCGGCGGAGTGAGGGTCGTTGTGAGGGGTGTCGGCGAGTGCAGGGAGGGTGCATTGGTGAAGGGGAGGGTTGTCAGGACTGCCGTGTCTCCTGGGGAGACGCCGGTCGTCGAGGCCGGGGTGGTTGAGGCTGTCGGCGACTATGCTATAGTCTCTAAGGGCGGGCCCAGGAGGCTCAGCTTCAGCGAGCATATAAGGGATAAGGCCAGGAGGGCCGAGCTAGCCGCGCTAGCCGCCCCCTACACGTCCCAGGGGTACTCGGTGCATTGGAGGAGTAGTGCTAGGCGCGGCGACTCATCCGAGCTCGAGGCCGAGCTGCACGAGCTCGTGTCACGCCTGAGACTCCTTGCATCCCTGGAGCCATCGGGGGATGGCGTGCTCGAGGAGGGTGAGTCGATAGTCGTCGTCGAGGTGTCGTCGCCGGACAAGAAGCTGATGGATGATGTCAGGGCGTCGGTGACGCAGACGGTGAGGATGCACCACAGCATCAAGGCCAACCAGGCCGGTACGAGTATGCCCGACATAGTAGACTACGCCGAGAAGGCGCTGGGGCTAGGCGCCCCGAGAGCCCCCCTGGAGGAGGCGATCCTTGAGGAGCTCGCGGAGAGGCTCTCGAGGCAGAGGAGGGTGGAGCTGATACACGTCAAGCTCGACGGCTCAAGGGTCAGGATAGGGCCGGGGAGGATACAGAGCGTGGAGGCGTCCGGCGGGTCGCTGAAGGCTGTAATGGAGAGGGTTGTCAGGAGCCACGGGGTCTACGACGGCCTCGGCGTGGAGAAGGAGCCCGGCGACACGATATACACCTACATAGACACGGCCTCCTGGACTATACGCCACGAGTACTACTCGAGGAGTGGCGAGCTGAAAGGGATCTACGTGAACCTCAACACGCCACCGGAGCCCACCCCCACAGGGTTCCGCTACATAGACCTGGAGGTAGACCTCGTCAACAGGGGGGATGGGTGGAGGGTTGTCGATGCCGAGGCCTTCGCCGAGGCCTACAGGGATGGGAGGGTTACGTTGAGGCTGGCCGAGAAGATAGCGTCGCTCATCTCGGAGAGGACTGGGCTGGAGCGCGGCGAGGCGCTAGCCCTCCTCACGGGCAGGGGGAGTAGAAATACCGCGGCTGGGGGCTAACTATAGCCAGAAAGCGCGCCCTCTAGAAGGGAGGAGGTAGGCGATGCCCCCACCAATACACCACCGCAAGATAGGGTTCTGGGAGGCGTTCTCGATAGGAGTAGGCGGCATGATAGGGGGCGGCATATTCGCTGTCCTCGGCCTCACAGTCGAGCTCGCTAAGGGAGCGGCCCCCATAGCCTTCTTCGTGGCCGGGCTAATAGCGCTCGCAACATCCTACTCCTACGCCAAGCTCTCGGTACGCTACCCGAGTGAGGGGGGCACGATAGAGTACCTCGTAAGGGCCTTCGGGAACAACGTGGCGGTGGGCGGGCTGAACATACTGCTCCTCCTAAGCTACGTGATAATGCTATCCCTCTACGCGTACGCGTTCGGGGGCTACGGCTCAGCCCTCATGTTCGGCCACGAGGTCGTGGTGTGGAGGCATATACTCGCGACCTTCGTAATAGCTCTCTTCACGTTCCTCAACATGCTCGGGGCATACATAGTCGGGAAGGCCGAGGACGCCCTCGTAGGGTTCAAAGTAGCGATACTAATGCTCTTCGGCTTCGCGGGCCTCATGACGGTCGAGCTTGCACGCCTCTCCCCCGCGAACTGGCCCTCCCCCGTCAACATCATAGCCGGCGGAATGATGATATTCCTTGCCTATGAGGGGTTCGAGCTAATAGCTAATACAGCGCAGGACGTCGAAGACCCGGAGACGACCCTACCAAAGGCATTCATATTCTCGGTTCTCTTCGTCATATTCATATACGTCCTGGTAGCCATAGTAACCGTCGGCAACCTACCATACCAGGAGATAGTGAGGGCTAGGGACTACGCGCTGGCAGAGGCTGCAAAGCCGTTCCTTGGAGAGATAGGGTTCGTGCTCATAGGGTTCGCCGCGCTGGCCTCGACGGCCTCGGCGATAAACGCCACCCTCTACGGCAGCGCTAGGGTGAGCTACATGGTCGCAAGGTATGGTGAGCTACCAAAGATAGTCGAGAAGAAGATATGGAAGGCAGGTTACGAGGGCCTATTAATGGTGGCTGTGCTAGTGCTCCTGGCGACTAACCTGCTCAACCTGAGCGGGATATCGCTCGCCGGCAGCACGGGTTTCCTAATAATATTCGCCTCCGTCAACTTCGCGTGCGCCAAGCTGAGGAGGGAGACAAGAGCCAACCCCATACTCCCCGTCATCGGGGGAGTGGCTGCGTCAGCGGCACTGGCAATACTACTCTACAACTCAGCGATAAAGAGGCCCTATGAGCTCATACCCGTAGCAATAATAGTCGCGTCGTCCTTCGCCATAGAGGCGCTCTACCGCTACGTAAGCGGGAGGAGGATCAAGGAGTACGTCGACTGGAGGCTCAGGGAGAGGACGCAGATGATAAGGGAGTGGGACAAGTGGGTGCCGAGGGTCGTGACCGAGGTGGAGAAGGAGGTTCCGGGGGTTCAGGAGATATACCTTGTCGGCAGCGTCGCGAGGGGCGAGCTCGAGAAGGCACATGACGTAGACCTCCTAGTGGTATCATCAAAGAAGATAGAGAAGAAGGAAGCGAGGGCTATAAGGAGGAAGATAGAGGAGAAGGCGAAACTACCATACCACCACCCGCTACACATACACTTCACCACGCCCGAGGAGAAGCAGAAGTGGCTGCAGAGGAGCAGGCAGTACAAGAAGATAAAGTGATTGGCGCCGGGGGCGGGATTTGAACCCGCGCGCCCCTCCACGGGGCAGTGGGTCTCCCAGCCCGCCAGAGCCGGAAAGACAGGGCCTCGAGCCCACCCCCTTAGGCCGCTCGGGCACCCCGGCGCCCGTCGGGTAGACCCGTGTGTGGGAGGGCTCTATTTAGCCTTAAGCCCATGGGCGGGGGGTTAGAAGGGTATTGAGACCGGCTTCTCGTCGGTCGACACAACCCTGTATTCCTGGATAACCCTTCTAACCGGGAGTGGCAGGCTGAACATCCATGTATGCGTGACCCCGTCGTAGAACCTCAGGCCGCTCACACCCCTCTCCCTAAGCATGTCATCAACCCTGCCCGCGTCCAGGCCTGAGGGGTCGGTGGTCTTCGACGCTACTACAAACCCCCATAGGCCATTATAGCTCCTCATGTACACCGTGTATGCCGCCACGTGCGGGAATACGGCCGCCATCGTATGGTATATCGCGGCGAAAACCCTCGGGTGGAGAACCGGCGACGTCGCCTGCGTCACGGCTACACCGTCACTCGACAACACCTTGTACACGGCCTCGTAGAACTCCCTCGTGTAGAGGTAGACGGCCGGCCCCCCTTCAAGCGGATCCACCAGGTCTAGCACGACTACGTCATATGAGCCCGGCCGGGACGCCTCAACAAAACCCCTCCCATCAGCCGCGACCACGTCGACCGCCGCATGGCTAAACGACCCCTGGTGCCACTCGGGAAGCAGCCTCCTGGCGATCTCTATCATCGAGGGCTCGATATCAACCATTACAACCCTGCCGACACTAGAGTGCCTGAGAACCTCCCTGAGCGTAGCCCCCTCACCACCACCCACGACCAGAACCCTACGCGGGTAGGGGTGGAGCAGCATCGCGGGGTGAACCAGGGCTTCATGGTACCAGTACTCGTCGAAGAGCGATGACTGAACCTTCCCGTCTATCACCAGCGCCTTCCCAAGCCCATCCAATACAACGACGTCGACCGCCTGGCCACCGACCCTGCTCGACTCCAAGAAGTCCAGGATCTCCCTGAAGCACGCCTCACCCCCACTAATCCACTCGACAAGCAGCCTCCATGGAGGCTTGAACCCCTCGTAGCCCGCCAAGCCCTCAACCCCTTACAAGCCTTCCTTCTCCAGGCCCTGCCGGGGCCCATGCAGCCCGGGTATTCACTATAAACCCTATTTACCATGGTGCAGGCCCGGAACCATGGGGGGTGTTATGGATACAAGGAACGACCTCCGCATACTGGTCGCCGAGGACGCGCTCAACAGGATACAGAAGATGGTGATGGGGCAGAGGCTCCACCACCCCTACAACAAGCATAGGGCTAGACAGCTGCTGAGCAGGCTAAACAGCCTCCTAATGCAGATAAAGTACTCGATGATGCCCGCCGAGATACTCCTCCAACAGCCAATGCTGAGGGAGTTCAAGAACACCGCCCTAGAACTAGCAAGAACCATAATGCCTCCAAAGACGATGATAGGGGAAGTCGACAAGTACACGCTGGCCGAGCTGAGGTACTGCCTCCGCATACTCATAGGGCTGCCGGCCAGGATACTCCTGGGAGACGAGAATAGGCCGGAATACGCAGTCGACGTCGAGGCAGCAAAGATACTCTCAGTACATAAACACCCCAACGCAGACAAGCTACTCGTTGCACGGGTCCAGGCAAGGTACGCCACCCATACAGTGGTGACGAACATACAGGATGTTAGGGAGGGGGAGCTGAGGGCCATAGCGTTCCTACCGCCGGTCATCATAAGGGGGGAGCTGAGCGAAGCAATGTTCTGCTCAGACCCACTACCACCAGGCACGAGGGTGGGTGAAAGGCCAGCACCGCAAACACTACACCTAGACGAGCTCAGAGCCAAGGTATACGAGATAGTTAGGAGGAGATAGGGGTGGTGGGCCCGCGGGGATTTGAACCCCGGACCTCCGCCTTGTGAGGGCGGCGTCCTAACCAGGCTAGACGACGGGCCCGCCCACCCCCTCCATGATATTCGGGTACAAGTCTTGTCAGCGCTGGTAAATCCTTTGCGGTCAACGCCTCCCAGTCCGCCTGGCCAGCCCCGGCGGGTAGGCGCCCGCCCGCCTAATGGTGTACGAGTCAGCCGGATCCATTGACCTGCCTGGGTGCAGCTTGGTGTAGACGGGTTCTAGTCGTTATCCCTCCCGCGCTTCCCCTCGCCGAGCCTGTAGATCCAGGAGTAGTCCTCGCAGCCTGGCCCCTGCTCGCTCCCTCCGCCCTGGGGCTGCGCGGCTGCGCCGCCCGCCGCGCCCTCCCGGCGCGTTGCCTCGGCTGCCGCCTCGGCCGCCTCGGGCTTGCCGCCCGGTAATGGTGCCTTTAGGAGCTTGTATACGAGTAGTAGTGTCGTGAGCGCCAGGACTACTGCTATTGATAGGAACACTGTTGTCAGTGTCTCGTTTAGCGGCTGCAGGATCGTCATTGCCTCCTCCCCCATGGCCCTAGCTGGAACTTCGCCTCCAGGATATTGATGTCTTTGAGGACGGCGTATATCCATACGCCGCTCTCCTTCGGCAGTGTGAGTACGTCGAGTGGCCCGGTGTACCCTACCTCGGCGAAGCTCCTCTCGAGGGCAGTGTACATGCTTATGCCCTGCCGCTCCCACACTCTCCTGTCTTCCTCGCCGAGGACTATTATCAGGCCCGTGACTGACGCTGGGTCTAGGGGGGCCAGCGTCGATACCGCTAGTTCGCTTGCGATCGCCTTGAAGCCTACCTGCCTCATTAGGCTTCCTGGCAGGTATCCTGGGACTATGTAGCCGCCCTTGGTGACTCTTTTTACGTTGTAGTAGTCCCAGGGTGCGCTCGACGCCCTTATCTCCCTTATCTCCCTCCCGCTTACGAGCCAGCCCCATGCAGGTATTATCGTCAGGGGTGCCGCCGCGTGGACTATCAGGTCGTTTGCCTCGTGTGGGTCGAGGCTTGCTATGGCGGCAAGCACTCCGTAGAACTCGGCCACCGCCTCGTAGGGGTCGCCGGCCTTCATGAACCTAGCCCACGCCTCCCTGAGCTTCTCCCTCCCAGCCCCCTTCACCAGGACGCTCTTCACCGCGGAGGCGACGGTGTTGTCTACGACGAGTACGGCGTCTAGGCACCCGTCCTTGAGGAGCTCGTCGAGCTTCCTTATACTCCACCTCGTGCTCTCAAGGTAGTCGAGCCTGCTCGAAGCCCTCGATATATCCGCGTTGACAACAACCATCAACTTGTACGCGTCCCCGCCAACCCGCCTGGACGCCACATCCTCGGCGAGGAACGAGTTTAGCCCCATGCCTGTCCCGTGCATCGAGTTAGCGAACTGTATAGACTGTAGGGAGCCATCCCCCGCTGAATCAAGCAGCGTCCTTAGGCGTGAAACGGCCTCCTCGACGCCGTCTCCTCCCCTCCTCAGCCTCTCATAGAGACTGGCCGGGTTCTGGGCCGCCGTCGGCCCCGGCACCTTCACCCACTCGAGCGGTATGCCGAGCCTGGCGTAGAGCCGCCTCGCCTCCCTATACCTGGCCTCGCTGGCCGGATCAGTATCACTAAACACCACCAGGCTCGGCACCGTGCCGGCGCGGCCTCCGGGCCTCCTCCAGGGAGCCACTGCGCCCCAGAGGAGGGATCCGAGGTCTACGCCTTCCTCGACCCGCTCACCGCTCCTCTCCAACAACCATGCGCCTTCAGCGACGCCGATGCCTATGCCGGCTGCACCACTATCAATCCTAGCTAGTCCACGGACGGGGTGCGTGAGACGCCGCCCCCCACTACTCCATAGGGCCAACCCGCTCACCGGGAGGTATCTGGGGGCTCACCCGGCTTCAAGCCAGCCTGGCTGCCAGTACCCGTGGCTAGGGGTGCATCTGTACGCGGTGGCTGCAGTAGCCGCTACGGCTCCCTCCTGAGGTCGTCTATGTAGAGGACGCGGGGGCCACGGCCCGTGTCGAGCCTAGCAGCTATCAGTGGTTCCCTGACAGCCCTTATCGCCTCGTCGACCGACCTCCGCTTAATGACTGCGGCCACCTCATCCAGGAGCTCGGGTGCAGGCGGTAGTGCGGCCTTACCGCCGCTCAGCAGTACCGCGTCCAGGCGCATATTCAGGCTCTTCACAATCCTCCTGGGCAGGAGCCTCAGAGCCGACACCACCTCCCTGTACCTCGTCACGAACACGTCGGGGGTCGCCACCTTGAAGCTCGTCATCGAGCCTGGAGCGGGCTGCGGCTCGACCGGGAGGACTAAATCGAAGCTAGGGGGTTCCTCAGGCCCCGCCCCCGGCGGGGAGAGGGCGAGTACGGGTATCCTGCGCGCCGCCTCAACATACCTCGCCTTGTCGCCGACGAGCCTCTCGAGCAGCTTGTAGTAGTAGGCCGCGACGTTCATGTACAGCCCGATGTAGTGGATGACGAAGAGTCTCCTGGCCAGCTGGCCGGGGTCGAGCGGCAGGCTGACGGCCGCGGCTCTAAGCAGTGATAGGGGCGGAAGCGGGTCGGTGACCACGAGGACGACTACATCATATCTATCTAGGAGGTCGACGAGCCTGCGCAGGGCCTCACAGCCGGCAATGGACTCGACGCCGTCTAAGACGGTAGACCCCTCTACGCCCTCCTCGACCCGCCCCATTACATCGTCGAGGAAGAGGGTTGCCTCGAGGCGGGAGGGGTAGTACACATCGATTAGGATGTGTGAGCCCGGCCCGCAGCCCTGGAGCATGTCTTTCAAAGCCTTCACCAGGGCGTCGCTGAACGCCTCCTCAACACTGATGGCCTCCTCGTCAAAGCCTTCGTCGACTGGGAGCTGGTAGAGCCCCGTTGGGCCGAAGCCGAGAAGCCCGTACTGCAGGGCACCCTCAAAACCCTCGAACGGGCCCTGGGCGGTAGAGGCGAGCCTGCCAGCCACCCTCCTGTAAAACGCGTAGTACCTGCGCTGGTCGAAGAACAGCCGGTAGTCTACTACGAGCGCCACCGTTGAACCATACCCTGCTACGCGGGGGAGCCTATTCATCACAGCCCTCCTAGGCGATACGAGCCTGATCCTGGAACCCCATAGGGACGCGTCATACCTGTACAGGAAGCGCCAGTTAACCTTACCCGCGTACCTCCTCCACGAGCCCGGCGTGCTCCTCCTAAGCGCCGGGAAGCGCATCACTACATTAATGCTGTACTGACACTGGGGGGTGAAGCTGGCGAACACGGTGTTCATTGCCTCTATGCTGCCGTAGTGGCCGGTTACCTCATTTACCAACACCTTCTACACCCACCCCCTTCTTCCCACCTCCACGCTCCCTGTCCAGCAGCGCCTCGTACCACTGCCTCACCGCGGGGTCGGATAGGTCGAGGAGTAAGACGTGCTGAGTGTCTGGGATGGCTTCATGCACCGCCTCCGGCCCCCCTCCTAGCCGGCCACCGCCCCCGCCGCGCTGTCGACCAACATCATGTGGCGGCCGGCGTGACCGCTGTGCAAGTAGCCCGGCTACAGTGTCTAGCCTGGCCTTAATTGATACCAGTACTGCGAGTACCAGTATGTTGACTAGCACCAGCGCCGCGTTCACTGCGGCGAGTAACAGTGTGTCGAGCGTCACTCCCACCCCTTCATAGAAACAATGTTCTTCATGTATTTCCTGGGCTTCAGGAGCGCGTAGCCGAGCACGGGTGCAGACATCTCCACGCCTGACACGAGCACGTTTACCTTGACCCCACCGCCGAGGATGTCGCGGATCAACGCCGCGATGTCGGAGGCCTCGGGGAGGTATCCGAGCTCCGCACCAACCGTCTTCAGGGCCGGCCTCGTGGCGATGAATATGAATGCTTCAACCATGCCCCTCGAGACGGGTGCGAGCATGCCATGGAGTAGGGGTAGTATGAGTGTGGCGAGTGCAGCCTCATCACTCGACTCGACGCCCTTGTCGACCCCCTCCCTGGCGACGAGCAGGTACTTCGAGAAGACCTCTGGGGATGTTACGAGGGGGGCTGCGACAAACCCCCTCACCATATCCTTAAACTCTACCTCATCGATGCTACTCCCGCCAGCGCCGAACCTCACACCACGCGGCCCATGTATACAGAGGAGTGGCTCGAGGACGCGGGCTATGATGCTGTCGACTTTCTCGTATTCAGCATACAGCCCCGACGCCGCCGCCCCGCTATGCCTGCTGAGCTCCCTCCTATCATAGAGCGAGGGGCCGCCCTCAAGCACCCTCCTTATGAAGCTGTTCACATCCTGCAGGAAGGGCTGGTCAAGCCCCTTCCCGGCTATACGCGTCTCGCGCTGGTACTGGATTAACGCAAAGTCGAGATCCACGAGGATTAGTGCGTCGAGGACGCCCTCCTCCAGGAGAGACTCCAGCCTCGATACATCCCAGTTGAAGACCTTGACCCATTTACCGGGAGGCAGTTTACCCATATGAGCCTCCTCGGCTGAGGGCACCACTGCAAGGTCTATCTTGACGCGTGCCGGCAGTATGTCGCCGGCCGCCTCCTTAAGGGAGTCGAGCACGGCTATAGCGGCGCCCGACCCAGTTCCCACTAGGCCGTGGACGAGCAGCATTGAGCGGTAGGAGGGTATCGACGTCGGGAGCCGCGCGATCAGGCTGGCGTCGTTGAAGTGTACGGGTATGCCGAGCAGGTCGAGTACCGGAGGCCCATCCCTCATCCTGACGAGGCTGTAGACGGCCGCCGACCTGCCCCCCGAGCCGCCGCCAGGCTGCAGCACCACCCTCTCGCCAAGCACGGGGTCCTCGACCTCCATGTCGGTTGAGGCCAGGCTTACCCCTGGGGGGACGGGCAGCCCGGCCTCCAACGTCCTCTTTGCGACCTCGACCAACGTCCTCTCGTCGACATCTATCCTCACCATAGAGAACCCATACCTTTTCGAAACAATGGGGCTATGGGAGGCAATGGCCTCGACGAGGCCTTCAAGGCCGGAGCCCCGCGGCCCCGAGGACACCTTGACGAGGAAGCCGCCGGCGGGCTTCAACTCGTCCATGAGCCTGCTCAAACCCGGATGCCTGCTACGCGGACGGCAGCCCCCACCCACCAGCCTGACCGGCTCAACGTCGCCATTACCACCAGGATCGATGACGCCCAGGCTCCGGCCGTGCACCTCCACCTCATAGAGTATCTTCTGCCCCGCCTCACCGAGGCCCAGCATTATGAGCGTCGGCCTACGCAGGACACCCACGCCGCCCCCCGCACCGGGCAGGACTATACACGCAGACCACTATACCGCCTAAACGGGTATAACCGCACCCCCAGAGAGGGGTGCAACACTCATCCGAGGCCTGACGCGCCAAGCAAACCCAGTAGTATGCCCCATAGCAGGTAGTTGAGCGTGAAGGCAGCAGCCACAACCCTAACTGTTCTTGAAGGGTCTAGGTGCAGGAGTAGTGCCGCGGCCAGCCACGCCGCCGCCGAGACGGCCAGTAGTTTAACTATGA
>CAYZCH010000034.1:0-13994 GCA_964476405.1 uncultured Desulfurococcales archaeon
CATCCCCCCGGTGCCTACACTCCTCCCCCTCCTTATGATTATCCTCGTCTTGTTCTCGACGAACCTTATCCTGGACCCGTAGCCCCTCTCTGCGAGGAGCGCCGCTATGTACGCAGTCCTGCCCGGGGTGAGCTTGCTCCCCACCTCTATGCCCAGCTCGGCGGCCAGGCTCCTTAGCTCGTGGAAGGAGCCGTCGGGGCTCCTCGTGACCTGGACTATTTCTAGGTCGTCGGGGAGCATGGAGACTATGCGTGCAAGCTCCCTCTCGTTCCCGGCGAGCTCGTAGACGTTGTCGAGGGCTAGTATGCGGGGACGGTACTCCCAGATAAGCCTGAGCAGCCTGCGCAGGGGCACAGACTCGTACTTCGCTATGAGGGCCCCCTTCTCCACGACGGCTACCGAGTACCTCCTCGGGGTGCCCGGCTCCACGTCGACACCCATGACGGGCAGATCAGGACACCCCGTGCATCCGGCGGAGGCGCCGCCGCCACCACTCCTTGTAGCGGTATGCAAGCCTAGTATCTATGCAGAAACGCCTCCCTATAATGACTACCGCGTGCCTCGGCCCCATACCGACGGCCATGAGGGGCCTGCAAGTCGTGATGAGGGGTTTGTACCTGGCCCTCGGGGCGGAGCCCCCCGCCTCCGCGAGTATGTTGCGAACAGCTGTTGCGGCCTGCCTCATAGCCTCCCTCACCATCTTGAGCGCCACGCAGCCGCCGTGCTCCACCCTCGCGGCGTCCCCGATGACGTAGACGTGGCTCGTCGCCCTCAGGTACTCGTCGACCCTGATGAAGCCCCTCTTGTCGGCCTCAGCCCCATCAACCCTGACGTCCCGGGCCCTCACCCCCGCGCACCAGGCGGCTACGTCGAAGCCTATCTCGGCCCCTCCCTCCAACACTATGGAGTCCTCCCTGACCTCCAACACCCTCCTCCCCATGACGAGTTCTACGCCCATCTCGTCGCGGAGTATACGCTCAGCCCTGCGGGAGGCACACTTGCTCCCGACGACGGCGAGCGGCTTGTCGAGTAGGTCTACGAGCACTATCCTCTTGAGGGAGTAGAGCCCCTCGCCGGTAGCCCATGCCGCCTCGGCGGCAAGCTCGACGCCGACGAGCCCCGCGCCAACAACGACCAGCGTGTCTGCGGTCTTCAGCTCCCTGGACAGCCTCAGCGCGTCATCGACCGTGTAGAGGGGGATCGTATACTCCCGCGCCCCCCTCACCCCGTAGTAGGCGGGCTCCGCCCCCCACGCGGCGACGAGGTAGTCGAACCCGACCTCCCCGCCGTCGTCTAGTCTAAGCAGGCCATCAGACACCTCGACGACCCGGCCACGCCTATACTCCACGCCAATCCTCCTCAACCAGCCCCCGACATCCCACGCGACGTCGTCCCCGCCGAGCCTCCCCGAGACGACCTCCGGGAGCGCGGGCAGGAAGGTGAACCTCGTTGAGGGCGCGACAGCCAAGCACTCGCCAGCCCCACACACCCCGGCGTCCACCAGCCTCTTCAACGCCTCAACCCCGCCGAACCCCAGGCCTGCGACAACCACCCTCACCAGTGGGTCACCCAGGCCACCACGCCAGCCACTCCATAATAACACGTGTGGGCAGGGCCTGCAGGAATATAGGGCTGAAGCCAGCAGCTGGCTAGACACGGCCCCGCCGGTCTCACACCCGCCGAGGCCCCGGCAGGGCTCGCGCGATGAAGCGGGTCGGTCAGGCGGGGCACAACCAGGCCCCTGGACGGGATGACCTAGCCCCCTAGCGCCCCCTGCTGAGAAGCCGTGATGTGAACCGGGCCGGTGGGGACCGCGCCAATAGTTAAGATAGGGGGTAGGGAACCTCCACCTGGAGGGAGAGGAGGCTCCTTGCCTACCGGGTTCTTCGGCGAGAAGGTGGGACACTATACCGAGGAGAGGGAGGAGCCGCTCGAGATCGACGGGCGCAGGGTGCCCGGCGTATACATAAGGTGGTTGATAGGGCCGAGGGAGAAGGCGCCGAACTTCGCCATGAGGGTGATAAGGATGGAGCCGGGATCAGTAATCCCCAGGCACCGCCACTCCTGGGAGCACGAGCAGTTCATACTGGAGGGTGAAGGGGTCTTCACGATCGGCGACCGCGCCTACCATGTGAGGCCAGGCTACTACGTCTACATACCACCCGACGTCGAGCACGAGTACAGGAACACGGGTTCACGCGACCTCGTATTCCTCTGCCTAGTCCCACTCCCGAAGATCAGGGGCTCCGGCTGCGTCGATGAGGGCTAGCCGGCTAGGAGTATGAGTGTCCTCGCCAGGAGGTATGATAGTGTAAGTAGGGCCAGGAGCGCGTCAAGCACCCTGCTCCTAACCTTTCTGGAGCCTCCAAGCGCCTCTCTTCCAAGGAGGCACATGAGCAGCAGCCAGGCCACGAGCGTTGAAGCGTTTAACACTTGGAGTAGAGCAGTCATCGGGGCTGCCTCCGTGAAGTGGGCTGTAAGGATAACAGAGCCGTATATAGGGGTGGAGGAGGTCGAGGCCGTCAAGAGGGTTCTCCTCTCCGGGTGGCTCGCCCACGGCCCGCTCGTCGAGCGCTTCGAGGAGGAGTTCGCCAGGGTTGCCGCGGCCAGGCACGCGGTCGCGGTGAGCAGCGGGACGGCGGCGTTAGAGCTCATGCTACGGGCGGCCGGCGTGGGGCCCGGCGACGAGGTCATAGTCCCGGCGTTCACGTTCATAGCGACCGCGAACGCGGTGCTCGCCGTCGGCGCCCGCCCAGTCTTCGCAGACATAGAGCTCGACTACTACACGGTCGACCCCGACTCAGTCGCGGAGAACATAACTGGTAGGACGAAGGCCATCATAGCAGTCCACCTCTACGGACACCCGGCCGACATGAGAGCCCTCCGCGACCTCGCGGAGGATCACCGCCTGCTCCTCTTCGAGGACGCGGCGCAGGCGCATGGGGCCTCGACCCCCGAGGGGCCCGTGGGGGGCCTCGGCGACGCGGCCGCGTTCAGCTTCTACGCGACCAAGAACATGACGACTGGGGAGGGGGGCATGGTAACCACGAACGACGATGAGCTGGCAAGGAGGGTTAGGCTCCTAAGGGATCACTGCCAGGAGAGGAAGTACCTGCATGTGTGCCTCGGCTTCAACTACAGGATGACCAGCATGCAGGCGGCGTTGGGGCTCGTCCAGCTACGCAGGCTCAGGGCGTTGAATGAGGCTAGGAGGAGGAACGCCAGCCTACTGACAAGGATGCTCGCCGGCACGGGCCTCATACTCCCCAGGGAGAGGCCGGGGTACACGCACGTCTACCACCAGTACGTGGTGCGTGTGGATCCCGGGAGGGTGGGGGTCACAAGGGACGAGCTCGCAGCCAGGCTGGCCAGCCGCGGCATACAGACAGCCATACACTACCCCCGCCCGATACCAGACCAGCCCCTCTACCGCAGCCTAGGCTACCCGCCCTCATCAAGGATAGCCCCGAGGGCGCTCCTCGCATCCAGGCAGGTGCTAAGCCTACCCGTACACCCCAAGCTCAGGCGCCGCGACGTAGAGCTGGTCGCGGAGGAGGTTAGAAAAGCCCTGGAGGGCGGCGTGTAGCCTGGATGAGGAGCCTCCTCTCCACACCCAGACCCCGCACAACCGGGGGCGCTGCCGACGCCATGGGGGCTGAAGAGCCTCACGGTAGCCGACGCCCCCTCCCACCACCAGGGCTGCTGAAGGAGCTGCCCAGGTGGAGGCTCAGGGAGAGGCTTGCCTCGCTAGGCGCCGCCACGCTGTATTCGAGGCTGAGGCTGAAGTGGAGGAGGATGCGTGTCCAGGAGGTGGCGGTACGCATACTCCTCGGCGAGGCGGGTGTGAGGCTCGAGGCGGGCTCCGGCGGGAGGCTGCTCGAGGTCGACGAGCTGACGGGCCTCAGACTCCTGGCCCCGGGCGGGCGGGAGCCCTACGACGCCGTCGTAGGCCAGGAGCCCCCCTACGACGTGTCAGCCGAGGACATCGACACGGAGAGGAGGACACCGATAATAGCCATCGACCTCTCACAGCTCCCCCACCACAGGCACGAGAGGGAGCTGAGGAGCCTTAGGAGACAGGTGGTATGCACCCTCGGCGTCGTACGCAGGTACCTCTGGGACGCACACCTCCTCCTCGCACCGGTCGATGAGAGGGTTATCGAGTGGCTCGGGGCCGGGATGAGGCTCGACCACGTATGGCTCAGCGGCGGCACGTGCACGGAGGCGCTGAGGAGCCACGGGTATAGGAGGATCATACTACTCGACCCTGAAGCCGAGAAACCGTTGACGGGGAGGGAGGTCAGGGAAGCCGAGGCATTCATCATAGGCGGCATAGTGGATCTGCTCCCCCGCCGCGGGGCGACGAGAACCATCGAGGCTGAGGGGGCGGAGAGGAGGAGCATACTCCTCCGCGGCAGCGTCATAGGCGTCCCGAACAGGATAAACATAGTCGCGTCGATACTGCTCACCGCCCGCTACGTCACAGGCGACGTCGAGGAGGCGGTCAGGGCCAACATGTGCCCGAGGGACGCGAGGCTCAGGGCGGCGGTCGAGATAGCGAGGAGGGCTAGGGGAGGGATGGTGGACTGGAGCCTATACGAGGAGCTCAGAAAATGGCTCCCCCTGACCAGGCGGGACTTCGTTAAAGCGGCTAGGATGGCGGGGGTCAGGGTTACTGGGGGGACTTGACCACGTACACCCCGTCCCTCTCCTCGAGGACGCCCATGTCTATTAGCATCCTGATCGCATCCCTGTAGTACATGTCGCCCACATCCACACCATACCACTCCCTGAACCCCTCGACTATATCCCTGTACGTCCACTCCCTCCTACCCCTCTCCTTCGCCTCCTCGATCACCATCCTCTTAATGAACTGTGTAGTGTCCTCCAGCCTCGTCCAGGGATACTGGAACCAGACCCATTCCTTGACCTCGAGGTAGTAGTAGTCCGGCTTGAACTTGGCCGTGCTGCTTATCCACTGTAGGGCGGCCACCCTGATCTCGCTCGGCCTCCAGTTCCTCTCGATGTACTCCTTGGCGAGCATCAGCGTGTCCCCCGTATCGACTATGTCGTCTACGAGGAGGGCCCGGTAGCCTGTCAAGTCGACCTGGTAGGGGAACTTGATTATCGCCTTCTCGGCCATCTTGGCTGCCTCGGTCCAGTGCTGGCTCTGTATGCTGAGCAGGTTCTCGACGCCGAGGAAGTCGCAGAGGAGCCTAGCCGGGACGTAGCCGCCCCTCGCAACCGCGATGACGACCGTCGGCCTGTAGCCGCTCTCCCTTATCTTCTCGGCAAGACCGTGGCTCCACTCCACTATCTCGCTCCAGGATACAAGCTTGACGGGTACCTTCGCCACTAGGCTCCCTCACAACCCCCTCGCCCAGGGGGGATTAAATGGTTTCCACGTAGACGTCGACGACGACCTGGTACCATCTGGGCCCGACGGTTCTCACCACGCGTGCCCCGAGGGACCTTGCCCTGGCCCCGAGCTCAGCTATCCTACCCGTGACCCTGTCCACGGCCTTCCTGATGGGGTTCTCCCCCTTAGCGGCGTGGACGTGTAGGTATGCGTGGATGTAGCCCCTCCCCCTCCTCAGCCCCTGGAGGGCGTATGGCATGTGTTCCAGCACGAGGCTCGGTAGCGGCATGAGTATCCTGTCGGCAACGCCGCGTAGCTGCTCGGACACGACCCTGGCGGCATCCCCTAGTATCGGGACGACCACGTCCTCCACCCTGTTGAGCCTGACGTTCTCCACCATGTACCGGTACGCGTCCGGGTTGATGTCTATACTGTAGACCTTCGAGGGCCTCGCGTGCCTGGCGGCTATGATTGAGAAGAGGCCCGCGCCCGCATACATGTTTATGACTACCTCCCCGTCGCGTATCAGCCTCGCTATCCTTATGTGCTCGTAGTTGAGCCTCGGCGACACATACACCCTCCTTATATCCACCTTGAATACGCAGCCGTGCTCCCGGTAGAGGGTCTCACTCCTCTCCTCCCCGGCCAGGTGCACGAAGTCCCTGAGCCTATAGGAGCCCTCCACCGGGCTGCTTGCAGCCCACACCGACTTGACGTAGGGGAGCCTCTCGATAATCAGCTCAGCCACCCTCCTCAGCTCCTCGACGCTGAACCCCGGCGGCATCTTTATGACCGCTATGTCGCCTATGATGTCTATCCTCCCCCATAGCCTCCTAGCCCTCTCCTCTCCGAGCACCCTCGCGGCCAGCTCCCTAAGGAGCCCGGCCCCCAAGGAGGATCCACCCCGCGGAGGGTCAGCCAAGGCTAAACACGTCATCGCATACCTGCTCGGTACCGCCTGGGGTCAGCATCCCCGTGTAGTAGCCTCCTTAGCGTCCTGGAGCGGCCGGTTAGTAGAGTCTCCGCCAGTATGTCCGCGACCTCGCTTCTCGACGGCTCGACAGCCACCAGTCTGCCCGCCACACCCCTCCGCACAGCCTCGACGGCTACTATGTGGTAGCATGGCTTCGTGTCGCGCTCGCCTATAACCCTTATGGTGAAGTGGGGGCAGCTGCAGTACGTGAGTGGAACCACTATATAGTCGGCCTCCTCGCCTAGCACCACCCAGAGCTGCGGCTCGGTGCCTGCCAGGAGCACGGCTCTGCCAGTCTCGGCGGCCTCGAGGGCCTTGCCGCCAGGCGCCTTGGCCTCCTCGAGTATCCTGCGCCTCAGCTCCCCGAGCGTCCCCGCGGGGCCCTCGTGCGCCTGCAACGTATCACGCTCACGGAGCCGTCACCGTATCCTACCACGACCTCGTCTACTATTCCGAGGAAGAGCCCGTGCCCCATGACCCCCGGCGTGGTGTCCAGTAGGGCCTCGTACATGTGTGGCGGCATGACCCCCCAGGGCCACGTGTCGACGACGACGCCGCCGTTGTCTGTTACCACTGGCCCGTCCTTCCCAGCCCCCCTCCTCGGCTCCGCCCTCACACCCACAGCCTCCATGTACGCGGTGAACGCCATCACGGCGTCAGGGAGAACCTCGACGGGCACGGGCTTCCCCTTCTCGCCGAGCCTCCTGGAGACCTTCGACTCGTCGACGACTATGATGTTCCTCCGCGAGTAGAATGCAAGCAGCTTCTCCCTCGTCATCGCGGCACCCCTCCCCTTGACAAGCATGCACATACCCTTATCGCATGCGACCTCGTCGGCCCCGTCGAAGTAGAGGTCTATACCCGACCCCGGTATCGTCATCGTGGCGCTGAGGCCCGCCGAGGAGAGCTTCATGAGGGTATCGAGGCTGGAGGCAACTATACCCGTGCCCCTGAGGAGCCTGAGGGCCTCGCTGTCGCCGAGGAGCATCTCCAGCACGAGCCCGACGGTCGAGCCCGTTCCAACACCGACGACCCTGGCCTCCGTCAGCGCATCGAGCACCACCCGGTAGGCATGCCTCGCCGCGGCCTCCTTGCCCGGGCTCCGCAAAACTCCCAGTCTCCGCCTACCGGGTAGACCACGTTTAGTTAAATCGGCTTGGCCCTTACATCGTACCAGGTGGCCTCCGTGACCTCCACCTCGAGCCAGCCGGGCTCCACGCCCTCTGGGAGGATGACCTGGACGTAGTTGTACAGTCTCCCCTCAACCCCGCCCCTCTCCGCAGGGCCTAGGGCTAGGCACCTGGCCCTCGACCCGACAAGCCTGGAGTGCTCCTCGAGACCTATCCTGGCCACGAGCTCCATAACCCTCCTCGACCTCTCCTTCTTAACCGGGTCGGGGACCTGCCTCATCGCGGCCGCCCTCGTCCTCGGCCTCGGCGTGTACTGGGCGACGTGCACCCTCTCGAACCTTAGCTCCTCTAGGAGGCTGAGCGTGGCGGCGAAATCCTCCTCCCCCTCGCCGGGGTGGCCGACTATTATGTCGGTTGCTATGGTGACGCCGGGCAGCCTCCTCCTCGCCTCCCGGACTACCTCCCTCACTTCGTCGACGGTGTACCTCCTCCCCATCACCTTCAGCAGCTTGTCTGAGCCGCACTGGACTGGGATGTGGAGGAACTTGTATACCTTGGGGTGCTTCATCGCCTCCAGGAGCTCGTCGAGTATCGGTAGGAGCTGGTCGGGGCTCATCATGCCGACCCGCACCATGAAGTCGCCCGGTATCTCGGCGAGCTCCGCTATGAGCTCCGGCAGCCTCCTCTCACCATAGATGTCTACGCCGTAGGCCGCGGCGTCCTGCCCCGTCACCCTCAGCTCCAGGGCCCCGGCGCGCACCAGCTCCTCGGCGTACCTCTTGACAGCCTCCATCGGCCTACTGTACAGCCTCCTCCTAGCTATCTTGGTTATGCAGAAGGCGCAGTCCCCCAGGCACCCATCCACTATCGGTATCTCGGCTACACGCCCCCTAACCGCGGCCCTTGGTGACGCGAAGTAAGCGGTCTTCGGCGTGGAGGGCTCCCTGAGCAGGCTCCTCCGACCCTCAATACACTCGACTATGCGGTGGGGGTTCGCGGGTGAGAGGAGGAGCGCCCGTGGGTAAAGCCGCTTGACGGTGTAGGGCTGGGCGGCGGCCATGCAGCCGGCCACCACCAGTAGCGCCCCAGTCCTCCTGCATGTCTCCCCGAGAACCCTTATCCTCTTCTTCATCCTCTCCTCACTGTCCATCCTCACAGTGCACGTGAACAGTACCACGACCCCGGCCTCGCCGGGATCCCAGACCCTCCTATAGCCCGCGGCCTCAAGCATGGTGGCGGCTAACGCCGCGTCCGCGTGGTTCAAGCTACAGCCGTAGACCTCCATGTAGTACGTCCTAGGGGCGGCCATGCCCGGCCTACCAGTCTGGGTGCGTGTAACCCTGAATAAACCTAGGTTGAAATAAGGGCTGGGCTGCCCGTGTCTGACCGGTGGCCAGTGTATGAGGCCGAGGAAGGTCGAGCTGATATACGACTACGACTACCTGCTCGAGAGGCTGTACTCCAGGCTGCCTGCACGCGGGGTGAAGGCTGGGAGGTTCGAGCTACCAAGGGTGGCTGTGGAGCGTGTCGGCTCGAAGACTATTATAAGGAACTTCAAGCAGTTGTGCGACGTCACTAGGAGGGAGCCCCGCATACTGATGAGGTACCTGCTGAAGGAGCTCGGAGCCGCGGGGAGCTACGACGAGGACTCCGGCATGCTCACCATAAACGTGAGGGTGTCGGCAGCTACTCTCAACAAGCTGCTTGAAAGGTTCGTCAAGACGTACGTCATATGCCCGACGTGCGGCGCCCCCGACACGAGGCTCGAGAAGAGGGGTAAGGCCTGGATACTGGTATGTGAGGCGTGCGGTGCCGAGCAGCCGGTGCCACCCATATAACGGCCTCCGGCAAGCCTAGTTTTCATGGATGGAGTAGGCTTGGTGGAGGAGGGGGCCCCGGCGGAGCCCATGGTATACATGAAGATCCACGAGGTCAGGGGAGAGAAGATAGTAGCCATATGCGACTCGAACCTACTGGGAGTCAAGCTTGTCGAGAGGAACATAGTGCTGCACGTAAACGAGAGGTTCTACGGGGGCCAGCTGGTGCCCCTGAGCCACGCGATGAGGGAGGCGGCATCCGCCACCATACTAAACCTTGTGGGGGAGGAGACGGTGAAGGCGGCGATAGAGAGGGGCCTTATACACCCCGCGGCAGTCCTGCGCGTCGCCGGGGTTCCCCACGCGCAGGCAGTCAAGATACTCCTATAGGGAGGCGGGGGTAACGCACGGGTATCGATGGGAGACGGTGGCCCATGCAGTGCGTGAGGTGTGGTAGGCAGTCCGAGAGGCTGGTGGACGGCAGGCTGTGCCCTAAGTGCTTCCTCGAAGTCTACGGGCTCGGCAGACCCCCAAGGATCGTGGAGGTAACCATGTGTCCGAGGTGCGGCTCGATACTCTACGCGGGCACCTGGGTCGACGTCGGCGGCATCGAGGACGCTATAAGGGCTCACCTAATAGCCGGGTTCAAGCCACACCCCGAGGTCGAGTCGTTCAGCGTCGAGTCCGTGGAGTATGTGAGGGACAGGTTCCACGGGGACTACGCAGTCGTTAGGGTGAGGGGGAGGCTTAGGGGCTTCGAGGGAGAGTACACGTCGACCCACATGGTGAGGGTCAGGGTTGTGAAGAGGCTGTGCCCCTCCTGCTTCAGGAGGGCCGCCGGCAGCTTCGCCGCGCTGCTGCAGGTTAGGAGTGTTAGGGGGAGGCTGACCGAGAGGGAGGAAGAGGAGGTGCTCCGCATACTCTCGACGGCGGGCAAGCCCTCCTCCTCGATAATAAGTGTCGAGAGGGTCAGGGAGGGGCTGGACATAAAGCTCGACGACGCCACCGCGGCCAGGATGCTGGCTGCGAGGCTACGCTCCCTCCTAGCAGCGGAGACCAAGCACTCCTACAAGCTCGTCGGGAGGAGGAGCGACGGCAAGAGGTTGGGTAGGATAACGGTCTCCGCCCGCCTCCCCTTCTTCCACGAGGGCAGCATGGTGTCGCTGCCCGACGGGAGGCTAGCCGTTGTCGAGAGGATAAGGGGTGGGAGGGTCTACGTGAGGCTCCTCGGGATGGATAAGAGGCTTAGGCTGAGCGTCGAGGAGGCGTGGCACAGGCTCCGCCCACCCTCCCCCCAGGAGACACACCACGTGCTCGTAGCCGCTTCTACGCCCACCGAGATACATGTGCAGCTTGTGGACAGGGGGTACGAGTACCAGGAGATACCGAGGTGCATGGTGTTGATAGAGGGCGGGGAGCCGAGGCCGGGCGAGGAGAGGACACTCCTACGCTCCGGGGACAAGTACTACCTCCTGCCCCGCGGCGGCGAAGCCCAACACTATTATAAGGATTTGACCCGGAGCTAAGCCTCCCGGTGAACGCCTGGATTGGCTAAGAGGAAGAAGCGGAAGAAGAGGAGGCGTGGCGAGGAGGAGAGGTCGAAGGAGATACCCCTACCCAGCAGCGAGGAGGGGACGCTCCTCTGCATAGTCGAGAGGCTCCTGGGGGCAGACCACCTGCTCGCCCGCTGCGCCGACGGCGTCACCAGGAAGGTCAGGATACCGGGCAGCATGAGGCGCCGCGTCTGGATGAGGGAGGGCGACGTCATACTGGTAGCACCCTGGGACTTCAAGCCGGACCGCGGAGACGCGATATACAGGTACCGTGGGGACGAGGTGAGGAAGCTCATAGAGATGGGGCTGCTCCCGGAGGAGCTCAAGGAGCTCATGGAGGAGCTCGCGTAGCGTGGGGGAGAAGGTTTGCATGGTTAGGAGGCCCAAGTGGATCCGCAAGGACGAGCTCCTCAAGACTTTTGAGGAGGTCTGGGACGCCCAGACCCTTATGGCGGCCTACGAGGTTATGAGGAGGCTCAGGCTCAAGCGCTTCGCCGGTGTCGTGAGCGCGGGGAAGGAGGCTAGGGTGTACAGGGCTGTTGGGAGGGATGGGAGGGAGTATGCGGTCAAGATATACCTTACCATGACGGCCGAGTTCAGGAAGAGCATATACAAGTACCTGATAGGGGATCCTAGGTTCCAGTCGGTCGACACGTCGAACACGAAGAAGCTCTTCTTCGCGTGGGCTAGGAAGGAGTACCGTAACCTGAAGAGGATGTATGAGGCGGGCGCGCCGGTGCCACGCCCCTACCTCGTCTACCAGAACATCGTCGTCATGGAGTTCCTCGGCGAGAACGGTGTACGCTCGCCACTACTCCACGAGCTCGAGGACTCCCTGGAGCCGGGTGAGGCGCTCAGACTGTTCAGGGAGGCGGTCGAAGCCTACAAGACTATACTCTGCTGCGCGGGCCTAGTACACGCAGACTACAGCGAGTTCAACCTCATGCTGCACAGGGGGAGGCTGTACGTGATAGACGTCGCGCAGGCCGTGCAGCTAGACCACCCCAACAGCCCCGACTTCCTCGCCCACGACATGGTAAACATAACCAGGTTCTTCGGGAGGAGGCTCGGGGTGGAGACGCCCACGGCGGAGGATCTAGTGGCGGAGGTAACCAGCTGCGATGCAAGGGCATGCCCCGTCGACAAATGGGTTCCCAGCGAGGCCGACCTGGAGCACGTGGCCGCCAGGGCGAGGGACATGATAAGGCTCCGTTACACTGATTAACTAGGCTGGGATAAGAGACGAGTAGCCCCTACGAGGAGGACACGACACCCCTCCTACCCGGTGGTGAGTCTTGGAGAACAAGCCCGTCAAGCCATCAGTCCTCCCCGGGGTATTCAGGGTCTATGCACGGGTGCCGCTCGACAGGATAGGAGTGCTCATAGGCGAGGGAGGGAAGGTGAAGCGGGAGCTCGCCAGGAGGACTAGGACGAAGATACTCGTCGACAGCAGCAGCGGCATGGTTGTCATAGAGCCCGAGGCCCCCGACGTGCCCCCCTACATGGTCATGAAGGCGCAGGAGGTCGTCAAGGCTATAGCCTACGGCTTCAGCCCTGAGAAGGCGTTCAGGCTCCTCGACGAGGATCAGGTATTCATGCTGATAGACCTTAAGCAGCTTGTGGGGGACGCCCCCAACCACCTGCAGAGGATAAAGGGTAGGATCATAGGCGAGAAGGGTAGGGCGAGGAAGACTATAGAGGAGATGACTGGGACGTACATCTCCGTCTACAGGACATACGTGGGCATCATAGGGGACTACGAGTCCGCGCAGGCGGCTAGGGAGGCCGTGGAGATGCTGATAAGGGGTAGGCAGCACAGCACGGTCTACAGGTACCTTGAGAGGGTGATGTCTAGGATCAAGAGGGATCGCTGGACGCACCTCTGGAGGAGGGGCCCCGTCTTCTAAGGGAGGCCCTAACCTCCCCTTATAATACCCCTAATTCTACAAAGCATACATGGGTGGTGACTTGAAGGAGCCGGAGCTTAGACTAGAGGTCGCCGAGGCTAGGTCGAGGGATGTTGGTAGGAAGATAGCGAGAATCGACAGGAAGTCTATGGAGAAGCTCGGAGTGGAGGTCGGGGACTTCATAGAGATAGAGGGGCCGAAGGGGACTGCCGTCGCGCAGGTGTGGCCCCTCCACCCAAGCGAGGCTGGTAAGGGCATCATAAGGATCGACGGCTACATCAGGGAGGCTATAGGAGTCGGCGTAGGCGACTACGTCACCGTTAGGAAGGCGAGGGTTGAGCCGGCCAGCAAGATAATACTTGCCCCCACGGAGCCGATAAGGTTCAGCCCTGACTTCGTCGAGTACGTGAAGGAGTACTTGTTGAGGAAGCCCGTCTCCAGGGGCGAGGTAATAATAATACCCGTGTTCGGCACCGCGATAAGGCTTGTGGCTGTCAACACCCAGCCGAGCCAACACGTGTACGTCACCGAGAAGACGAAGGTCATGATAAAGGAGGAGCCGGTTAAGGAGGAGATGTTCCGCAAGATACCGAGGGTGACATGGGAGGATATAGGAGACCTGGAGGAGGCGAAGGAGAAGATAAGGGAGATAGTGGAGCTCCCGCTCAAGCACCCGGAGCTCTTCAAGCACCTGGGGATAGAGCCGCCTAAGGGAGTCCTGCTCTACGGGCCGCCAGGCTGCGGCAAGACGCTCCTCGCCAAGGCTCTCGCGAACGAGATAGGGGCCTACTTCATAGCGATCAACGGCCCGGAGATAATGAGCAAGTATTATGGTGAGAGCGAGCAGAGGCTCAGGGAGATATTCGAGGAGGCCGAGAAGAACGCCCCCGCAATCATATTCATAGACGAGCTGGACGCGATAGCGCCCCGCAGGGAGGAGGTGACCGGGGAGGTTGAGAAGAGGGTTGTGGCGCAGCTACTCACACTCATGGACGGGCTGAAGGAGAGGGGTAAAGTCATAGTCATAGGCGCCACCAACAGGCCCGAGGCCCTAGACCCAGCGCTAAGGAGGCCTGGGAGGTTCGACAGGGAGATAGAGATAAGGCCGCCGGATAAGAGGGCAAGGAAGGAGATACTGCAGGTTCATGTAAGGAACATGCCGCTGGCCGAGGACGTCGACCTCGACAAGATAGCGGAGATGACCCACGGCTACACGGGCGCAGACCTTGCTGCGTTGGCGAAGGAGGCTGCGATG
>CAYZCH010000035.1:0-17489 GCA_964476405.1 uncultured Desulfurococcales archaeon
TAAGAAGTTCCACCCGAGAACCTTCGAGCCGCTTAGGGAGGCGGCCACGCAGACGATAATAACGGACGTGGACGAGCACGGCAGGACAGTCGTCGAGAAGCAGTGTAGCCAGGGGGCGAAAACGGTGGCCCTCCTGCAGGGCTACGCTATGGTCAACGTGGAGGGCGGCTACATGGCTGGAAGGGTTGGCACGGCGGCGCTAGTCACTAGTACTGCTGCCAGGCTAGGGGTGAACCTAGCGGCATTCTCCCAGCCTGTTACCGAGACCAGGATATCGCTCATAGTGAGGCTCGAGGACGTAGACTCCTTCACATCGGAGCTCGAGAGGGTATTCGACCGCGAGGGGCTACCCCTAGAGCTAAGCGTGGAGCGCGGCATAGCCGCGGTCACAGTAATAGGCGATGGCATACTATCGGCGAGCTACATGCGCCGCATACTCGGGGAGGTGATGAAGGCTGGATGCAGAGTGTATGCCGTCAGCCCCGGCGCCCGGGACAAGAGCCTATGCATACTCGTCGACGAACCCTGCAGCATAGAGGCGGTTAAAAGGATACATGACAACATAGTCCTCCCCGACGTAGAGCGACTAATCAAGGAGAATGCTTAGATTTATTTCCAAGGCGGCAAATCAACCCCGCAGCCCCTCCCCCGGGGGCGGGGAGGGTCAATGACGTTGGCGAGGCTGGAGACTTGACGAACCCTGTCGAGCAGCTCGTGGGCTACATCGCGAGCCTCGTGAACACCAACCCCGTCCTCTTCGCCTTCGCCCTCTCCTTCGCCAGCAACGCTGTGCCATACATGACCGTGCCCTACCTTATAGCAATAGCCCTCATGGCTGGCAACATAAGCGACTTGATGGAGAAGGTATTGATAGTCGTCGCCGCAGGCGTCGGGGCTGGTATAGGGAAAGTAGTAGTGTACTTCATGGGCAGGGGGGTTCACAGGGTGCTCCCTGAGTCGACCAGGGAGAACCTGGAGGTCTTCTCAAGACTGTTCGAGAAAAGCATGTTCGTGGCAGTACTCCTCTTCGCGGCACTCCCCCTACCAGACGACCTCCTCTACATACCCCTCGGCGTGGCAGGCTATAGCGTGAAGCTCTTCACAATAGCGGTCATCATAGGCAAGATAATAATAACGGCGGTCGCAGCCGCGTTCGGCTCAGCCGTGAGCAGCCTAGTCGGCGAGGCGGGCGCGTCATCAACCATAGCGACCATAGTGATACTCGTCGTCAGCATAATAATAACAGTGATGGTGGTGAGGATAGATTGGATGAGGGTGGCGAAGGCCTATGCGGAGAAGGGTGTGTGGGAGGGGACAAGAATCCTCCTAGAAGAGGCCGCTGCCGCCATCATACCCAAAAGCAGAAGGGGCGGCGCTGACCGCGACAGCTGAACCCCCCTTACACTAGAGCTCACTGGGCGCCGCTGGCAGCCTTCTCGGCGGCAGCCTTGGCCTCCTCGCCGCCCAGGAGACCCTGCTTCTTCGCCAGCTCCAACACCTCCTTCAATAGGTCCTCCCTGCTCTTGCCCTCGGTGGTTATGCCCAG
The DNA here is from genome assembly GCA_964476405.1 of uncultured Desulfurococcales archaeon. Taxonomy (GTDB): domain Archaea; phylum Thermoproteota; class Thermoprotei_A; order Sulfolobales; family Pyrodictiaceae; genus JAADEY01. The sequence continues at coordinate 1,547 of CAYZCH010000035.1, forward strand.
CTTAGCTGCCAGCTGCTTGAGGAGCTCATCGCTCACCTCACCGCTGCCCGTCGCTGCGGACTGGGCCGGCTTCTCCTCCTTCTTTTTCTTCTCTTCCTCCTCTACAAGACCCTGCGACGCCCTCCTAAACTCGTACAGCGCCTTCCCCAGCCCCCTTGCGAGCTGCGGTAGCTTTGTCGGGCCGAATATCAGCAGGATTATGAAGAGGATTATTACCCACTCCATCCCCTGGAAGCCGAACGCCAAGGCTTCACCTACACCTCATGCCCGGGTTCTTCATTCACGTATCACGTTCCGGGCGAGTCATGTTTTTATTGGTTTCCACGGAGACTAGTTCTCCACTACTAATTCACCTAATGACGTCTAGCATATCCTTGGAACTATCTCGCCGCTTGGTGGTTCGACGAGCCTCAGCCCCCCAGCCCTCGTCCTCATGATCACCACCCCGCTCAGCCTCCCCGGCTTCCTGACCTCGCCTATTATGCTCGCATCCCTGTACCCGAGGCTGTGGATGTAGTCCAACACCTCCTGTGCAGACTCCCCGTCGACTGCAAGGACTGCAACGCCCTCTGAGGCTAGGGCTAGAGGATCTACGCCCAGCATCTCAGCATACTTCATAACCGGTTCCCTGACGGGGATCATGGACTCGTCGACGAGTATGTTTAAGCCCGTGTCGGAGGCCCACTCGTTGAGCGTCATGGCGAGGCCTCCGCGCGTAGGGTCGCGTGCCGCGTGTATGACTTCCCTGTACCTGTCGAGCAGCGGTGGTATCAGGTCTGTGAGGGGCTTGGAGTCGCTGCGGAGCTCGGGGCTGCTTATCCCTAGCCTAGCCGCGAGTATGGCGGCCCCGTGCTCGGCTATCGGCCCAGTCACTATTACTGCGTCTCCAACCCTTAGCCTATTGTCTATTATCGGCTCGTGCCTCGTAAACCCTATCACTGTCGTCGATACGACTATCTTGTCTATACTCCCCTTAGGCATTACCTTGAAGTCGCCGCCTATGAGGGCTACGTTGTTATCCCTGAACACCGACACCATTGAATCGATTATCTTTTCGAGGTCGCTGAAGGGAAACCCCTCCTCGACGACTATGCAGTCGAGGGCGGCCAGCGGCCTGGCGCCCATCATCAAGACGTCGTTTATGCTCCCGCTGGCGGCCAGGTGGCCTATGTCCCCGCCGGGGAAGAATGGGGGGTTGACCGTGTATGAGTCCGTGCTCACGACTATGTAGCCGTCGCCGGTCTTTATGGCTGCGCCGTCGTCTAGGACGTCTAAGCCGTAGCCCCCCGGCGTCCTCCTAAGCTCCTCGGGCACGCGTGGCAGGAGGAGCCTACGTATAATCTCCGCGGTCTCCCTGCCCCCTCCACCATGGGCTAGGCTTACCTTATCACCCCAGGCCGGCTTCAACCTCTCCCCCCTCCACCATCTTCAGCATCTCGTCCATCAACTGCTTGTAGAGCTCGATATACCTCCTACCCTCCTCGGGGTCGAGCCGGGCGATCACTATACCCGCATGGACTATCACGTAGTCCCCGGGCTTTACCGGCACTGGGGATGTTGAAGCGTCGACCTCGTATACGAAGCCGCCGCCGAAGTCGACCTCGGCGATGCCATCCTCCCTGACCTTGATAACCCTGCCAGGAACCCCTAGGCACATTGTACTCCTCCCTAGTTAACGTGCGGCCCTGAGGGGTATACTACTGGGTTGCTGCCTGAGAGCCTCTTGAGATTTGTAACCACGTAAACCTAGGAAGGCTACCCTTTATACGGCAGCTTGAGGCCGCTGATTCATGGTTGTGATTGTGGTGGCTGCTGAGGAGTCCGAGGAGCGCGGGGAGCATAGGGAGGAAGAGGAGCCTATATGGGAGCACGTCTACGAGTTGATAATAAGGCTGAGGAAGGCTCTACTGGCGGTTGTGGCCGCGGCGGTAATCCTCTCAGCCATCCCTATAGAGACGCACAGCTGGGCCCCCTTCATAATTGTCTTCCCGAGGCTCATCATAAAGTATGTCGTCCCGCGCCAGGTCTCGATCTTCGGGGCTACGTACAACGTTACAATAATGCCGGAGACCCCCTTTGAGAGCTTCGAGGTAATCCTCTACTCCGCGATACTGCTTGGCGTGATAGGCGCATCCCCTGTCATAGCGTACGAGATATGGGAGTATATTAAGCCGGCACTCTACCCGCACGAGGAGAAGATGATAAAGAAGTATGTGGGGCTTTCCGTGCTCCTCTTCCTGATGGGCGTCGCGCTCGCGGTCGGGTTCCTGGCCCCCGTGACCTACCGCATAACGCTGTCACTCTACCCGCTCCTAGCTCCCGCCGGCTACCCCGTCATAGTCAGGGTCTCGGTCAAGGATGTTGTCACGTTCACCGTATTGCTGGCGCTGGCCAGCGGACTCGTGTTCGAGATACCGCTCATAATATACCTGCTGCTCGCCAACGGCGTCATAGACCCAGACTTCTTCAAGCCAGAGACTATGAGGCTGGCGTTGCTAGCGATAGCGATAGTCGCCGCGCTCCTCTCACCAGACCCCAGCGGCATGGGGATGTTGATGCTAACGGTCTCGCTCTACCTCCCCTTCTACATAGCCGTTAAATTAGGGAAGAAGGCCTACTATGAGCGGCAGAAGAAGCTTGAGGAGGAGGGCGGCGGTGGGGGAGGAGTGCGAGAGGCTGAGCAGAGAGCTGGGCTACCAGCCTAGCAGCGGTGAGGTCTGCAGGCTCGCAGCCCTAGGCTTTAAGGTGCTCAAACCAGTGCTAGACAGGATAGGGGCTAGGAGGGCCACCCCCCTCGACGCCTCCTTCGACCCCGAGGCCCCCCGCCTAACACTACGCCTAGAGGCTGAGGACTCAACTGTCATGGTCGACGTAGCGCCGGACGGCGTTGAGGAGACGATAATAACGAGTATAGCTCCGGGCCTCGACGAGGAAGCCGTCGAGGAGGCGGTAGCCGAGACTATAGAGGGGTGGAGCGAGGCCCAGGGAGTAGACGAGTACGACGTCGACTACGACCCGGGTGACGGCGTGCTCCGGCTAACCCTGCATGCCAGGCTGCTTGAAGACCTCCCACCCCTCCACAGCCTACTCGGCCTCGTAAGGGGCAGGGCCGGGATGGGGACTGCTAACGCGTCTGAGCAGCGCGGTGATGACGCCCTCGATCACCGACAAGCCTCCTAGCCTTCTCGAGGATAGCCTCTATCCCCCTCCAGTGCCTACCCCTCCAGTACACCTGGCCGCAGCCCGTACAGATCCAGAACTCCCTCCTCTCCTCATAGACCCTCCTTGGAACCCTGCCCCTCACCTCACTCCGGAGGGCTCTACGGAGCGGCGCGTTGCAGAGGGGGCATCTCGAATTATCCGGGTCCAGGTCGAGGCTTATACCGATCCTCCTGGCGACGATGGCTATCCTCTCGGCTATGTCGGTCGTGTCGATCGGTATGACGGGGACGCCCTTCTTCCTAGCCCTTATGTAGAGCCCCCTATCCCTCGTGAGTAGTATGCGTTTCTCCCTGGCGGCCTTCTCTACAATTACTGGGTCGGGTAGATCCCTGGCGTAGACCGTGTCGTAGCCGAGCATGCGGAGCCAGCGTGCCAGGTCTCCTAGCATGGCATCCGCTATGAACCTCGGCTTCCCCCCAGCCATGACCTCGCCTCCTCTAGGATCCGCAAAACCCTGACCGCGTCCCATAGGCTTGGCTGCGCCCAGAGGGACTCATGTGTCTTACCCTCCACCCTCGCGATGAACGCCTCGAGCTCAGCTAGTAGGGGCTCCTTACCGTTCAGCGTAAGCCTCCTCGGCGGCGCCCACTGCCTATGGATTACGACTTCGAGCTTATCGGTGTCGGCTTCGACGAGCTCGTCCATGGTCACAACCGTTATCCTCCTATACTTCACCGGCGAAAGCCCGCTTACATGCACCACTACCGTCCTATCACCGCTCCTCAGTAGCAGGTGGACTGCCTCGTCCACACTCGTCCTAACCCTCTCCATCCTCGCCTCCTCGACGCCGCCGAGCATCCACAACGCCATGTCTACGTCGTGGACGGCGAGGTCGAGGTCTATAGGGGTCGACTTCATGTGGTCGGGCCTCTGGCTCAGGCGGTAGAAGTATGCCTCCAGCACGCCGCCCCACGCGATGCTCCTCTTAAGCCACTGCACGACAGGGTTGAACCTCATGATGAACCCTGGAACCGCCACGAGGCCCTTCGACTCCGCCATCCTGGCAAGCCTCTCAGCGTCCGCGCTGCTGAACGCTACGGGTTTCTCAACGAACACGTGGAGCCCCTCAGACAACGCGTCGGAGGCCACCCTGGCCAGCTGGGAGGGGGTCACAGCCACTACCGCTGCGTCGGCGCCGCAACCCCTGACAGCCTCCACGTGGGAGTAGTAGGGCTTGGCGCCGTACAGCCTGCACAGCTCGTCGGCAGCCTCCCTCCTTATATCAGCTATGCATGAGAGCTCGGCGTCCCCTATCCTGGAGAGGGCCCTTGCAATGTTGCGTGCCCAGCGCCCAGCCCCTATTAGGAGAACCTTTACCGCCACACCCACCCGCCGGTGCCGTCTGGTCGGCGCTAGTCTACATAGGCTTTAAGCCGGATTGTTGGGGCCGCCTCGGCGGTTACATAGCCCTTCTCCATGCTTACGCGGAGCCACCTCCTCCTTCCGAGGGCATCGATGCTCCTCAGATCCCTCATCCTTATCCTTATCCTTGACACCCGCAGCGGCACGGTGGAGCCCCGCTCGACGTACCAGGCCGTCTCCGGTATCATTGTTATGACTCTCTTCTCGTCGATCCACGCCTCGGCCACCGAGTCAACCATTATACCCCTCCTCGTCTCCTCGAGGATCTCGTCCTCCCTCCAGTCCCCCGCGCTCATGCAGAGGGTTGTCCAGCCGGGGAATGGTCTGTGAAAGAGGCCGATCGCGTTACCCGGCCTCCCCCTGGTTCTGCACGCCGTCTCCCTAGTCTCAAGCCACTCCCGCACCACGCCGTCCTCCACCAGCGTCTTCCTCCTCGCCTCCACGCCCTCGTCGTCAAAGAACCTGGATGCGGGGCTACCGGGGTAGAATGGGTCGTCTAGTATGCTGAGCTCCTCGTGTATCCTCGCGCCCAGCGGCAGCTTGGTGGTGCTGCTCGCTTGCAGGCTGTGGCCGATCTCATGGAGTAGCGTTGAGGCGGCATCACGGGAGAGTATGACGTCCCACTTGCCGGACGCCAGGGGGTTCAGCCTTGCAGCCTTTGCAGCCATGGAAGCCCTGTGCTTCAGCTCACGGATTATCATGCGGAGGGCCACGCTGTGCTCGGGGCCTGGTGATCCTAGGAAGCCAACCCTGGCCGAGACGGCGCCGCCGGGCCCCGCCACGGCGGCGTCTACAACCGTGAAGTACTTCTCCTCGACGGCATCGCCTCCTCTCCTCCTTATACCCCGTTTCACGTGGTAGAGTGAGGCGACGAGCTCAACATCCCCCTCGCCGACAACGCTCTCAACCAGTCTAACCACATCCTCCACTCCCCCCTCCCTACCAAGCCTCGCATGCCCCTGGTAGAGCGGCGCCTCCGCCAGGCATCCCCCGCCATGGTAGACGGGCGTGTGTACGGCCAGCTCGCCGAGCTCCTCGAGGCCCGGGGCCGACATTATTATCCAGGCTCCGTTGTATAGCCGCTGCGCGAGGCTACTGTACCTGTAGCTGCTGACCTCCACGGAGCCCAGGCGCCACGCCGCATCGATCACGTGGACTGACTGGAAGACCGTGTCCCTGTACCGGAGAGTGCAGGCGGGCGTCATGCCGTGGTCTGGTTAGCCCCCAGGAACACTATAATTACGATGCCCCTAATCGTAGGGGCTGCCCCAAAACTAGGCTGCGTGGAGGACGACCATCTTTAGTAGCTCGACCAGCGTTATAACACCCATTATCCTGTCCCCCTGCAGCACTATAGCCCCCTTACTGTTCTTCCTCCTCATCCTCTCATAGACGTCGGGTAGTGGGTCGTCGGGGGCGGCGGTTGGAGGCCTCGGCCTCATTATGTCCGCTACTAGCAGGTGTTCTATCCTCTCCTTCCTGTACTTCTCTGGGACTATCTTGTGGAATGCGAAGAGCGCGTCGGCGACTTCGTCGACGGTTACGTAGCCTATGGGTCTCCCCTCATCATCGATGACTGGCAGGAAGAGCAGGTTGTACTGCGTCAACAGCTTCCTCGCGTGCAGCACCTTGTCGGTCATCTTCAACGCGAAGGGGAGTGTCGCCGCGGCCTCTATAGCCTTCAAATCCTCCCTCCCGCGTATCAGTGCGGCTGCCTCCCACCTCGTCACCAGGCCGACCAGGTTACCCGCCCCGTCTAGCACGGGGAGGCTGCCGATACCCTTCCCGAGCATGGTTTCAGCGGCTTTCACTGCAGGCTCCTCGTCCCTTATGGTTGTCGGGTCTATGCTCATGAAGCTTGACACGTGGAGCCTCCCTGGGACTAGTCTACGCGTCCTCAGGGTCGCCAGCTTCATCATTATATCCTTCTTAGTCATTATCCCGACGAGCCTGCCCCCCTCAACAACGACGACTCTGTCCATGTCATACTTCCTCATAACCCTAACGGCGTGTTCCAGCGTCTCGTCCTTATCAACAACCGGGAAGTCCCTAAGCATTATATCCCTGACGAGTAGGCCTGTCATGGCATCTCATCTCCTAAAGCCTTGTCAGGGCCTCCAAGATATTATGCTTTGTCACTATACCCTTGATCGTGCCGTCCACGTCTACGACGGGCAGGCTGCTGAACCCATGCCTAATCATGATTCTCGCGGCGTCGGCTAGGTCAGCTCCCGGCTCAATGGTTATAGGGTCGGGGGTCATCACGTCGGCGGCTACCAGTATCTCTGGTGAGGGCAGCTTGGCGGGGAAGGGCTTGCCGCTGGGCGCGCGCTGCATCTTCTTAGTTCTCTTGAGCCGGGCCGGCCTGGCGAGGAACGCTATGTCTGATGGAGCTATGATGCCGACGAGGCGGCCGCCGTCAACGACGAGGACGCGGCGGCTCGGCGTAGACTCTAGGAGCTTGGCCACGTAGCCTATGCTGTGGAGCGGGGACGCGGTCGCGACTTCGCGATACATGTACTCTTCGACCCTGCACCTGCCACGACACCTCTCCATGAATGCATGGACGAGATCAGTCTTAGACACTATGCCGACGAGCCTCCCCTCATCGTCTACAACCGGTAGCCCGCCCACACCCTTCTCTATCATTATCCTGGCCGCGGTCTTCAACGAGTCAGAAGGCTTGACAACTACGGGGTTCGGAGTCATGTACTCGGCGACCCTTATCGAGTCCAGTGACCTGTCACCAGCACCCCTCATGGCCCTCGCGATGTCGTAGAGCGTTAGTATGCCGACAACCCTCCCAGCCTCATCTACGACGGGGAGGCGGCCAACCTCGTACCTTAGCATCAGCCTCCTAGCATGCGCTAGGTTATCCCCTGGGTGAACCACCACAACTGGGCTGGTCATGTACTCTTCTACCCTCACGGCGCTCACCCGCTGGTGGCCAGGCCGTATAGGACGTCGCGCTCGGTCACTATCCCGACGACCTTCCCTTCCTCGACTACTAGGAGGCATCCAAGCCCCTCGCTGATCATGAGTGTTGCGGCGTCTCCTACGTCGGCGTCGGGTGGTATGGTTGCATAGGATCGTGTGCCTACGAGCTTCACTGGCGCCTTCATCATTTCCTCCAGTACGGGGCTCTCGGTGTATTTGAATGCGTCGTGGCTGCCGAAGAACTTGACTATGTGCTTGGCGGTTATGAGGCCCCAGACGCTCCCATCCTCCTCTATGACTGGCAGCCTCCTCACAGAGTACTTTATCATCATCTTGGCGGCCTCCATTATGGTTGCCCCGGAGTTGATCGAGATAACGTTCGGTGTCATGACCTCCGATACTTTCCTCCCAACATGCTTCTCCGCCAGGTGCCTCACTATATCGTGCTCCGTTATTATCCCGTAGAGCCTGCCGTCCGGCTTAACGACTGGGAGTACGCCGACGTTCTCCTTGACCATTACCTCTAGTATCTTCTCCAGCCTATCGTTGACAGTTACGTAGTAGGGGTTGGGGTTCATTATGCTCTCCACCTTCTCGTCGTTCAACGCCTTATAGGCGTTGCCGCCATACCTCCTCAACACTATGTTGTATAGCTCCCCCCCGCCGAGGTAGTTCACGTAGTCCATGACGGTCGTTATCCCCTCCAACAGCTGGGTGGCTGGATGCGAGACCGGGAGGGCCCTCACGTTCTTCTCGGCTATGAGCTCCATCGCCTCGAGTATACTAGTGGTTCTAGTGACCGTGTAGACGGGCCTCGTCGCCAGGAGCTGTGCGTCGCCGGGCTTACGGTGTATCCTGTCACCGAAGTTCGGCTTGCCGTCGCTTCTGAGCCAGCGTATCCCCTCAGGCCTACGGGGAGGTATTATGCGTCTCAAAACTGGACAGCACCCAGGCTAGGGGGCGGGGAGGCCTGGTAAAGAAGCCTCACCCGAAGAAGGGTTACTCTCCCTCCTCCCCCGAGCCGCCCCGCTCCGAGCCTGCGACGACGTACAAGTATTCTATCAGGCCTGGTGCAATCCTCACTATATCCGTCCTCGTTACGACGCCCCTGAGCCTGCCAGCCTTGTCCACGACCGGGAGGTGGCCTATCCCCCTCTCCCTCATCAGGTCGGCGGCCACGCGTAGCGGTGTATCCTCCTCGACTATTATCGGGTTCCTCGTCATCACGTCCTCGACGAGCGTCTCTGAGGGGTTCAAACCCTTCGCGACAACCCTCTTAACTATATCGCTCTCCGTGAGTATGCCCACCACCCTGCTCTTCTCGTAACGGTCGACGACTATGACGCTCCCCACGTTGTTCTCGGCCATCTTCCTGGCGGCGTCGACGACGGTCTCCTCCGGGTAGGCCACGACGAGGTCCCGCGACATTACATCCGATACCCTAAGCTCCTCCGACAAGTGGCCACCCGGGTGAGCCTCTCAGCCCCCTCCCCGGCTTCAAATAGCTTCCTCAACGCAGGTGGGGGGCTGCCGGCCCCCAGACCTCCCCCGGTCTCCTGGAGCGGAGTGCCTCCAGGAGCCTCTTGTTCCTCTCCTTCGCCTCTGCGAGGGCTTTGTTCGCCACGTTGGTCAAGCCGTGTATGTCTGCGTAGTAGCGCTGCTCCTTGTCCAGCAGCGGTGCCGCTATCCTTATCCCCGTCCTGAGCTCGAGTAGGAGCCTGTCGGCCCCGATAACCATCACCCCGCTGTGCTTGAAGCCAGCCTCCCTCGCCGCCTCGAGTATCTCCTCCGCCTCTCCGACCCCCCTCACGTAGACGTGGTATATTGGGCCCTGCACCGACAGCCACAGCCTGTGCTTGAAGGGCCTCGCCGCCACAGCCTCGACCTCCTCGGGCTTCACGGGCCTATGGACCTTGAATACTATGGAGGCGTCCTCCTTCCTCCAGGGGAAGACGGCGTCTATGACGGTTATTCTCCCGCTGCAGCTGCTGGACGTGTACGCCCCCGGCCTCGCGAACAGCTCCAGTATCACGGGGAGCGCGTCCTCGTCCAGGTAGCCTATCTCTAGATCCTCCCATATCCTCCTCCACGCCGCGAGCTTGTCCTCCTCCCAGCCCATACACCAACACCTCTAGGGGGAGGCTGCGGGAGGGTTGATAAAGGGGCTCTCAGCTCCCGAGGAGGTGTAAATGGATGAGGCTGGACAACCGGGGGAGGATGGCGCTATGGCCTCGCTCCTGGAGAACTTGAAGCCTATGAGCCGCGGCCAGGAAGAGATGCTCGAGGCGCTCAAGTCGAAGGACTACGATATAGTCGGCTTGTTCGGCCCGACGGGCAGCGGTAAGAGCCTCTTCAGCATCCTCTACGGGATAGACGCTGTTATCAACGGCGAGTACAAGAGGTTGATTATATCGAGGCCCGTGATAGACGTGGTCACTGGCAAGGAGCTCACCGCCCAGGAGCTCGGCCCACAGTACTACGAGATCATGTCGATGTACCTCCGCGACATACTCTCAGGGTTCATAGAGTGGGAGAAGGTCGAGGGGCTCATGAAGGAGGGTAAGGTGATACTAGCCGATACACACTACCTCCGCGGAAGAACATTCGACGAATCAATAATATTCCTCGACGACGCCCAGAACGTCCCCCCGGAGAGCAGCATAGAGATACTGATGAGGATAGGTAGGGATAGCAAATTCGTGGTTGCAGGCGACCCCGTCTTCCAGAAGCCATACGGTGTCGAGAGGGATGGAGCCACAGTTCTAAGGGAGCTACTGATAGGGGAGGAGGACGCCAAGGTAGTCGACCTCGGGTTGAAGGATATAGTCAGGCCGGGCGCCAGGAGGGGCATAAGGCTCTTGATAGAGATGAGGATGAGGAACAGGCCCCTAAGCGAGGCAGAGAGGAAGGTGGTCGAGGCGGCCAAGATATACGCTCCCGACGCCGACGTAATAACAGTCGTTGAGTTCCGCGACTACAAGAAACAGTTCGAGATAAAGTCCGAGAACGTCCCCGACGCCGTAATAATAGTCAAGGAGGGCTACCTCGGCCGCCTCGTCGGCAGGGGCGGTGAGAGGATACAGAAGATCGAGGAGGACACCGGGCTGAGGCTGAGGGCTGTCGAGCTGACACTCGACTTCACCAACATAATCAGGGCGATACACCCCGTCGCCTGGATACACAAGCACATAGTGGACGTGGACTTCAAGGGCCCCTACCTAGCCGTCGCGGTGAAGAGCAGCGAGTTCGGCGCATTCGTCGGCCAGAAAGGCTTCTACGTGAAGTTCCTAGACGCCGTGTTCAGGAGGCTTATGGGGATAGGCGTGAGGGCCTACGAGGTCGCCGAGGAGAGGCATAGGCGGAGGAGGCGCCGCTAAGCCCTAGGCGGCTCCCCCAGGGGTAGAGCGGTCTTTGCCTAGGATAAGGTATACTCCATGCCCCGGCCTCACCAAGGTTCTCCTGGAGCTCGCCCAGTCGCTCGGCATACGCGGCGTGGACGAGGGGAACCTAAGGGGGGTTGTGAGCAGGGGTTCGAGCAGCACGGCATATGCAAGGATATGGGCCCTCCCAAGACCATTCATAGTAGCCTACGGCCTCCGCCCCAGCTACGTCGTTGAGGTGATCTATGAGAGGTTCTCCGCGCTGACGTGCCGTGAGATGCTAGCAGTGCTCATCCACGAGCTTCTTCACGTCCCGAGGAGGCAGGGCGGGGGCCTGCGCAGGCATGGCGAGTGGAGCAGGTGGGGGCGCCTGGTGTCGATGGCGTCAGCCCGCATGCACCTCTGCGGGGAGCTGGAGGAGGCGTTGAGGAGCTGCAGCGGGGGGTAGAATAACCCATAAGCCGGGGCGAAGACGGTGAGGGGTGTGTATTGGCTAGGCTGTATGTACTCCGTCAACCCACGGGGGAGAAGGAGTGGGACATCTACTGTCTTAGGGAGGCGGCTAGGCTGAAGAAGTGGCTCCTCGGCGTATACTATAGCCCGAGGCACGGCAGGCTCTACGCGGTGTTCAAGCCGCCGCCGGGGACGCATGTAAACATGCTCGTCTTCGAGGAGGCGCCGCCACGACTCCTGGAGCACAGCTACCGCATGATCTGCATGCCCGGCTGCGGCAGGTGCTGCGTAGCCCACAGCGGCTCCTTCATACTCGACGTCGAGCTGAGGGACATGCCGTACAAGTACAGGTCTAGGGTTGAGATGCAGCCAAGTGAGCTTGTCAGGACGCCCGGCGGCCCCGTGCGACTCTACAGGCTCGGCACGGGTAGCCTCGGCCGATGCATATTCTTCGACCAGAGGACGGCGGGGTGCATGATAGAGGACTACAAGCCCATAATATGCAGGCTCACATACTGCACCGTGTTCGCCGAGAAGGGTGGGAGACTATACCTCAAGGTCGCCGGCAGGGTGAGGGGAGGCAGGGCGGAGATGGTCTACAGGGAGGCCTCCGAGCAGCAGGTGAGGGCGGCCGTGGAGAGGATGTCATCAATGCTGAAGAAGTACCGCCGCGCCCTAAGGCTCGCGGAGCTCCGGGGCGAGGCCCTTGAGGATCAAGAGCCTACTCATAGGCGTCTCGGGAGCCAGCGGGGTAATCTACGCGGTGAGGCTAGCGGAGCAGGCGTCGGCGAGAGGCATACGGGTCGACGCGGTCTACACTCCTAACGCCGCGCTGGTCGCAAGGCACGAGCTCGGCTCCGACATAGAGTCCGCCCTTAGGAGGGCCGGCGCCTCGAGGGTGTACTCATCCGAGCAGATAGACGCACCCTACGCGAGCAGCAGTAGGACGCCGGACGCCATGGTCGTCGCCCCCTGCAGCCTCCGCACACTAGCGGCAGTGGCCTGTGGGCTGGCAGACAACCTCCTCACCAGGGCGGCGTTGAATACTCTAAGGATGCGCAGGCCGCTCATACTCGTCGTCAGGGAGACACCCATAGGTGTGGCGGACGCCAGGAACATGCTCGCAGCAGCGGAGGCCGGCGCGGTGATACTGCCAGCCTCCCCGGCGTTCTACCACAGGCCGAGAACCGTGATGGACATGGTCGACTACATAGTCGGTAAAATACTGGACGTGCTCGGCGTGGAACACAACCTCTACGAGCGCTGGGGCCCTATATGAGGTCATCGTCTATACTGTACCCTCTCCTCTTCATCATCCTCTCTATCCTACTCATCTCCTGCTCCTCCTTCATCAGCTCAGACTCTATCTGCTCCTCCGCCTCCTCCCTCCTACCCTTCTCCCTGGCATAGAGGCAGGAGCCGTCAGGTAGGAGGGCTTTTGCGATGCATGAGGCGTACTGGCAGGTACCCCCTATACACTGGTCGCCGATCCACCTGCACATGGGGACGCGTTGAACCCTGCCATGTATCACGCGCTTGACTGAGACCAGGGAGCTGTTGAGGCAGCGGAACATGGGGCATAGGGGGTTGCACTTGCCGTCGGGGAGGGGCATCGGCTTCCTGAATGCTGGCTCCCTGCGTCTCCGCGCGGGCCTCCTCCAACCCCCACGCCTAGGGTATACCAAGCATCCTCACCTTCGCTGATGAGGGGGCTGCATAGGCGCTTCTCCAATCCAGTCCAATCAAGGCTTGCTCCATTTAAGCATTATGTATGTTATACGCTTAGTCTCCTCATCGATCGCCGCTATCAACAACCTCTTCCTCACACTATGGCTAAGCCTGCCTGCCCTGACGAGATCCAGGGGGTTGATGTCCTCCCTGTAGCTCAGCACCTGTACGAGGTATGGGGCGTGCTCGAGCCCAGGCCCCTTATAGTAGACGGAGAAGTCCGCGCCGAACTTCATGCCTGACCTGACGACGAGGCCGGAGTCGCGTAGATCGCGGTAGACTAGGTAGAGCTGCCTGAACCTCTGAACAGCCCTCCCAGCCCACTCGCTGAGCTCCTCGGCCCCGAGAACCCTGCCCTCGGCGTCCCTCACCTCGAGGAGCCCCTTCTCCGCAAGGTACACGGCCTCGATCAGGTCGAGCTCTAGTGGGGCCTCCAGCCTCTCCCCCGGCCTCGGCTTGGCGACGCCCAGGGGCTTCCCGTAGAAACCCGAGTTGTAGAGGAGGGTGGCCTCCCCCGGGTCTAGCACCACCACCCTGAATCCTACCAGGAGCCCGTGGAACCTCGTCATGGCATGGACGACCTGTAGAGCGCCAGGAACCTTATATTCTCGGCGGCCTCCCTCGCGGTGTCGGCCGAGTTTTCAAGGTAGTCCACGACGTCCTTTACGAGCAGCAGGCTTGGGACGTGGTCGCGCAGGTACTGGTACATGTTGAGCACCAGCTGCCTGTAGAGCTGGTCGAGCCTGTCCTCGTCCACTATCACGTTGGTTGCCATGTCGTAGCTCTTCCTCGGGTTGTCCAGCAGGAGCCTTATCGCCTCAACGAGGCTCCCATACTGCTTCCTGAGGTTATCCATGAACTCTAGGAGCTCAGACGAGATTAGCCTCGGCAGCTTGCTGTAGCCTGCCTCCAGGTAGACCTTGGCCCTGTAGGAGGCCCCGTCGAGGAACTGGGCTATGCGTGAGAGGAAGAGGCAGACGTCCTTGTAGTAGCCTGCGGTGGAGAGCGCTATCCCCAGCCTGGCCATGTAGGCGAGCGTGGAGTCCTTCATCTCCTCAGCCCTGTTCTTGAGGCCGTTCACGCGGTCGTACCTAGACCTTATATCCTCTATTCTCCCGTCGACAAGGTCTCTCATTATGTCGTTGGCCTCCCTCAATATATCCTCCACTATCCTGGCTAAGCCGAGCAGCTGCTCGGAGAGACTCATCTCAGCCAGGCTGGCCTTAACGCGCTCCTCGGAAGAGTAGTCTATGTAGTCGCTCGTCATCACTCCCAGGCCAGGTAATAGGGGGGTCAAGCCACCCGGTTTTAAAGGAAGAGCCAGGGTTCAGGCGGGGCCGAGGAAGTCATGGTGAAGGCTGTCGTCGTAGACTTGCTCGCTAGGCTCAAGGGGAGGAGGCCGGCGACAGTCGACGTCATCGGCGCGGGGCCAAGGACGGTGGCGAGCATACTCTCCTGGTGCGGCGTCGAGGCCGACGTCTACCCCTACGAGGCGGTTGAAGCCGGCCTTGTGGACCTCGGCGACTACGACTACTTGTTTGCCAGCGCCATGTCCTGCGACGCGGAGGCCGCCCGGAGACTGGCGTCCATGTGGAGGAGGGTGGGTGGGGGCCCGTCAGTGATAGGGGGGCCGATAACAGCGTCGAGAGGGATACCGGAGGGCTACGACTACGCGGCCTACGGTGAAGCCGAGCTAGTCATACCCGGCCTCGTGGAGGTACTCGCAGGCCGCAGGGACCCGTCAACGGTGAGGGGCATAGTGTACCGGGGGGAGGGTGGCCGAGTGGTGGACACAGGCCACCCGGGCTACACGTCCAGGAAGCACCTCTCCAGGCCCTACACGGCCAGCATAGAAGGGTACCCCCTCTACTGGGCCAGCAGGGTCTACGTCGAGGCTGTTAGGGGCTGCAGCAACTACAACAGGCCCCACATACCCCTCCCCGACGGTAGGCGGTGCATCGGCTGCCCCGCCTGCTTCAACCCCGCAGCCCCCCGCAGGCTCCGCCTCACATGCCCAGCAGGGATACCGCCGGGTTGCGGCTACTGCAGCGTCCCAGCACTCTACGGGCCCCCTAGAAGCAGGCCGCCCGACACGGTGGCTGAGGAGGTGAAGGCCCTGATAGACATGGGTGCGTCGAGGATAGTCCTAAGCGCCCCAGACCTACTCGACTACTACCGTGAAGACCTCGTAGCCCCCGACCCCCTGACAACACCATGCTCACCTCCCCCCAACACGGAGGCCCTCAGGAGGCTCCTGGAGGAGATCACTGATAAGGCCCCATGCATCCTGGACAAGGGGCCACCATACCTACTCATAGAGAACGTTAAGGCGTGCCTAGTCACTGAGGAGGTGGCCAGGCTCCTGGGGGACTACTTCAAAGGGACGCCAGTCCACATAGGCGTGGAGACTGGAGACGAGAAGCACTACAAGCTGCTGGGCAGGCCGGGCGCGCCGGAGGACGCTGTCAGGGCCGTGCGGCTGCTCAGGAGGTATGGGCTGAAACCATACCTCTACTTCATCTACGGGCTCCCCGGGGAGACACCCCGCACGGCAGCCAAGACAGTCAAGCTCATGAGGAGGCTGTGGAGGGAGGGGGCGGAGAAGATAACAGCGTACCGGTTCAGGCCGCTACCCGGCTCAGCCTTCGAGGCGTTCAGACCCCGGCTGACACGGGCGAGCAGGCTGGTTAAGAGGGAGGCTGAGAGGATAAACATTGAGGCCAAGAGGAGGCTGATCGGTAGGAGCGTCGACGCGATAGTGGCGGGCTACCACGCGGCCGAGGACAGCATGGTCGCCTACACGCTCCCACACGGCCCAGTCCTACTGCTAAGAGACGCGGGGCCAGACGACCTAGGGTGGC
>CAYZCH010000036.1:0-3630 GCA_964476405.1 uncultured Desulfurococcales archaeon
GAGGGCGGTGCCGACCGGCGCGGGCTACAGGGTGCTCGAGGTGACCGTCTGCAGGGACAACAGGTGAGCGGCCGTGGGGCTTCCATACATGCTGCTGGCCCTTGACGACTTCTGCGCCAGGCTCCTGAGGGACTACATAAACGACAGGATCGGGAGGTCTAGGGCCAGGCTCTGCAACGGCGTCTGCAGGAAGTGGAGGTACGTCGCGGCCAGCGTGGTCATAGCGACGCGGGAGTACCCCGTGATATGCAGTAACGCGAGGAGGAGGGGTCAGAGGTAGAGCTCCTCCTCCATAGTCCCTCCCATCCCCCCTGTTTTCCCCCCTGCCAGGGGGACGGCGGGCGGCAGCGACGGGAGCGCGACGGCTCCCCCTCCGCCGCCCGTCTCCCCCGTGCCGGTTGCCTCTCCGCCTCCGCCGCCCGGGGGCCTGTACGGCGGGTTGTACTGGGTGGCCGGCGTGGCCGGCGGCTGGGCCGCGGCGGGGTACACTGCCTGCTCCTCCTCCCTCGTTGACTCAGCCTGCACGTGCACCGGCTGCGTCTGTGTCGGCGGCTGCTCCACCGCCAGGCTCGGCGGCCTGACCCCGTAGAGCTTCACGGCCGTCCCCGCCTGCGGGGCGGCGTGCATCGCCGCCCACTCCCTGGCTGCCTCCTCGACTATCTCCTCGACCATCCTCCAGTCCACCCCCCTGGGGAGGCTGGGCAGCGGCCCGGCCGGGGCCTTTGGCCTGGGGGCCTGCCTGGGCCTGGGCGGCTTGACTGCCCCGGCCGTCCCCGTCCTCGGCGCCGCCAGCGGCTCCAGCCCCTCGACCGCCTCCTCCACCTGCTCCAGGCCGGCGGATGGGACGGGGACTGGCACGCTCAGCGGCTCAGCCGCCTCCGCCGCCTCGGCCGCGGCCTCGGCCGCCTCGTCCAGGCCCGGTACGCGTGACACGCCCAGGGTCGGCGTCCACTCCGTTGCTATGTTGGCCAGGGCTTCGACGGCGTCCGCCACGGCCCCGGTGTTCGGCGGCGCTGGGACTGGCACCGTGTACGGGATCTCCTCTGCTAGCCTGGCGGCCTCCCTGGCGGCCTCCAGCGCCTTGTCCATCCCGCCCGGCGTGGGCAGCACCGTCGGCCTCGGAGGCCTCGGCGGCACAGACCCTATGTACTCGGCGTGCCTCTCCATGGTCGGCACCCTGTTGACCGGGACTACGATGACTTTCTCGTCGCTGTACAGGAAGCCAGTCATCCTCCTCCCCGCGAACACGAAGCTCACGAGCCTGCTTTCCGGCGGCTCCCCCCTGAGCACGGCGAACACGATCCTCCTGATCCTCCCCGCTGTCTCCACGGCTGCCACGGGCTCACCGTAGCCGTCCAGGATCCTGTAGTCGGCCGGGCTGGGCTGCTCGAGCTGCGGTATCCTCGGCGGCTTGAAGCCCCCGACCCTCCTCGGCCTGAGCCCGCTGAGGGCCATGTACAGGTAGGCGGCGGTGGAGGCCAGGGCGGCTACAGGCGCCAGGAGGCTGCGGAGCCCGCCCCTCGTGTAGACTATCGCCCTGCGGAGGACGTCGAAGCCTGGGTCTAGCCTGCGTATCAGGTCTACTATGTCCCTGGTGGTCTCCTTCAGTGCCTCGACGACGCCGGCCGGTATCCTTCCGGCCCTCGCCTCCTCGACTACCTCCTGGATCGGGGGGTCGACTATGACCCTTGAATGTATGAGGGCCGTCCCCTTCCCGACCCTCACGTTGTCCTCTATGAACTCTATCTTTATTCCCCCGGGGTACTCGATCGTGTACCTTATCGTCAGCCTGTCCCTGCCGACGCTCACCCTCCTGGCCACCCTCACCCTCTCCCCGCCTACCCTGACCTCCCATGTCTTCTCGGGCGTCCTCAGCTCCTCCTCTATCCTTTCTATTAGGTCGCGTGGGGCGAGCAGGTCGATGCCGGTCGCCTCGACCACGCCGTGGACGACCGTGTAGCCCTCGGGCGCCGCGGCTGCCTCCCTGACCGCTCTCTCAGCCTCCCTGGCCGCCTCTGCCACGGCTCGCAGCTTCTCGGCCCCGGGGAGCTTCTCGTAGAATATCTCGAGCGCCTTCAGCACTGTGTACTTGTATGGCCCGGGGATCACCTTCACGTTCTCCCTTATGTCCGTGAGCGCCCTCGCCAGCTCATCGGCTGCCTCCCTCGAGACGGTGCCCGTCTCCTCCAGCTCCCTCGCCGTCTTCTCCGCCGCCCCCCTGAGCTCGTCGGCGAGGTGCCTGTATCCTGACTCCTCGAGTATCCTTGCCAGCCTGTCGGCAGCCGAGCGGATCGCAGCCGACGCTCCTATGGCCTCCCTCGTCTCCACCAGTACGGCCTCCCTGCCGCCGGCCCTGGCGAGCAGCGACTCCATCCTCTTGATCTTAGTCCCCGCGTCCTCCAGGTACTTGTAGAGCGTCTCGGCGCCCGCCTCCCTGGCCTCCTCGGCTGCCCTCAGAACCATGTCCGCGAGCCTCTTGACGGCGTCGGCTACGGCCGCCCCGGCCGCCGCCCCGGCCTCGGCCGGCATCCCGTGCTCGGCGAGCTCGTCGGCTAGGCGGAGCACGTCCCTGACGGTCAGCCTCCCCTCCTCCGCTAGCCTGGCGACCGTCCTGAGGCCTGGCGGGGCCGTTGACAGCTCCCTGGCTATGGCCTCCTCCAGTCCCGTGAGCCTGACGTCGGCCGCCCTCCTCTCCAGGAACGACCTTATCTTCGAGAGCAGGCCCTCGGCGGCCGCCCTTACCTCGCCCGGTATCCCGCCCGCCGAGAGGAGCTTCTCCAGCCTCCTGGCCGCCCTGGCGGCGGCTAGGTAGTCGGCGAGCGTGGGGCTCTTCTCCGACAGTATGTCCTTGAGGGGCTTGGGCTCGGCCGCCCCCGGTATGGCTACGCGGATGTCTGCGTTCACTAGGGCCTCTGCGAGCCCCCTCCCTATCCCCGGGGCTATCTCCTCCAGCTCGCTCCACGGTATATCGGCGTAGGCCAGCAGCGAGGCGGCCGTCACGTCCCCCTTCCTTGCCATGTCTGCTAGGGTCTTCAGGGCCTCGACGGGGTCGCGGGGGAGCCTGTCGGCGAGCCAGCCGAGGCCCAGCCTCCTGGCCGCCTCCCTGAACCTGTCGACCGCCTCCGCCGCCCTCTCCTCGAGCCGTGAAAGCATCTCCTCGGCTAGCCTGGCGAGCTGCTGGGGTGTCTCGGCCGCTGCGGCGGCCATCGCTATGTCCCTGAACCCCATCTTCTCGGCCGCGTCGGCTAGGAGCCTGGCTGCGCGGCGCACGTCCCTGGCCCTGGCCGCCTCCCCGATCTCCGCGGCCGGGCCGCCGAGCGCCTCCTCTATCCTCTCTATCTCCTCGGCGGCCCCCCTGTACTCCTTCACTGCCCTGGCTATCTCCTCTATGGCCTTTGTGAGCGTGTCGGCGCCGGGGGCGACGGGCCTCAGGACTGCCAGGAGTCTCTCCCTGAATGCCGTCACCTTGCTTAGCGCGGCCCTGAGCGCCGGGTTCTTGAGGGCCTCCCTGTACGCCTTGTCTATCTCCCTGGCCGCCTCCTCTAGCTTTGCTATGGACTCGTCGAGCAGCTCCCTGGCCTTGACGGCCTCCTCGAGCCTCTCGAGCTTCTTCATGTACCTGGAGTACTT
>CAYZCH010000037.1:0-8025 GCA_964476405.1 uncultured Desulfurococcales archaeon
GATTAAGAGGGATGGGATGGAGGGTAAGGCGGGCATAGTCGTCATCTGCCAGAAGGGGATCGACGAGGTCGCCCAGCACTTCCTCGCCAAGAAGGGGATAATGGCTGTAAGGAGGGTGAAGAGGAGCGACATGGAGAAGCTCGAGATGGCTACCGGCGGTAAGATAGTGAGCAGTGTCAGGGACCTGACACCCGACGACCTAGGCTTCGCCAAGCTTGTCGAGGAGAGGAGGGTGGGCAACGACAAGATGATATTCATTGAGGGCTGCCCGCACCCGAAGGCAGTAACCATACTACTGAGGGGCGCGAACGACATGATACTCGATGAGGCTGAGCGTAGCCTCAACGACGCGCTAAACGTGCTGAGGAACGTGCTCCGCAAGCCACAGATAGTGCCTGGCGGCGGCGCCATCGAGGTTGAGCTGGCAATGAGGCTAAGGAAGTACGCGAGCCAGGTCGGTGGCAAGGAGCAGCTCGCCATAGAGGCGTTCGCCGATGCCCTCGAGGAGATACCGATGATACTGGCTGAGAGTGCAGGCATGGATGCACTAGAGACTCTCATGGAGCTAAGGAAGCTTCATGCCGAGGGTAAGAAGTTCGCGGGCGTTGACGTGCTGGAGGGTAAGGTTGTCGACGACATGCTCGAGAGGAACGTGATCGAGCCCATACTCGTGAAGGAGCAGGTGTTGAAGAGCGCGACCGAGGCAGCAACGACGATACTCAAGATAGACGACGTGATAGCCGCCGCCCCCAAGAAGGAGGAGAAGAAGGGGAAGAAGGAGTAAGCAAGGCCCAGTCTTTTAGCCCGCCGTAACACCTCTAATTATGTGGCTAAAGGGCTGTTTTTAAGGGGAGGAGGCTCAAGCCCCTTTCTGGCCGGCGGTGATTAGGCCTTGGCGTTCAGCATCTACCGTCGAAGCGGGAGAGTACGTATAGGTCCTCCAAGGCTTACACGGTTTGAGCGTGCCAGGGTGATAGGGGCGCGCGCCCTCCAGATAAGTATGGGTGCGCCGCCGCTCATCGATGTTGAGAGCTTACCGCCGGATGAGAGGGAGGATCCTGTAAGGATAGCTAAACGCGAGCTTGAGGCAGGAATACTGCCGATGACTATCGTGAGGTACCGGAGGGGCGGGGATATACAGCTAATACCCATCCAGTGGCTTGTAACCCCCTCCACGCAGGGTGCTGGTCAGCGGGATAAGCGCAGTTGACGCCCCCCGGTATAGTGCTTATAATTGCTGAGAAGCCGCAGGCGGCTAGGCGTATCGCTGAGGCTCTGAGCGGAGGCAGGGGTACGCGGCGCAGGATCTATGGCGTTACGTGCTGGGAGTTCCCCTGTAGGCTCGGCAGGTGTGTTGTTGCGCCGAGCGTCGGCCACCTCTACGGCCTGCATGCCCCGCCAGGCCCGCCTCCAGTATTCGCTTACGAGTGGAGGCCGATCTGGCTCGTCGAGAAGGGCTCCTCGTATGCTAGGAAGTACTTCAACGCGTTGAGGAGCCTATGCTCCAGGGCCAGGTTGTACATCAATGCATGCGACTATGATATCGAGGGCTCGCTCATAGGCTACTTGATCATAAAGTTTCTCGGCGACCCCAGGAGGGCTAAGCGGATGAAGTTTTCGACGTTGACTAGGGAGGATATAGTGAGGGCGTTTAATAACCTTGAACCCCTCGATTACCCGATGATAGAGGCTGGCAGGGCCAGACACATCCTTGACTGGCTATGGGGCATTAATGTCAGCAGGTTGTTGATGGAGGCTGTGCGTCGTGCTGGCAGGCGGGTGATTCTGAGCGCTGGCAGGGTGCAGTCTCCGACGCTCCTCGAGGTCGTAAGGAGGGATTTATCGTGCAGGCTACACGTCCCCATGCCAAGCTTCGTCGTGGAGGCCGTGCTCAGGCTGCCGGGGGGAGACGTGAAGGTGAAGCTTAGCCCCGTATTCACGCGGCGCAGTGAAGCAGACTCCGCGGCCGCGGGGCTCCGGAGGAGGAAAGGCATGGTTGTTGAGTTCTACGGGGCCGAGACGAGGCACCTGCCTCCTCCTCCGCCGTTCAACCTCGGCGACCTGCAGGCGGAGGCTGCGAGGATCTATGGTATGTCTCCCTACACCGTCCAGAGGATCGCGGAGCAGCTCTACTTGGACGCGCTCATAAGCTACCCGAGGACAGACAGCCAGGTCATACCTCCGACGATAGATGTCGCGAAGATAGTCCACGGGCTCTCCAAGCAGCCTACATACCGTCCACTAGTATCAAGGCTGCTCAGAGAGACAGGCGGTGTCCTCAGACCCAGGAGGGGTAGGAAGACCGACCCTGCGCATCCAGCGATACATCCGACGGGCCTGGCTCCTGAGAGGCGTCTCACCAGGGAGGAGCAGCGCGTCTACGACCTCGTAGTCCGCAGGTTTCTAGCCTCAATGGCTAAGCCCGCCAGGGTGGAATCAGTGACGCTGAAGCTACGCTCCGGGGTGCTCGTGGCGTCGCTCACCGGCCTGCGCGTCCTGGAGGCTGGCTGGCTGGAATACTATCCCTTCTCGGCGCCTAGGGAGAAGGCTGTGCCGAGGCTTCGTCGGGGCGAGGTTGTGCCTGTTCGTGGCGTCAGGGTAGTGACGCAGTATTCTTCAAGGCCCTCAAGGTATAGTAAAGCATCGCTTGTTAAATGGATGGAGAGGGTCAACATAGGCACTAAGTCTACGCGCGCCAGGATAGTGGAGCTCCTGGTTAAACGCGGGTATGTTAAGCAGCAGCGCGGCGGGCTCCGCGTAACCGATCTGGGATACGCGGTGGCGCGCGCCCTTGAACGCTTCGTACCGAAGCTCGTCAGCGTCGAACTGACAAGGGAGTTTGAGTCGATGCTTGAAGCGATAATGATGGGTAGGCTGGCCGCCGACTCGGTAATAGAGTCGGCCAAGAAAGTCATAGCATCTATAATAGAGTCGGTTAACGAGGAGAAGCTGAGGATTATAGGTTACACGATAGCGGCTCATGCAGGCCTGATAGAGCCGGGAGAGAAGTGCGCGATATGTAGAAGGCCGGTAGCCGGTGATGGGCTCTGTGAACTACACCAGGCCGCCCTCAGCCGCCTTAGGGAGGCGGAGGGGGAGTGGAGGACTAGGACGGGGAAGAGTAGGGAGGAGTACCTTGAGTCTATCTGTAAGATGAAGATGGCTGGTGAGCTCGTCCGGGACGTCGCCTGCTGGCTCCTCGAGAAAAGGTCTAGATGAGGCTCTTCAGCTCCAGCAGGATGCTTCCCAGTAGTGGTATCTTAACGACATACTCTGTCTTATCAACATGCACCATTAGCACCTTGCCGACGACCCTCTGCTGGGGCACGCCTGGTGCCCAGAGGCTGCAGCTGGCCGTCCTGAACTCGCCGAGCGCGCTGTCCAGGTAGGGGTTGTTGTCCCCCTTCGTCACGTAGAAGATCTCGCCTCCTCTGCGTATTATGTCGACTACTCTGTGTATTATGAAGCTCCCGGGGCTCGTGCACGACTTGTACACTATTATGTCTCCGACGGCCACGTGGCTCGCCCTCGTCGTTATCACGAGATCCCCGCTCACGAGTAGTGGTAGCATGCTCCTGCCCTCGACGACCACGAGGGGGTATTGTACACCCAGCATCCTAGGTATGACGAGGACTCCTAGTACGATTACAATTATCACTATGAAGGCTGCTATCAGGTCTGTTTTCGTGCTCAAGAGTGTCCGCCCGGGCAGGCTAGTCCTCGTCTATGTCTATCTCGAAGACGGGGCCCTCCTCCCTCTTCTCCTCGCCTCCTCCCCTCTCTGTAGGCTCCTCGCCTCCCACCTTCAGCTTCGATACGACTCCTCTCCACTTATGCCCGCACTTCGGGCACTCGAAGCTACCCATTATCGTCACTGTTATCCTTCCCTTCGAGTCAGGGAATGGCGACACCAGCTGCCATGTCTTCTTAGGCTCTGCTCGCGTCCCGCATATAGGGCATGTAAACGGGTTCCTCTTTCTCCTCGGCACGGCTTCCCCGCCTCTCCTCCCGTTCCCCGCTGTGTCGGTGTTCTTCAAGTCTTAACCTTTATTTCGGCCTTATACTCGGACAATGCTGATGCTAGCTGCTTCATGAGGCTATTGACTACTTGTTCGCGGCCCTCGAGGCCCACTATTGGAAGGCATACTTCATAGTTTGCCTCGTTGCTTGCAACCCTCCTTAGCACTATCTTCATTAGCCTTGGCTTGACGAGGTTCTTGAACCTTATTGTTATGGTGTCTCTGAGCTTCTTCTCGACGTCTGTGAGTGCTGAGGTGTTGTCAGCGGTGACTGTTACTTCTAGGCAGACGCTGGTCTCCTCTGGCGTGTGTCTCTTCAGTGGCTTCATCACTATATAGTGGTTTGGTAGGAAGAGGAGTGCCCCGCTTCCAGTCTTGATTTTAGTGTATGCTAGCCCTATGTCTGCGACTCTTCCGGTGATGCCTGTGCCGGGGATCTCTATGTAGTCGCCTATCCTGAGACCTACCGATGTGGTTAACATGAAGTAGGATATGAAGTCTGCTAGTATGCTCCAGTTGGCCAGCATGACTACGAGTATCATGCCTATCCATAGGTAGAGGAGCTCGTGTACGCGTGTTAGCTCGTATATGATTGTTAGTGCTACTATCAAGTATATGGTTATTGATATTGCTTTCTTCGCCCGCTCGGCCACAGGCTTTGGTATGATTCCTCTCCTCATCAGCCTTGATATGAGTGAGTTTGTGAGCTTCAACACTATGACCGCTATGACTATGGTCACTATTATAGATACTAGGATATTGAAGAAGGGGAGTACCTCTGCGCCATAAATGGCCTTGAACAAGTCAGTGATGTATTTCAGCCCCGTCATGTTTAGTATGTTCTCGCCCACCATGGCTCATCGGCCCGGTTAGCCTTACCCTAGGGGGTGCGGTTATCTAAAAGCTTGAATGAATTCTTCGATGGAATCCTTCCTCACTAGTGCTATGACTTCATAGTTTGGCCTCAACGCCTCCACCTCCATAGGGTCCGCGAAGTGATCGCCCGTGAACACTGCGAGTATCTTTGCTTTGTCACGCGGGTATGGTACCTCGTCGAGTGGCCTCCCGACACAGGAGTCGTTCTCCGTTATCGTTAGTGACACGAGTACGTAGTTGCCGGTGAATATAGGCACTATCTGTATGACACCGTACTTGCCCTCGATGATCGACTCTATGGTCTTCGCCGTGAGCAGCGGCTCCACTATGACGAACTCTACTCCGAGCTTCTCGAAGAGTAGGGCGGTGCGGGGGTCGCGCACCCTAGCTATTATGCGTGGTACGCCGTAATCCCTGGCTATCATTGAGGCTAGCAGGTTCACCTCGTCCTTGTTTGTCACGGCCACTACTATGTCCATTGTAGCTAAGTCTATCTCCTCGTAGAGGGCTGGGTCTGTCGCGTCCCTTGCTATGGCCTGTACATCCACTTCTGAGGCGAGTGCCTCGCATCTATCACTGTCTTTATCGACTATTATAACGTCGTGCCCCCTCTCGACAAGCATCTTCGCTAGGTTGGAGCCGACTTGTCCGGCTCCAATGATTAA
Organism: uncultured Desulfurococcales archaeon; assembly: GCA_964476405.1. Lineage (GTDB taxonomy): Archaea > Thermoproteota > Thermoprotei_A > Sulfolobales > Pyrodictiaceae > JAADEY01. Next base: position 5,561 of record CAYZCH010000037.1, read on the forward strand.
TATACGCATTTCCACACACCCGCTTATGGAGGCTCAGCAGGCTATGGGTAGAGAAGCTTACTTAATCTCTGCTGTAAGGGGGCGCATGATACTAGACTCTCGAGGAAACCCCACCGTCGAGGTCGACGTCTATACGCAGGGTGGTGGCTTCGGTAGGGCGGCCGCGCCGGCGGGTGCTTCTCGGGGTAGGCATGAGGCTGTCGAGGTAAGGGATGGTGGGAGGGAGTTTCATGGTAAGGGTGTCAGGAGGGCTGTGAGGAACGTCAATGAGATCATTGGGCCAGCTATTATAGGTATGGATGTCCGTAGGCAGAGGAGTATTGATAGGAGGTTGATCGAGCTAGATGGAACCCCGAACAAGTCGAGGCTGGGCGGGAACGCTATCGTTGCGACATCGCTGGCTGTGGCTAAGGCCGCTGCCTGCAGCCTCGGCATACCACTCTACATGTATATTGGAGGGTGTAATGCGAGGGTAATGCCTGTCCCCATGCTCAATATAATTAATGGCGGGGTGCATGCAGGCAACGAGCTTGCCTTCCAGGAGTTTATGATAGTGCCTGTCGGTGCCGATAAGTTCTCCGAGGCTCTCCGGATAGCGGTCGAGGTATACCATGAGCTTAAATCGTACTTGAAGCAGGTGTACGGCCCCTCAGCCATAAACGTTGGTGATGAGGGCGGTTTTGCACCGCCCATGAAGACGTCGAGAGAGGCCCTAAACGCGCTTGTGGAGGCCATTAAGCGTGCAGGCTACGAGCCCGGCGGCGATGTGCTGCTGGCCTTGGATGCAGCGGCTTCACAGTTCTATCGTGACGGCGTATATATTGTTGACGGGATGGAGCTTGATAGGGACGAGCTACTTGAATACTATATCAGCCTCGTCGACGAGTACCCGATTACTAGTATAGAGGATCCGTTCATGGAGGAGGATTTTGAGGGGTTTGCGGAGCTGAGGAAGCGTATAGGCTCTAAAGTGCTGATAGTCGGTGACGACCTCTATGTAACCAATGTTGAGAGGCTGAGGAAGGGTATTAGTATTGGGTCAACCACGGCCGCGATAGTCAAGGTTAACCAGGTTGGAACCCTGAGCGAGGCGCTAGACTTCATAGAGACTCTTCACAGGAACGGTATGAGGGCTATAATTAGCCATAGGAGTGGGGAGACTGAGGATACGACGATAGCTCACCTTGCAGTGGGTGTTAATAGTGGTCTTATAAAGACCGGTGCGCCTGCACGTGGCGAGAGGACTGCTAAGTATAATGAGCTTCTGAGGATCGAGGAGGAGTTAGCGGGTGATGCGAGGTTCCCGGGAAGGCGTGCGGTGAGGCCGGGAGCCTGGATCGTGTGAAGTGCGTGGTCTCCGCGTTACGGGGTGTGAGTCCGGAGGGGGTTTTTGTCGCGCCACGTGCACTTAAATACGGCTTGTTCGGGTTTATGGTTGCAGTCATACTGTCTCAGAACACTAGCGATAAGAACGCGTTGAGGGCGTTCGAGGCACTAGCCAAGGCCACGGGGATGGATCCGGCTAGGGTTGTTGAGGAGGGGGTTGACGGTGTTAAGAGCCTCATACGTGTTGCCGGGCTTGCAGAGCAGAGGGCTGGGAGGATAGTAGAGCTTGCACGCATGTTTATTGATGGACGTATGGGGGACTGGGTGTGCAGGCTCGGGGTGGAGGAGGCTAGGAGGTTTCTGCTCTCGATTAAGGGGGTTGGCGATAAGACCGCGGATCTCGTCCTCTTAATGTACTGTGGGTTGCCCTCCTTCCCCGTTGACACCCATATAATGCGTGTCTGCTCCAGGGTGTGTATAGGTAGGACGTATAGGAGTATTCGACGTGCATTCCTCTCGGTAGTCAAGGATCCTGGAGCCCTGCTTGAGGCGCATGTCAAGTTGATAAGTATTGGGAGGATCTATTGCAGGCCCCGGCGGCCCAGGTGTAGTGTGTGCCCGTTGAGGGAGTGTTGTGGGCATGCTTCGCCTCCTAGCGACAACGGGGCTTAGGCGCGTTGAGAGGGCTATCCTCGAGCTAGGCGACACAGTCTACCCCTACGATGACCTCGTATACGTGGAGCCCTGTGGCTCGCCTAGAACCCGCATCCTCCTCTGGAGCAGCCTGCCCCTAAACCGCATACTCCTCCTGCTCGAACGTGACCCGCCAGCATACGTTAACCGTGTATTGCCAGTCGTAGGTGTCGACAGTGCCGAGTCCGCCCCCCTCACACTCCCAAGCCTCGTCGAGGGGGTCGTCGGCAGGGCTAGGGGGCTTGGCAGGGTCGGCGTTGTATTGGACTCCTGGGCGAGACGCGTGCTGCCCTATGTAGCCGGGGACTCCGGGAGGCCGGACGTCGTCGTTGAGGTTCTCAGGTGTGGGGGGCGTGTTATTGTGAGTGTTTACCCCTACGGACTCGACAGGATGAGCTGGTGGAGGAGGCTCGGTGGAGGGGTTGCCGAGAGGGTCTGGAAGGTGG
>CAYZCH010000038.1:0-12824 GCA_964476405.1 uncultured Desulfurococcales archaeon
GTATAGCCTCGGCGGCGCATGTGCTCAGGGTCGCTGGGGGCAGGGTCTGCAGGGTGGGCACCCCAGACATACTAGAGTATAGCGCGTCAGCGATACACCCCGCCTGGTGCGGCGACACACTACTCGTACTAGACTACGGCATACCCCTAGACGAGTACGGCCGCCTACACGCCCCCCGCCCAGTCCTCGTAATCGACCACCACAGGGTGACGGGTAGGCCGCCAACCCGGGTCACGGTATGCAACCCCGTCGCCGGGGGCGGCTCGGAGGACGAGTGGCCGTCCACCAGCTACCTGCTCTACCGCGTGACGGGCCTCCACCCCGACCTGGCGCTGGTTGGGGTCATGGGGGACAGGCCGGACGCCGAGGAGTCGCTGCCGGGGATCGTCGACGAGCTCTCCTCCCTGTCGGGCGTCGAGCCTGGGGAGGCGAGGCTAGCCGCCGAGCTCCTAGACTCCTGCTACAGGAGGGTGGATGAGCGCTGCGTGCTCCGCGGGGTGAGGCTCCTGGCGGCCCTGGGCGTCGGCGGCGTTACCGGGGACGAGGTGCTGCGCCGGTCTAGGGGGGAGGTGGAGTCGGAGTACCATAGGGCGATCAGCGGCATGCTCTGCGTCGAGGGGCAGGGCATTGTCCGCTGCAGGGTCAGCCTCGTAAACCCCCTGCACACGATGATAGGGAGGAGGCTGGCTACCGAGAACCCATCGAAGATAGTAATCCTTGTTGCATCAGTGAAGAAGCTCGGCGACGTCATAGTATACGTTAGGAGCTCCAAGCTGAGGCCAGGCCTCCTCCTCGATGAGGCTAGGCGCGTGGTTAGGAGCGTCTGCCCAGGAGCCACCATCGGCGGCAAGGACAGAGTGTTCGCTGTTGAGAGGCTCGCCGGCTGTAACGTGGATAAGGTTGTAAGCCTCCTCGAGGACATCCTCAGGGGAGGTATGGGCGCGTGACACGCCACCGGAGGCTGCTCGTACTCGGGCTCGACTCCCTGCCGCCATACGTCCTCTACGAGGGCAACGACGGCGGAGGGTTCAGCTACATAAAGGGCATCGTGGAGGACTCCGCGAGGTATGTGCTTAGAAGCTGCAAGCCGCCGATAACCGTGCCTGCATGGATGGTCATGTTCACGGGGAGGACGCCCGGCGAGCTAGGCATCTACGGATTCAGGCACAGGAGGCCGGGCAGCTTCGACGCATACATAGTCAACTCCAGGTACATCAAGCACCCGACCCTCTGGGAGGTGGCGTCCAGGAGGGGGCTCAGGGTAGGGGTCTTCGGGGTCCCCCCAACGTATCCGCCGAAGCCCGTCAACGGATTCATGGTCACGGACTTCACGACGCCGGGGCCCGAGAAAAGGTACACGTGGCCGCCGTGGCTGAAGAGGGAGCTAGAGGAAAGGATCGGCCCCATGATATTCGACATACTGTACCGTAGCAGTGAGAAGGACAGGGTTATGAGGGAGCTTTTCAGCATGCTCGAGAAACACTTGAAAGCCATGGAGTACCTGCTGCAGAGGAAGACATGGGACTTCGTAGCATACGTCGAGATAGGCGTCGACAGGGCGCACCACGCGTTCTGGAGGTACTTCGACAAGAGGCACCCGAGGCACGAGGAGCACCCCGTCTACAGCAGCGTCATACCGAAAGTATACTCGATGATAGACTCGTGGCTCGAGAAGGTGTCGAGGAGCCTCGGCGACGCGATAATAGTGATAGCCTCAGACCACGGCGTCAAGCCCATGCACGGCGCCTTCGCGGTAAACCAGTGGCTCCGCGAGGAGGGCTTCCTAGCGCTGCGGAGGGAGCCTGAGAGGCCTGGCGCAGACCTCACAGCAGACATGATAGACTGGGGGAGGACGACCGCCTGGGCCTGGGGAGGCTACTATTCAAGGGTCTTCGTGAACCTCGAGGGGCGTGAACCCAAGGGTGTAGTCTCCAGGGAGGAGTACGAGGACTTCGTCAAGGAGCTTGCAGGGGCGCTATCCTCGATAAGGGGGCCGGGCGGAGAGCCATGGAGGAACATCGTTGACAGGCCGGCGGACGTCTACCCGGAGGTGAGGGGGGATCCACCCGACCTAATGCTCTACCTCGACGACCTCAACTGGAGGCCGGCCGGCACAATCGGCTGGCCAAGCAACTACCTGGCGGAGAATGATAGGGGCCCGGACGACGCGATGCATGACTGGTACGGCGTGTTCGCGGTCTACGACCCGGAGGGAACCGTGGCGGCCGGCGACAAGGGGCTGCTCCCCATAGAGGACGCCTACTCCCTCCTCTCACGCCTCCTCTTCGGCCGGGAGGATGAGAGGAAGTAGTCGAGAGTCAACCCCGGCGCAGCAGCCTTCTTAGGCCTATACCAACGTGGAGCGTACCTCCTGAGCGTCCCCCAGCTCCTCCTTATAAAGGGGGGCGGGTTCTCGGGTGCAGCGGCGTACGCCTCCCTAAGCCACTCTAACGTCTCGGGGTCGGTCGGGTACCCGCTCCCCCTCACACCATACCTCTCCCTTAGCTCGTCGACGGCCCTGTCCCTAAGCACCTTCGCCACTATACTGGCCGCCGAAACCTCCACGTACCTCTTGTCCGCCCCCGGCTCGGCCACCACCTCGCCACTATACCCCGTCCTCCTGAGAGACTCCACTATCTTGGCGGGGCTGCCAACGGCGTCCACGACCACCCTCTCAACCCTCCCGGCGAAAACCATCACCCTGGATAACAGGTAGGCGAATGTATCCCTCTCGAGGGTATTGAGGTTGACCGAGTCGATGACGTCTGGCGGGACGTACGCCGCGCCGACGTAGCACGCCTTGGAGAGTATCACCCGGTAAAGCTCCTCCCTCCTCCCCCTACACAACTCCTTACTGTCCCTCACCCCCGCCCCGACGAGCTCCCCGAAGACCCGCGGCGGCGCAGCGACGGCGGCGACCACCATCGGGCCGAGGAGCGGGCCTCGGCCAGCCTCATCCATCCCTACCCGGACCACCGCACATCTCCCTGTCAAGGTAGCCGTAGGCCCTGCACGCGGCCTCGGCGGGGTTCTCGACGACAACCCTTACACCCCTCAGGCTAAGCCACCTGGCCAGTTTACCGTATAGCTTCTCGGCGGCCCCGGCCGCCCCCAAGCAGCCCCCAGGGTCTATGCAGCCGAGCCTGACGGTGAGCTCCTCGTAGCCCGCCTCAACGGCTACGACCCTCACGCGGGGGGCTAGAATTCTGGCGGCCTCGACGGCGAGCCTCTCCACGTCGCTCCTCGGGTTCCCAGCGCCGAGAGCAGCTCTATACACCCTGGCAGGCGACAGCGGCATGAAGCCTCCAATCATGTAGGCGTTCTCCACGGCTAGGTCAGCCTCCCAGAACCCCCCTCCCCTGGCTTCGTCAGCCTCCCTCCGGACATCCATCCACTCAGCCAGGTAGTCTAGGAGTGCTAGGAGCCTGAGCTGCAGGGGGTTATAGGCTGCGGAGTAGCCGTGGCGTGCGAGGTAGCCGATGACCCTGCCGACACCCCCCACGCCCTCGGCTATGAGTAGCGCAGCGGCCACTAAGCCCTCAACCCCGTGTCCCTCAACGAGCACCCCTCCCCTCCTCGAAAGCCTCCTAAGGAGACCTATGTGCGCCAGGAGCTCCGGCAGGCTCGGCGCATCCGAGACCGTGACCGGCAGGAGATGGGCGTCCACTCCGAGGGCGTGGTAGGCGTCGAGCCTGTCACGGAGGAGGACTGGGTCACCGTAGAGGACTACATGATCGAACCGCGCAGCCCTCCTCGCTACACCTCCCTCAGCCTTCTCGAAGAACACGCCGCCTATCCTCATGGAGCGGTGATCCCCTGCCGCCTCCATGTATAAGGGTTTGGCGGGGGCTTCAGCCTAGTATGCGTTCTGCATGCCCCCAGTTCCAGGCCCGCAGTTGCCTGGGGCTACGCTCCCGGATTCCTCAGCACACGCCCCTTGGTGTTGACGGCTACGCCTACTGCTTAAAGAGTGCGTCGGCCGCGGCTCTGACCTCCGCCTTCGCCTGGCTCCTTGGGAGGCTTGACACGATGTATTTGCATAGCAGTTTACCGTCGTAGTATATGCATTTAATGTCGTCGTAGGGCTGCTTCTCGAGGGAGCCCTTGTCTACGGTGTATTCGAGGTTGAGGCACCTTGATATCCTCCTCGCGTACCCCTTCCTCCTTATCGTGGCGTACGCTGTATAGAGGTCTAGTATCCTCGACTCGTCGGAGAAGCTGACCAGCCCGCTCCTCCAAAGCTCGACTAGGTACCCGGCCGCAGCCCTCCAGTTGCCGGCGAGATCCGCGTACTCCCTGAACGTGGGCCTCCTACCCTCCTTGGCGGCGCGGTAGAGCGCGTAGAACAATGAATACTCCAGCCTCGCTAACTCGCCCTCGCCTAGCCTGACAAGCCTCCTAGCCCACGTCCTGACCTTGAGCTGTGGCCGCGGAAGCATATATGCCCTGAACACCACGTAGTCGCTCTCCCTGATACTCTTGGCGAGCTCCTCCCCGCGGCCGCTGCTTAGGGCGTCGAGCAGGCTCAGCGGAGAGACCTCCACCGGCATTCAACCCCCTGCCCCGACTCCACCCTGTCTAGGATTATTTAGGGTTCACCAGGGGTGTGGGGCTTGGAGGCGTTGAGGTGAGCCACCGACACTGACCCCGGCTGGGGTGTGAGGAGGCCCAGCGAGGCCGCAGCCTCACCCCCTTCTTGGCGGGGCGGGGACTACCAGCGTCTGCCTCTCTGGCAGCGTGTCCCTGCTCACCCTGAACTCGTTCGTGTCCAGCCTTACCCTGGCCATCCTCCTGGCCTCAGAGAGGAAGCGGTCTAGGGGCTCGAGGGGTAGGTGTATTCCGGGCAGCCAGTAGTGTATCGGCACGACTATCCTGGCGCCTATCTCCTCGACGAGCTTGACTGCCTTGGGAACCGGCAGCGTGTAGACGTCGCCCGCCGGGACGAAGACCACGTCCACACCCCTCATGGCCTCGAGCTCATCCTCCCTGGGCCAGGCCCCTATGTCGCCTAGGTGGAGGAGCCTCAGGCCCCCGGCCTCAACCATGTAGGCCGTGACCCACCCCCTCAGCGAGCCGTTGAACTCGTCGTGCGGCACCTTTAACCCCTTGACTTGGAAGGGGCCGAGCTGAAAGACGCCCTCCCTCTCCATAACCACTTGTGCGTCCGGCTTAGCTACAGTCTCTGCCGCGTTGTGGTCGTAGTGGTTATGTGTCACCAGCACGTAGTCCGCCCGGCGAGGCGGCTTAGGTACTCCAACCCCTATGCTGCCGCCGTCGTGGGGGTCTATGAAGAGGTGTTTGCCCCTGTAGATGAGCTCTATGCATGCATGCATCCACCACACTACAGTTACCTCCTCCCCTCCACGCGTCATGCAGCAGCCCCACGGGTGGAGGGGCTTCTATGGAGTTATAATCTCCGTGGCTTTGATAATGCTGGAAAGTATATGGTTTGACAAGGAAAATACTTGTAAGAAGCTTCTATTGCAGAAAGATTTTCTACGCGTATCTTCTAATCTTCTAATGCTACCGGGATCATGCCGTGCCGACGTACTATCAGCTGCTCCGCCGCAGCCTGGTACCCGTGAGCGACGATAAGCAGCGGAAGATGAAGCTGTACTCTAGGCTGTTGGCGGCTCTAGCCTACGAGCTCCCGAAACTACTAGGTATGGGTGCCGGCAGCCTCCTAGCGATAACTGCAAGGAGGCTCGGCGCGTCAATAGCTGCTGGCCCCGTGGAGGGCTTCAACGAGGCCTTGAAGGAAATATCGAGGAAGACTTCATGGAGTATGGAGACTTACAGCGTCAACGACTCGGCTGTCAGCGTCATAGTCAGGGACTGCCCCGTCAGACAAGTCTGCATGTTCGAGGGGCTCCCGATAGCGGAGACCGTCCTCTGCAGGATAGCTAAGGGGGTCATAGAGGGCTACGTCGGTAAGAGTATGGGCGTCCCGGTCGAGGCGGAGCCGAAGGCGCATGGCCCCAACGCGTGCCTATACCTGGTCAGGCCCAGGTCATCTAAGCGTATCAGTGGGGCGTCCAGGTTCCACATATACCGTGAGATCGAGGAGGCACCGGAGGAGTACGCTAGACGCGTGCTCGAGGATCTCACATCCCTGGCCTCAAGCCTCTCCGAGCTCGTCGAGCGGGCCGCCGGGCCGGGTGCAGCCGCTGCGCTCAGGCTCAGCTCCAAGAGGTATGGGGGGCTCCGCGCCAGGCTCCACCCCATGACCCCTAGGCTCGAGGACGCGGCCTCGCTGCTCTCAAAGGAGCTGGGCTTAGACGTCGCCGTGGAGGCGGGGAGGCTCGTCATCAAAGGATGCCCGCTCCACGGCCTAGGCAGGGAGCTGCTCTGCTCGTCCGTGAAGGCCTTCGTGGAGGGGTTCCTCTCCGAGGCCACCGGCTCCTCCGTGAGGATACTCGGGGTTGAGAGGGGGGCCGGTGAATGCGTAATCCACTTGTCTAGGAGGTGACCGGGTTGTTGAGGCTAGCGTTCGTGTCACTCTCCTCCTGCAACGGGTGCCAGGTATCCTTCCTGACCCTACTACCATGGCTGCAGTCCAGGGGGGTCGAGGTCGTGGCCGAACCATTCATAGACGGGAGGTGGCGCGGCGAGGAGGTGGACGTCGCGGTCGTGGAGGGCAGCGTGTCCAACGAGGAACACGTGAGGCTCCTCAAGCTGCTCAGGGAGAGGGCGGGGAGGATCATAGCGCTCGGCACCTGTGCGGTCTACGGCGGGCTGCAGGGGATCAGGAGGCTGACGCTTGCAAGGGAGACACGCCACGCCGAGCCCGGCCTCCCCTCAGAGACGACACCCCGCCCCGTTACCGAGGTCGTTGAGGTCGACGCGGCTATCCCGAGGTGCCCCCCACCGATAAACATGCTTGCAGAGACCCTGGCAGGGCTTCTGGGCATCGGCGGGAGACCGGAGAAGTCATGGATATCGGTCTGCTCGCAGTGCAGGAGGAGGATGAAGCCCATAAAGGAGCTCAGGTTCCGTGTGGACTTCAACCCCGCCAGCATAGACCCTGAGACGTGTTTCCTAAGCCAGGGCGTCATCTGCCTGGGCCCCGTGACTATGGGGGGCTGCGGCGCGCACTGCACCAAGTCGGTGCCCTGCGCCGGGTGCGCCGGGCCGGCGCTAGACCTCATACTGATGAGGGGCGTCACGCCCGTCGACAAGCTCGCACACGTGGTCTCCGCGCTCAGCGGCAGGAGCTACGGGGAGTGCCGCAGGGCGCTTGAGGAGGCGCTCCACGGGTACCTCTCCCACACGTTCACCTCCTCGTCCCAGGTCATGTTGTCTAAGCCTGGGTCGAGGCTGCTCGCATACGTGAGTAGGAGGTGAGCGGCGTTGGGCAGGGTTATCGTCGACCTTGAGAGGGTTGAGGGCGAGGCCAGGATCATAGTGGAGGTTGACGGCGGCTACAACGCCAGGTTCCTGGGCCTCGACTACAGGGCCATCGAGAGGGTTATGGAGAGGCAGCCGCTGTACAGGCTCCCGCTGGTAGCGTCGAGGATATGCGGTATATGCTTCATAAGCCACTACATCGCCTCGCTCAAGGAGATATACAGGGTTAAGGGGGTGGAGCTGGAGCCGGAGGCAGCCGCAACACTCGAGTACGCCAACACGATCCAGCACCTGGTGGATAACCTGCTACACTTCTTCGTCATGTGCAGCAGCGACGTCGGGAAGCTCACCGGGAGGCGTGACGTGGTCGAGAAGCTGAGGGTGAGGGCCCTCAAGCTCTTCAGCGAATGGATGATGCTCGTAGCGAGGGCGTTCGGGGACCCGGTGCACCCGATGCTAGGCTTCATAGGCTCGGTGCCGGGCATAGACGAGGTGGCGGGCAGGGTGGCAGGCGACGCGGCGAGACTGGCCTCAGAGACCCTCAACCTCGTTGACGAGGGGAGGGGCCTCGCCGAGGAGATGCTGAGGGAGTACTCGGGCCTCTACCCAGGCTCCTCGTACACCTACATAGCCCTACGGGGAGGGGGACTCGTCTCCGGAGACCCCGTCAACCCTCTGGACGGCTCCAGGGTCGAGCCGGGGGAGCTGCTGTCGTCGAGGAGGCTGGGCGGCCACGGCTACATAAGGGCGCCGCGCCACGAGCCACCATACCGCACCGGCCCGCTTGCTAGGAGTCTGGCGCGTGGCTCCATCACAGCATCCGAGCTCAGGGAGTACTCCGAGTCGCCGCTCCTCTACCACTCCTCAAGGCTCGCGGAGCTGGGGGAGACGTGTAAGCTGCTCTCGGAGGGGTGGACGCCGGAGCCTTTCAGGGCCAGGCCGGGCGGCGTCGTTGAGGCGCCGCGTGGACTCCTACTGCACAGTTACAGCGTCGCAGGCGATGCGCGGAGAGTCGAGGTGCTCACCCCCACCGCTATAAACACCGAGGCGCTGGAGAGGGATATAGTGGCAGCCCTTGAGGAGGTGAAACCGAAGACGGAGAGGGAGGTGGCCGAGACGGCCAGCATCGTCGCGAGGGCCTACAACCCCTGCCTCTCATGCGCAGCGTGCATCGTCAGAGTTGTCTGGAGGTGAGGGCTGATGGTCTCCATAAGGATCGACTATGAGAGGTGTAAGGGCTGCCTGAACTGCGTCGAGGTCTGCAACGCCCCAGGGAAAGTATACACTGTCTCCGACGGGAAGCCTGTGCCCAGCAGGCCGGAGAACTGCATAGAGTGCCTGCAGTGCGCATTCCTCTGCCCGGCCCAGGCGATAATCTTCGATGACGTCTACCTCTCCAGGATAGTGCTGTACGAGAAGGAGCACGTAAAAATCTTCGATAAACTCTACTAGTTTCTCCCCCTAGACCTCGACCCCGTAGCTGCGCAGCCTCTCAAGAGCCTGCTCCTTAGCCTTCCCCAGCTGGAACTGTAGGGTGTCTGTGCTGAACGGCAGCCTGGTCAGTATCGGGACTATCCTCCCATCGCTCAGCTTGGCGAGGAGCTGGGGGGTCCATGGCATGTCGTACTCGTCCTTCTCCCCGTAGTCGGCTAGGAAGGCGTAGTCCTCATACCTGGTCTCGAGCTCTACGCCGAGCTCCTTTGCCAAGTCCTCCGCCACGCTGACGAAGTACTTGTGCTGCGGCATGTGCTTCGCGGTCACGAGGATGAGCTTCTCGACCTTTACGCTCAAGACCCTACGCCGATGCCCGCTCTATCCCTATAGATATATTTCGCTTTCCCTCAACAAGGGGCTTGCCGGAGGGGTGGGTGTTATGGGCTGGGTCGAGGAGCTGAAGGCGTTGCTCAGCAGCCTCGGCGTGAGCTTCGAGGTCGAGGAGTCGGTGAGGATACACGTAGGCGATGTTGTGGCTGAGGTCGTCGAGGAGGATGGCTCGATAACCGTCACCGCGTCGGTGAGCCTCCCGACGCCGGATGCCGGGCCGGGGGACGTCGACTACTACGCGTCGCAGTACCGTACAGCGCTACGCCTAATGCTAGGCCTCGGCGGCGGGCTAGAGTATGAGCTTGACACGAGCCTCCCCGACTACCCGCTGCTCAGGATAGTGAAGAGGTTCAGGGAGCCCGGCGAGGTGCTCGAGGCCCTCCGGAGGAGCCTTGAGTCCCTGAAGCGCAGCACCGTAAGCGATTAGTATTAATGTTTTTAAGCTACATAGTGGCTTGGGAAGCCACGACAGCAGGGTGGTATGGGCCCTGAGTGAGCCGTGTGTTTTGATGGAGGTGGAGTGCAGTGGCCTCGCAGAGAACCCAGAAGGTTAGCCCCCTACGCGTTCTAAGGGAGGCTGTGAATAGGACTGTGCTCGTGAAGCTAAAGGACGGCTCCGAGTACGTTGGGAAGCTCGAGATGACTGATAGCACGATGAACCTCGTACTGTCGGACTGCATGGAGGTGGGGGAGAACGGGGAGCCCAAGGTGAAGTACGGCAGGGTGCTGATAAGGGGGAGCCAGATACTCTTCGTCAGCGTCGACTACGAGATAGTGATGCAGGGCGGTTGAGGCTGGGCGTCACCGGGCTAGCAAGTCCTTATATCCGCGGCATCTAGGGGGCGTTTTGGGTGCAGGGGCGTGAAGAAGTCGATCCTAGTCGAGACGGTAAAATGGCAGCCCGTAGAGAGCCTCATGGTCGAGCTCGTAGAGAGGAAGGGGTTGGGGCACCCCGACTACATCGCCGACGCCGCGGCGGAGGAGTCGAGTAAGCTGCTCTCGCGCTACTACCTCGACAAGTACGGCGTCATTCTACACCACAACCTCGACAAGGTCTTGGTTGTGGGGGGCGAGGCCAGGCCGAGGCTCGGCGGCGGCGACGTCGTGAAGCCCATATACATCCTCGTGTCTGGCCGCGCGACGACAGAGGTCAGGAGGAGCGACGGGAGCATAGAGAAGATCCCCATCGGCCCAATAATACTGCGTGCAGTCAAGAACTGGATCAAGGCCAACTTCAGGTTCCTCGACCCCGAGGCACACGTTGTAGTCGACTACCGTGTTGGGAGCGGCAGCGCGGATCTCGTCGGGATATATGAGCTCGGCAAGAAGGTGCCCCTAGCCAACGATACCAGCGTCGGGGTCGGGTTCGCCCCCTTCTCCACGCTTGAGAGGCTGGTCTATGAGACCGAGAGGCTCCTCAACAGCCGCCAGTTCAAGCAGAAGAACCCCGAGGTCGGCGAGGACGTGAAGGTGATGGGGCTTAGGAGGGGTAGGAAGATAGAGCTCACGGTGGCGGCGGCCGTGATAGCCGGCCTCACCCCCGACCTCGACCACTACCTCGCGGTAAAGGAGGCTATACGTGACGCCGTGCTAGACCTCGCCGCCAAGATAGCCCCAGACTACGATGTAGAGGTCTATGTGAACACGGGCGACAAGCCCGACAAGGGGATAATATACCTGACCGTGACCGGTACGAGCGCCGAGCACGGCGACGACGGCGCGACTGGTAGGGGTAACAGGGCGTGCGGCCTCATAACCCCGATGAGGCCCATGAGCCTGGAGGCCACAGCTGGCAAGAACCCGGTCAGCCACGTCGGCAAAATATACAACGTCATGGCTATGCTGATGGCCCGCAGGATACATAGGAACGTTGAGGGCGTGAGGGAGGTCTACGTCGAGCTGTTGAGCCAGATAGGGCACCCGATCAACGAGCCCCTAGTAGCCAACGTTAAGGTGATACCCGAGGAGGGCGGGTTGACGAACACGGCTGTCGCCGATATAGAGGCGATCGTGGAGGATGAGCTAAACAAGTACGAGGAGTTAACAAGGAAGCTCGTCAGCGGCGAGGTCAGGGTCTTTTAGGAGCTCGCGCATACGTTTAAGCCTATACTCCCTGAACAGCCTCAATATGTCCTCCTTGGTTGTCTTCCTCTCCTCTCCACGGGCCCTCAGCTCCTCAGCCCTCTTAGCCGCGTCGATGTAGGCGGCTGGGTCGACGAGGCATAGCTCGCCGATCTTCCCCGACACCCTGCCATCCTCGGGGAGCACGGGGATCCCCTTGTCCTCGAACACGCTGGCGTACTTCATCGAGCTCCCCGGTAGTAGTATGAATGCGGCCTTCTCCCTTGCAAGCGTCTCAGCGGCCTCGGCCCATGCGGCGTTGTAGGCCTCGTCGACGCATACGGGTATGCCGTGGAGTGAGCCGAACAGCTGCCTGACCGCCCTCACCTCCTCCCTGCTCAGCTTACGCAGCCTAGCGCCTATGACCACCTCCCCCCTCGACGCCCTTATAGTCAGCCTCTTCACTTCCTCGAGCATCCTCCTAGCCTCGCTGCCCTCCCTCCTTAGCTCGTCCACTAGCCTCCTGGCCTGGTCGAGCTCCCTCCTTAGCTCGGCAACCTTCCTCTCCACCTCCACCGTCTTCTCGAACTCGTTCTTGAGGAGCCAGTAGTCGGCCTCAAGCCTCTTGATGGTCTCCTGCAGCTCCCTCAGCCTCCTCCTCAAAGCCCTGTTCTCGGCCTCGAGCTCCTCGATGGTCTTTACAAGCTTCTCGTTCACCGTGTGTGTCTGTCCCTCCTTCTCCTCCTGCCTCCTACTAACCCTCCTCCTCTTGACGACAACCTCCTCCCATGCAGACCCATTGACCAGCTTCTCGAGCTCCTTCTCTATAGCCTCGGCTATGCTCGCCCCCCTTATTATCCACGCCTTCACGGCGTCCCTGTCTATGTCGAGGCCTAGGCGGGCCACGTGCGTCTCGGCCTGCCTCAGCTTCGGCTCGAGGGACTGGTACGCCTTGAGGGCGGCCGCTAGTGCGTCCCTCTGGTGGCTGTCGAGAGTGACCCTCAGCTCCGACTTCGAGAGGTACTCCTCGACTATCTCCTGCTTCTCCTCGACGCTCATGGAGCCGGGGGGCTCGTAGAGGGGTATGCGGAGCATGGAGGCCAGCTTCCTCACCATGTCTGGGGCCGGCTTGACGTCGGTGGCTATGAGGACTGGCTGTCCGTGCCTGTAGATCATTGATACTATCTCCTGCCTGTCCAGGCTCCTCCTACTCTCGGTGAATACGAGGGAGCCGTTGATATCTATGGCTGCCACGGCTGTGGATATGCCGGGGTCTATGCCGACTATGAGGAACCTCTTGGGTGCAGAGCCCCTCCCAGCCGCCTCGAAGACTATGCGGCTCGAGTAGACCGGCCTCACGTCTATGACTATGTCCCTGCCGTGGTGGGGCTTGACGACGCCGTAGAGCCTATCCCTAGGCGCGTATACTATGAACACCGCGCTGTCCAGGCCGCCCCCACTCTTCCTAAACACGAGGTCGTAGTCCAGCCCACTCCTATCGAGCTTCTCCTTGATCCTCCTAGTCGCCCTCAGTATGGCGGCCCTGAGCCTCCTCTGGTACCTGAACTGGCTCATCCCCCCGGTGCCTACAC
>CAYZCH010000039.1:0-12431 GCA_964476405.1 uncultured Desulfurococcales archaeon
GAGTATATACCTCGCCCTGGGTATCAGCGACAGGAGACCCCTCTCCTCAAGCATCCTCCGGTTAACCGCGCCTATATCGACCCCCTTAGCTGCAAGGAACACCTCAGCCACTAGACCAGTTGTGAGTATGCGGTCCACAGACCTGCTGGCATGCAGGTGCTCTATTATCCTTAGCGTGTCCCTGACCTTGCCGCCGCCGAGCACGAACACCCTTGGACGCTCGCCAGGCGACGCCAGGAACCTTAACGCGTTCACCTCCCTCTCCATCAGCCTACCAGCGGCGGAGGGCAGCACGAGCGGGAAGCCGACTATGCTTGGCTGGCTGCGGTGGGCAGCCGCAAACGCATCGTTAATATAGTAGTTGAATAGGGGTGCCAGCCTCCTAACAAATATAGTCTTCGCCTGCTTCTCCGGGAGCGCCTCAATCATCTCCTCAGACACCAGCCTAACATTATCCAGCATCAGTATGGAGCCTGGCTTAAGCTCCCTAATCCTCCTCCTAGCCTCAGGCCCTATGACGTCGTCCACGAAGCCGACCTCCATGCCCAGGAGCTTCTCCAGCCTCTCCGCATGCCTCTCAAGGGTCACGAAGTCGTCCTCCCCCGGCCTACCCTGATGCGATACTATGACGACCGCACACTTCCTCTCAACAAGCTCCCTTATTGTCTCAAGATGCGCCCTTATCCTCGTATCATCTATTATCTCTCCTGTCTCAGGGTTTATCGGGCTGTTAAAGTCAACCCTCAGCAGGATCTTCGAGCCCTCAAGCTTGTAGCGGGCAACGAGGTCGTCTATGGTCGGTATCCGCGGTACATAAAGGTTGGTCAGGCCGCTCCACCCCCTTCAGAGCTGCTAAACACCAAGCAGTAGGTGGGGGTCATTGAGTCCCTATAGTTATCCAAGAAATCCCAGACTCGAAGAGCGGTGCAGGGCAGGATTTAAGCTTCCCGGTAGGTAGTGTAGAAACACGATGAGGATAACCCCGGGACCAGCCGGAGCCACATGGCTGTGAAGAGGTGGTCCTTCGCCGAGCTAGGCCGTGACCGCCTCGCCCTCCTCCTCCCCGGCGCCAGCTACCTGAAGCCCCCTCCTCCTGAGAAGCTCCATGACGCGGCGGTGGAGTTCTGCTATGAGCCTCCTCCTGTCCTCCATCAACACTATGTCGCTGTACCCCCTGGCCACTATGTTATGCGCGAACGGCGACGGTACCTCGACGGGGCCGAAGAACTTGACGTCAACACTCCCACTGCTTATCCACTCAAGCACCTTCTCAGCGTCCTCGACGTCCATGTAGTCCTCCATAACCTCCCGGTATGCCTCCTTGAGAACGGGGAAGTCGGGGTCGAGGGACTCCAGCGCCTCGAGAACCATGTCGGCGTTTATCTGCATCCTGTGCACGCTCTTCTCCCTCCCCCGGTAACGCCTAAGTATCATGAATGCGCGCTGGGCGCAGTGCCGGAACCTCCTCTTGAGGAGCTCCGTGTGCTTAAGCACTGTCTTCAACACGTCCCTCAGGTTGCTGGGCGTGACGCTCCCGAGAAGCTCGAAGAGGTCTACGAGCCTATACCTCCCCGGCACCGTCAACATGAACCCGTTGTCGGTCACCGTGACCCTTACATTGGACGAGGTCATCCTCCCGAGGAAGTATGCATAGGCCCTGGATAACGCGTCGTTCACCCTACGGCCGAACAGGTAGTGGAATATATAGTTCGTCGAGTCCTCGTCAACATAGACCTCCACGAGGAGCAGCTTGTCCGAGGGTACAAGACCGTCAGTGTACAGGTACTGCTCCAGTATATACTGGTAGATGTTCTCGGCGGCCTCCCTGTCGAGGTTATACTCGTCCATTATCCACTCGACGACCTTACCCCTCGGCATACCCTCTGCTATCATCTCAGCCACCCTCCTCCTGAACTCCCCGACGAGGAGCGCGGAGTCGAAGGCTAATGGGAGCATCTCTGAGAACCAGCTAGGTACAGTAGGCTTTACACCCTCAACCCTCCTAACAATGGCCTTCGCGCCCACAGCCCTTATGAACTCGTACGTCCTCCCCCCGAGGACGAATGTGTCGCCTGGGGTGAGTATCTGCAGGAACGACTCCTCCAGGTTACCCACCATCCTCCCATCAACGGTGAACACATGCACCTTGGCCTCCTCGGGGATGACTCCGGAGTTCAGGTAGAATATCATGCGTGCACCCCGCCTCTTCCTGAACGTCATAGTCTCCTCGTCGAGCCTTATCTTGGCGTAGACGTTGTATCTTTCAAGCCCCTCATACCTCCCGGCGAGGTACCTCAGAACCGCGATGAAGTCCTCCCATGTGAGGTCGTGGTAGTTGTATACTCTCTTCACGAGCCTGTACGCCTCCTCGACGCCCCACTCCCTCTCCAAAGCCATGCCGACTATGTGTTGCGCTAGGACGTCAAGCGCGTTCCTCGGTATATGCACCCTGTCTATCTTCCTGTCCATAGCTGCCTTGGCCAGAACCGTGCACTCCACAAGGTCGTCCCTGTCAACAACTATTATCCTCCCCTTACTCACCTGTCTGATGTGGTGCCCCGCCCTCCCTATCCTCTGGAGGAGCCTGGAGACGCTCTTGGGGCTGCTCAGCAAAACCACAAGGTCTATGTAGCCGATATCTATACCCAGCTCGAGGCTCGTCGAGGATACAACGACCTTCAACTCACCCCTCTTAAGCCTCTCCTCGACCTCTAGTCTGAGGTCGCGGCTGAGGCTGCTGTGGTGCGCCTCAACCTGATCCATGTCTGCTATCCCTTCATCCTTGATTAGCTTCCTCAGCTTGTAGACGACCCTCTCGGTGGCGCTCCTCGTATTAGTGAAAACCAGTACCGTCTTGTGCTTCTTTATCAGCTCCAGGAGCAGCCTATAGATACCCTTGTTGACCTCCTCCGGAGGGGTGTGTATGAGGTCGCCGACAGGAGTGAGTACCTTGACGTCGATGGGCTTAGCGAACCTAGCGTCAACTATCACGCAGTCCCTAGGTGAGCCGTCATCCCTGTACCCGACGAGGAACTTCGCCACCTCGACCAGCGGGGCAATGGTTGCACTTAGCCCGATCCTCTGCAGCCTATGACCGGCCCTATACTCGAGCCTCTCAAGGCTTAATGCGAGATGCACACCCCTCTTACTGGACGCGAGCTCATGTATCTCGTCTACTATGAACCACCTGGCCGTCAACAGCCTCTCACTGAACTTCGGCGCAGCGAGCGCGTTCGCGAGGCTCTCAGGAGTGGTTATGAGTATGTGGGGTGGGTGTCGAACCATGTACTGCTTATCCCTGGGCGGCGTGTCGCTCGTCCTCACCATAACTCGTATCCCCGGCCTACCTACGCCCTCCGACTCCATGAGCTCGGATATCTCCTGCAACGGCTTTATGAGGTTCCTGTACATATCGTTGTTGAGTGCCCTCAGTGGAGACACGTATATAGCGTAGACCTGCTCCTCCAAGCGACCGTCGAGCCACATGTTTATGAGATCGTCTATTATGCCCAGGAAGACGGCCAGCGTCTTACCCGTCCCGGTGGGCGACGATACGAGTACATTGAACCCGTCCTTTATCAATGGTATAGCGCAGCGCTGGGGGACGGTGAAGGAGCCATACCTACGCCTAAACCACGCCGCGACAAACCTGTTCAGCCTAGAGTAGACCTCCTCGTCGCTGTAACACCGCCTCAGAAACCTTATCAAAGGCACCCTCCACTGGGAGGAAGCTCCAGGCATTATGGTCTTTTAAGCGTAAGGGGGTCACGGGGCTCACCCCTTAATTACGAGTACAGGGCCGCCATATCAAAGCAATGTAGCCGGGGATGCTTGTGCCACGCAGTGTAGTGGTCACATTCAAGATACCAGTGGAGCTCCTGCACCAGCTGGATGACCTGGTTTCCCAGGGCCTATTCGCGAGCAGGAGCGAGGCGCTAAGAAGGGCTCTAGCCCTACTACTCCAGAGGTACTCGGCGGGGGGTGACGCATATGCAGAGGCTGCGGCTGGGGAGAGGGGAGCTGGAGTCGCTGAGGAGGCTGAAGAGGCTGCTCGCGGGCCTTGGGGGAGACGAGCTTAGGGCGTTCGGATACATCTGGGACAACATATCGGTCGGGGAGATAATATACGAGCGCGACCTCTTCCGGAGGTACGGGATAGAGAAGCCCCACTATATAGCGAGGAGGCTGAGGGAGCTAGGGCTCATCGAACGCGGCGAGGGCTGCTACAACCTAGCCAGGTGGCTCAGACCCCTGCGCAGACGCGTCAAGCACTTCACCCAGCTACTACGCATGATGGACCGCCTGGTAGTGTTGTAGCCAACCAGCGAACCCAATCCCGATAAATTAGGGCGCCGGCAGGGCCCCCGAGGACTGGGGATAGGTGTGCGATCAGCCCACGCGCTGCTAGTCCTCCTTGCAGCCCTCATACCGCTCGCAGCACCAGCACTAGCCTACCAGACCACCGTCATGGTTGTTAGGAGCCAGTCGGTCATAGCGCCCGCGGTCACCATGACCCCACTCGGAGGCTTCAAGGGGACTATATCGATCTTCGACGTCGCCGTCGCCGAGCCCGGGAAGGGCATAGTATACATATCGACCAGGCCTAGAACCGAGGTCGACTTCCAGGCCACCTCGAGGATAGCCGCGATAATAGCAGCCATATTCGCCGGCAAGAACTTCAACAAGTACGACTTCTTCGTGAGCGTCAAGTCGAACTCCAGTATAATAGGCGGCCCCAGCGCCGGCGGACTCACAGCAACTACCTTCATGGCGCTGCTCCTGAAACTAAACATGACGAACACCACGTCGATGACGGGGCTCATATGCCCCGACGGAACCATAGGGCCCGTAGGCGGCGTCGCCTCAAAGCTGGAGGCGGCCGCGAGGGCGGGGATAAAGACCTTCATAATACCGAAGGGGGAGGTCATAGTCACCGAGCCGAGGGTTGTAAACGAGACGTACACGTCCGGCAACGAGACGATAACAAGGATAACAGTCAAACAAGTCAAGTTTAACCTGACCAGGCTGGCCGAGAAGCTCCACGTGAAGCTCGTGCAGGCCGGCTCCATAATAGACACACTATACTACTTCACGGGCTACAATATAACCAAGACGATGAACATGACGGCGGTTAGGCAGGCGATAAGGAGTGCTTCAACCTACTGGATGAGGCCAGCCAGGATACTCATTGAGAGGGCGAAGAACACGCTCACGGAGATAAGATCGACAGAGGTAAACATAACTAATGCGGCTATGCTAGCCGCTTTCAGGAACGCTACAAGGCTCGCAGAGAGCCTCGTCTCTAAGGCCGAGCAGCTCTACGCAGCCGGCAAATACTATGCTGCGGCGTCGGACGCGTTCAGGGCCTGGTACGAGGCGCTGTACGCTCACGCGATACAGTTGACGTCAAAGTACTACCAGAGCGGCGCCGACCTAAAACACGCCGCCGCGCGGGTAGCCGAGACACTGGTCAATAACGCCACCAGGGTCATGGACGAGGCTTACAGGGAGTTCATAGCGCTCGGCAACAAGACCTGCACCAATATACTGGAGCTACAGCTGCTCTCCTCGGTGTATGAGCGGATAGACGAAGCGAACACCACGATACTGAGCGTGAGCCACGTCATAGAGACCCTGACCTCCGGGCCCGTCCCAGCGCCAACGCCTACACTACTCAACCTCCTCTCGGCATCAGCGTACGTTGTCGCGAGGGCGCACTCGGCGCTCGACTGGCTCGGCGTCGCGAGGACAAGTATCCATACAGGCTACTGCATACCGGTGGCGGCTATAAGGAGTGAACTCTACACGCTCAACCAGTTCGCATCAGACCTAACCTCATACCTCTACTGGCTCGGCGCACCAATACACACCATGGGGCTCATACCACCGCTATCGAACACGTACCTGCTCGAGAGAGCGTCTAAGGCCTACCAGGTAGCCGAGGCCACGTCGAGGATAGTCTCAACACTGTCTAGGGTGATGGTGGCCATACACCAGATGTACAACACTACAAGGATACAGCTCCCAGACATAGCGCTCAACACGAGGTACCTCCTCGGGAGACTCGTAGACGACAAGATAAACCCACTCGTGCCAGCGATATACGTTGAGCTCGCCTCAGCCCTACCCCAGCCAGAAGCCAAGCTAGACCTCTACGAGAGGGCTGCAGCATACTCCCTACTACTATACGTGCTAGGCACGAAGTTCGCCGCGGCCAGCGCCTCAGCAGCCCCCGCAACGCCTACAGCCGCAGCCATAAGAGGCGGGCACGGCAACCCAGTGCTCCTGGGGGCGGCGGGGGTCAACGTGTACACGGCCATACTGGTCGCCGCCGTGGCCGCCGCTACAGCAGCCCCACACGCGTTGTCGAGGAGGAGAAAATGAAGATCCTGGATATAATATACAGGAGGAAGCTCAGAGACTACCAGGAGAGACTGAGCCAGCTCACAGACCCCTCAATAATATACGTGACGGACCTCACCTCCTGCAGCTATAAGCGTTTTTACAGGCTCCACTACCCGCAGCTGAGCTTCAAGTTCGAACCCTCCCTAATACTAGGGGATCTCGTACACCTCGGCCTGGCCGCCCTCGTCGGGGAGGATGCAGCGTGGAGGAGCGAGGTTGAGGTTAGGCGGCTACTAGACATAGACGGGAAGGAGTACACCCTGCTGGGCAGGGCAGACCTCGTACTATACGATGAGGGTAAACCGGTACACGTCGTAGAGGTGAAGACTATGAAGGAGGCGTCACACAACCTGCCCCTCGAGCACCATGAACTCCAGCTACAAGTCTACATGAACCTCCTCGGGGTCGGCGAGGGCACACTGCTCTACATATCCCCGGACGCGCTGCTCGAGATACCGGTCGCGAGACGCAGCATAGACATAGGGGGGCTCGCCAAGGAGACCGTCGACCTAGCTAAGGCCCCCCGGTACGCGTGGGAGTGCAAGTACTGCGTGTACAGGAAGATATGCCCGGTGCCGCGGAGGAGGCAGCAATGAAGCCCGCGGAGCTCATAGTACAGGATGTCCTGAGCAGGGAAGGCTACCACGCGGCCAGGCACGGCTACAGCATACTCGTATACGACGACAAGATCGAGGCGTTCATACACGTCCACAACATGTACCGCCTGATCACCGTAAAGCTCTACAGGTTCGGTGACAGGAGCAGCCAGGAGAGGATAGTGAGGCTTGTAGAGGAGGCACTACCCGGCTACAGGGTGGAGGTGGGTGAGGCCCCGCCATGCTCCTAGGCGACCTCCACATACACAGCATGTATAGCGACGGGAGGCCACACCCCAAGGAGATACTGTTGGAGGCGGTGCATAGAGGCATACAAGTCATAGCCGTGACGGACCACGACACGTTCAAGGGCTCAATCGTCGCGAGGAGGATTGCTGAGGCGGAGCAGCTGGACGTAGTGGTGCTCGTAGCGGCGGAGGTCAGGACAAGCCTGGGAGACGTACTGGTCTACTGCCCGGAGGAGCCGCCGGCGAGGATGCCGAGGGACCCGGGGAGCCTCGCGGAGGAGGCGCACAGGGCTGGATGCATAGTCGCCCCCGCACACCCATACGATGTGTTAAGGGGGGGCCTCGGGGACGCCGTGTACGAGCTGAGGGATTGCATCGACGCCATAGAAGTATACAACGCGAAGTCGCTCCCACTCTTCAACGAGAAGGCTCTCAGGGCGGCTGAGGCCCTAGGCCTACCCGGGATAGGCGGGAGTGACGCCCACATACTAGACAATATAGGCTCGGCCTACACACGGATAGACTCCGAGCCAGACCCATGGAGCATCATAGAGGCCATCAGGGCGGGGAGGGTGAAGCCGGGGATAAGGAGGACAAGCATAAGGGGGAGGATAAAGTCCACCCTCTGGAGCATCAGGAGGAGGATGGGGCTGAGGGCACGCAGCCTTGACTGGGAGGAGCTGTATTGACGACATAGCCTCCAGGAAGACGCCCGACGGCTACTACGTCATACCAGCCAAGAGGGGATCCATGGAGCTCCTCAAAGAACTCCGGGGCGTGAGGCTGGTCGAGGCGGGTGAAAGGATACTGATTATGGTCAGGTCGAGGAGCATGGCTAGAAAGATAGCGTATAGGCTTGTATCCCTCGGCCTCCTAGACTGCTAGACTATGCAGGGCCTCAGCGCCCTTATCTGCTTAAACTTCTCATATATGTTCCTGACAGCCCTAAACACCTCCTCCTCCCTCTTAGCACCAGTAATCACCATCTTACCCGAGCTAAATATCAGCAGCACGACGCGGGGCTCACTCATCTTGTATATGAGGCCGGGGAACTGCTCAGGCTCATACATGCTGTTCTCCAGTGTGAGCGCGGCCCTCTCGAGGTCTACACAGATGTGCAGGTTCGCTGAGGCAACAATGTTCTGAACCTGTACCTTCGGCCTACCCATTATCATTATACCGTGCTTCTTGAGGTTGCGGACTATCTTCTTAACAGCCTCTATGAGCTGCCTCGTACTCTTAGCCCCCGTCACAACCATCTTGCCAGACTTGAATATCAGCGCGGTCACCTTCGGCTCGTCGAGCCTATATACGAGCCCAGGGAACTGCTCAGGATTATACTCCACGGAGGGTATGGCATGCTCTATCGCGTGCAGGTCGAGGGGGTGGTCGAGCGTGACGGTGGCAACTATGTTCTCTATCCTTATAGTCGGGTGCGGCGCCTCCTCCTCAACCGCCTCGCTGCTGGGCAATCTACGCGCAGCCAAGAAATACCCCTTATAAGCCTCACTTAAAAGCGGCTTATTTAAGCCTAGAGGTCTGAACACTAGAATCACGTAGAGACCGGGGGATGTGGAGGCGGGCAGTCGACGAGCCCGGAGCGCCGCCCGGGCTATGAGATGCCTAGTCTCACACTGAACCCCTCCTCCCCGACGCGCGGCGATGAAGTCACCTAATCCCCCTAGGCCGACCGCCTGGATGGGGAGGTGGCCCCCTAGCTGAGCCACATCGCTGGGCCGAGCCTAGACGACAACACCCTGAGTATATCCGTCTTGGTTATGATGCCACGCAGCACATACCTCTCATTGGTCACGAAGACCCGGTCGAGCCCATACCTTGCAAACGCCTCTATTATATGGGCTAACGGTATATCCTCGAAGACGACTGGAGCCGGCCTCATTATATCCGACACCCTCATGTCCCTGTCAGCCGCCAGCATGTCTTCGAGCTCTACGTAGCCTAGCAGGTGTCTGAGCTCGTCTATGACCGGGTAGGAGACGAAGACGCCGCTCGACGCCGACAAGACCTTAGCCAGTGCATCCCCGACGGTATCCCTGTAGTTCACCGCGACTATGTCATCCTTCTTAGCGACCTCTATGGCTGGTATGTTTAGTATCTCGTGCGCACCCTTCTCATGCAGCTTCCTGTAGACCTCAAGCAGTGCCTGCACCTTCGCCGATGAACGATAGAATATCTGGGATGCGTGGAGGCCGAACCTCGCCGTCAACAGGTACGATATCGAGGCGGCGAGGGCTGAGGACAGCACGCTCCCGAAACCAACGACCTCGACTCCGAAGAATATCGCTGCCACCACGACCTTGTTAGCGCCCGCGAATATACCCGAGACGAGGGCCGCTGAAAGCACCTCCACCTCATCCCTGCTGTGTAGGCCGAGGAGCGGCGCAGCCCCCACGCCGAGGAAGACACCGATGGCTACTATGGGGAAGAAGACGCCGCCCGTCCCGCCGAGCGTCAGCGTCATGACAGTCGCTATTATCTTCAACAAGCCTATAAGCAGGAATATCACCGCCGGCCTCAACTCGCCAGCCCTGAGCATGTGCCAGACCTCAACAACCCTCTCAGTACCCGGCCCGGAGACGCCGGGGAGGTAGTAGCCGAGGATCGCTATCACAGCCCCAGTAACACCCGCCGCGAGGATTGCAAGCCTAGGCCTCCTCGCGACGGCATCCGATATCCTAACGAAAACCCTCTTAGCCCCGATGAACACCATCGACGCGACCGCCCCGAGGACACCAGCCACTATACCTATGACTATGCCGTGAGGCGATATAGCCAGGAGCTTCGACACCCTAGCTATCAGGGGCAGGGGGCCGAGCAGGTAGGCCGCCACAAGGTAGGCCGTTATAGACGACACCAGCGTCTCGATGAACACGCCGCTCTCAATATCCATCCTGTACGGGAGCTCTATCACGAAGCTCAACGCCGTCAACGGGGCACGGAACACCGCAGAGACGCCGGCAGCGCCACCCACCAGGGTGAAGTAACGCTCCTCGAAGAACGCCCTCCTAACCAGGAGAGTGAGCCACGAGGCCACGAAACCGCCGAGTATCAGCGCTGGGCCCTCAGGCCCTATGCTACCCCCAACCGCAACCGTCAGCAACGCGAGGAGGATGAACGCCACAGCATGCCTCGTATCAATACGACCATACATAAAGTTGTAAGCCTCGATAAAATAATCGGTGCTGGAGCCATGAAGACTACCAATACTCTTCAACAACAAGTACGCAGAGAGAGCGAAGCCACAGAACCCCACAACAACACGAACCCAGAGCCACGGGATATGCGTGCCCAGTGCACCAAGGTGCTCGAAGGCGAAGCCAAAACCAGCAGTCAAGACACCCACGACAACACCTATGACGGCCGCAAGCCCAACATCAGCCAAGAACCCCTTATAGTGCTGAAACCACATCCCCGCACACACCTTTAGCCCAGCAACACTCCTCAGAGCAGCCACACGCCGGGAGACACTACACGTTACAGGTTTGGTTTCGGGGAGAGAAATTTAGGAATTATGTGGCGGGCCCGCCGGGATTCGAACCCGGGACTTCCGCCAGCCAGCCACGGGCTGTCTACGGGTTAAGAGCCCGCCGCTCTACCAGGCTGAGCTACGGGCCCATACAGTCCAAGAAACTAGGGGCCGGCGCCCCGGTTTTTAAGCCTTGCCGTCACCTCCTCGACCCACTCACCATACTCAGCCCCGAACCCGGCCACGGGGAGGATCAAGACCTCGGGGACCTCATAGGGGTGGCTCCCCCTAAGCTCCCTAAGCAGATCCCCCAGCCTATCAATACTGGTCTTAATCAACAACAAGTCCTCGTCATCCCTGACAACCCTACCCCTCCAGAAATACACGCTCCTTGCAGGCACTATGCTCACGCACGCCGCGACACCAGACGACACAAGCCTCTCCGCCAACCCCTCCCCAGAACCCCTACCAACAGTAGTCAATACGACTACCACGCCCCGCGCAGCAGGGCCCGCCACAGCCCCACACCCGGGTGGGGGCTCGGCACCTTGCCCTTATATCACAGCCCCGGGCGCCGCTGACCCGGGGCTCGCGTCCGTGGAGATGCATCCTCACAGCCCCTACACGTCTCCCTAGACGCGCCTGGACCCTCTAAACTCGGCCGCCGCCCTAAGCAGCCCCAGGAAGAGAGGGGCTGGCCTCATAGGCCTGCTCTTGAACTCCGGGTGTGGCTGGCTACCCACGAAGAACCTGTGGCCGCTGAGCTCGACGAACTCCACCCTCCCATCGAAACTATACCCTGAAACCCTGAGGCCTGCCGCCTCCAGCCTATCAATATACTTCGGGTTCACCTCGTACCTATGCCTATGCCTCTCAGCCACCGTATCCACTCCGTAGAGGCTGTGGACGAGGCTCCCCTTCACAAGCCTTATCGGGTACGCCCCGAGCCTCATGGTTCCGCCGAGCCTGCTGATGAACCGCTGCGACTCCAGGAGGTCTATCACCGGGTAGGGTGTCGACGGGTCAACCTCCGTTGTGTTGGCGTCCTCCATGCCTGCAAGATGCCTTGCCACCTCGACGACCGCGAGCTGCATACCATAACATATCCCCAGCATCGGCATACCAGCCTCCCTGACAGCCTTAATGACGCTGATCTTCCCCTCCGCGCCCCGCGACCCGAAGCCGGGCAGCACTATGGCGGCGTCATTCCCCTCCACTACCTCCCCGGGGCTGAGCTTACCCTTCTCGACAAGCGTCGACTCATACCAGTGGAACACGGGCTTCAACCCGAGGCTTGCGGCCGCATGCCTCACAGCCTCTATTATGCTCAGGTAGCTGTCCTTAAGCCTCGTATACTTCCCAACCATAGCTATGTTGACGGGCTCCGAGGCCGCCTTAACCCTCTCGACGAAAGCCTCCCAGTCACCCAGGTCGGGCCTCCTATCCTCAAGCCCCAGCTTACCAACGATATAGCTGCCGAGACCCTGCCTCTCAAGGACAAGCGGCACCTCATATATCACATCGACGTCGGGGTTACTGAATACAGCCTCCTCCGGGAGGTTAGCGTAGAGCGCTATCTTGAACCTAGCCTCCTCCTCCAAGGGCCTAGGAGACCTAGCAATTATAACGTCCGGCTGTATACCTATCCTCCTAAGCTCCTGCACGCTATGCTGCATAGGCTTAGTCTTCTGCTCA
>CAYZCH010000040.1:0-4021 GCA_964476405.1 uncultured Desulfurococcales archaeon
TGGATAGCCAAGCCTCTCAGCAGCCTCCAGCCCCAGTCTATCGTATAGTATGAGCCCCTCAGGCGGCAGCAGCTTGTTAAGCGCCTCTACAACGTCCTTGGCCTCCACGACCCTCCCCTCTACATGGAATAGCCCGGGGTGCGCGGTGTACGTCACGACCTCCACGCCCCCAGCCATACCCTCCTCCTCCAGGCCGGCAACCACCTGGCCCCGTAGCAGCGGCGGTACCAGGACGAGCACTCCCCCTCCCCGGAGGGCGACGAGGGCCGGGGCTTCAACGCCGGTGAAGTACTTGACGTTGGCCGTGTGGAGTATGACGGCGGCCTCCGCGTTCTCCGCGAAGACGAGCTCCCTCAGCCTCTTAACCCTTGCAAGCAGGTAGCTGCCCAGCAAGACCCAGCCCAGCCCCGCGGCTTAGACTAGCCCGAGTAATCTGAGTGCCTCCAGGCCGGCACTCCTACAGTCATCAACGTAGATCATCCTAGCCTCTATCCTGTCGTCCACGACTCCGTCAGGGTATGCTGAGGCCAGCTTGTCGGTCGGCAGCCCCGACCCCCTAACGATGATCACGGGGCGGTTCAGGCTGTAGGCGGTCACTATCTCCATGAGCGTCCCCGCCCCGCCGCCGAGCGCCACCATCACATCGCTGCTCCGCGCCAGCACCACGCTCCTCCCTCTAACACCCATACCGGTTCTAATCACTATGGATTCCTCCGGGAACCCCATATCCTCGTAGATCGAAGGTATAACCATAACGGTTCTTATACCAGCCTTGATGCACCTATCGGCAACGAGCCTCATCCCCCCACGATACCCTCCAAGCAGGACGACTATCCTGTCGGCAGCCCCCCTGAGGGAGTCGACGAACTCGTCGACGCATGCCTCGAGCCAGCCCGTGCAGCCACTATAGACGGCAACACCTATCTGCCTCAAAAACAAGCCACCCCTCCAGGCTGGATACGCCGTGATACTATCGGAGAGCCTACTGGCCCCAGTAGACATAGTTGTCGACAGCAGGGAGGCGTCGAAGAACAAGCGTATAGTTGATGAGCTGAGGAGGAAGGGCGTCAAAATAGCGGTCGCCGCCCTCAACGCAGGCGACTACTACCTATTATCTACGGGGGATGCCAAGCCCGTACTCGTCGAGAGGAAGACGGTGCTTGACTTCGCCAACAGTATAAGGGATAACAGGGTGTGGGATCAGGCGAGGAGGTTGAAGGAGGCGGCATCCAGCGACGGGGCAAAACCAGTCATAGTCCTGGAGGGGTGGCTGGGCCTAGTGGAGAAGAAGACGAGGTGGAGGATAACACCGATACTACGCGTCCTGGACGAACTCGTCCTCGACTGGGGCCTACCCGTAATACCGACACCCAACTGGAGGGCGACGGCGGCCTGGCTCGCGGCGAAGGCTAGGAGTCTCGGAGAGACCGGCAGGAAGAGGATCGTGAGGCTGCGTGTGGAGAAGAAGCCGCCGACCATAAAGGAGCGCATACTATACGTTGCCGAGGGCCTTGTAGGCCCCACGATCGCCCGGAGGCTCCTCGAGAAATTCAAGACCCTCAGAAGACTGGCCAACGCCAGCATCGCGGAGCTGATGACCGTCGAAGGCATCGGCGAAAAAAGGGCAAGGGAGATATACGATATATTTAACACGCCCTGGGATTAGCCCTCGACCTTCTCGAAGTGTATTATGCCGACGGGGCATGCCTCGGCGGCAGCCTTGACACAGTCCTCCAGATCCTCTGGAACCAGCCCCTCGCCGAGCGCGTCCGGCTTCACGCGGAAGTCGGGCTTAATCTGGCTCTTCCCATCATCATTGTTCATCTCGAACACGTCGGGGCACAGCGACACGCACACCATGTCTGCGATGCACTGATCCCTATCGATAGTCACCTTTATCTTCGCCATAAGGGGCTCACCAATACAGGGAGGGCTCCAAGGGGAATAATACTGTAGCGTGAATGCTCCAAGAACCAAACTCATTAACAGAGTTTAGGCAGGAGGTAGATGACCCCCTCACCCCCCTCCACGGGGACGGCGCTGCCCCGGATCCATGCGATGGCCACCGCCAGGCAGACAATGGCGTCGAGTACATGCCTGCTCCTGCGGTACACGCGTGTCGTGATCCCTGGCAGTATTTTCTCGATGAGCCCCAGCGGATCCCTACACCCTGAAGCCAGCAGCGCGCTTCTCGGATGCGTCTCGATGACGTGTACTCCGGCCTCGCTTAGGAGGTGCGAGAGTGCAATGCCCCGCAGCGTTAGGAGCCTCATGTGTGGCCAGAGGGGAGGGAGCACCCTGTAGCCCATCTTCTTCAATGCTATGTCTACGTCCCTGAACCCCCTCAGCCTCCTCGGGAGCGTTAACGGCGAGTCGACAGCTACCACCCTAGAGCCCCTGATTGCCTCGAGGAGCTCCCTGTCCCCGAAGACCTCGAAGGCAGCTAGGACGCCGCCGCGCAGCACGGCGACGCCCGTAGGCCTCCTCCTACTACCAGCCAGGTCTACTCCTGCAGCCTGGGGCACCCCCTCTCCTCCAGCACCCTCGAGAGGAGCCTCTCCGCCCACCACAGCTTCAACCTCGGAACCAGAACCGCTAGTAGCATGAGTAGCCCCGGTGCGTGCAGGGGGGCTCCTGCAGCCCTCGGGTGCCCCCCTCCCCCGAGCCACTGCGCTATGAGTCTGACGTCGACGTTCCGGGAGCGGAGGCTGACCCCCCTTGACCCCCTCTTCCTCACCACGGCCACTACGTCGGCGTTGAACCTGCTCATTATACCCGCCGCTATTATGCTCGCGTTCGGCGGCCCGGGGTTCTTGAGGGTGACGGCCAGCCGGCAGCCCCCAGCCTCACGTATCCTCACGCTGCGCAGCGCCTCGTTGAAGGAGCGGAACTCCCTGCCTAGGTACTCGCGGAGCGCCTCGTCGAGCTCGCTCCACCACATGACCCCCCGGACGAACTCCTCGAGCATGCTCCTCCTCCACTTGTCGCCCCTCCTACCCCTAAACCTCTCGACAACCCTGTACAGTCTACCGGCGAGGGGGTCGTCCCATCTCCAAAGGTCGGCTGCACAGGCCGCTGAAGCCAGCCTGGATGAGAACTCGTCACCCGCCGCCACCCTCGAGGCGACCACCCCGGCGGCGCACGTCGAGTGGTCGATGTATAGTGTGGCGCCGGCTCCACGTACAGCGGCGACCCACTCCTCCCTCCAGCGGTGATGGTCGAACCACTCCACGTAGACGCCTCTCCCTGAGAGCCTCTCAACGGCAGCGTATATCCCTGCTATGGTGTCGTTGTTCGGCCCGAGATCCATCAAAGCTACGCGCTCGACCGACCCCGGGTCTATGGATCTGAGCGTCTTAGGGAGCTTATGGGGCTCCGTGAAGAGCACGACGGTGTCCGCGCCGGGTCTAAGCCCGCGGCCCCTATGATATATCGCGGCGGCAGCCACCCCGTCAAGATCAACGTGCGTTACTACGGCGACGCGCCTCCTACCCAACACGCCTCCGACCTCCGCCCCACACTATGACTCGGTGTCGAGGAGCCTGGATGGTCTTAAGCAGGCCGCCTCATTCTAGGAGTCAGTCCTGGGGCTAGGGGGAGGCTTATGACTCTTGCGCGGCACGTGCCCGTGCATGTCGAGTTCGAGGCGAAGGTTGAGAGGGTTCTCGTCCAGCGAACCGGGTATAGGTGGCGTGGCGCACTCGAAGTCCTCGAGCCCCGGGGAGCCAGGCTGATCCTCTTCATGCCTGGCGCTGTGGCGCAGTGGATGAACAGGGGTGAGCGGCTGATAGTGAAGCTGCTAACCCAGCCCAGTATCGTGGAGGGGCGCTACCACTGTCTACCCGGCGACTATGAGGCCTACCGTGTCTGGGATGGGGAGAGGGTCAAGATATGGCCGCCGTGGAGCAGGAGGGTGACGCTCCCGCGTAGGGATCCCCTACGGGGCGACGTGATATACGAGTATGATATAGTCGCCAGGGAGGCTGTGAGCGAGCAAGACTACATAGAAATTGTGAGCCTG
>CAYZCH010000041.1:0-3401 GCA_964476405.1 uncultured Desulfurococcales archaeon
CCACCAGCATCGACGACGCTTAGGGGGAGTTAAAGACGGGTTGCCTGGTACGCATAAATACCGGAGCACCCTCTGCCTTGAAACGGTGTACCGGCTTTCACATCCCCGACGGCTTCCTCGACCCCGTCTGGGTTGCGGTGACGTACGCGATAACAATAGCGTACGGCGTGGTCGCGGCCAAGAAGGCTAGGAAGCTCTGGAGCCCTGAGAGGGCGGCGCTGCTCTCAGTGCTCGCAGCCGGCATATTCGCGGCGCAGATGCTGAACTGGCCCATACCCGGGGGCACCTCACTCCACTTCGTCGGGGGTGCACTTGCCGGCATCCTGCTTGGCCCATGGCTCGGCTACTTCGTGCTCGTACTGGTCCTGGTGACGCAATGCCTCATATTCCACGACGGCGGCATAACGACGCTCGGGGCTAACATACTGAACATGGGCATAGTCGACGTCGTCGTAGGCTACGCAGTGTTCAAGGCCGTCGTAAAGGCGATGGGCAACACTAGGAGGGCTAGGCTGATAGGCGCGTTCCTCGCAGGCTGGCTGGGGATAACGCTCGCAGGGATAGTCTGCGGCATAGAGATAGGGCTGTCCCCCGCATTCCCCTACGGCGTAGCGATAACAGTACCGGTTATGGGCACGTGGCACGCGATCCTAGGCGTCATAGAGGGCGTGATAACAGCCATAGTCGTCGACTACATATACACGAAGGCCCCACACATGGTGGTAAGCCTGCAGGCCCCCATACGCAGGAGGGAGGTGGTGGGGCGTGCAGCGTGAATCCATCTGGGCCAGGCACAAGAAGGCCATAATAACGATAATAATACTGGTGATAATAAGCCCAGTCTTCGGAGTCATACTAGCAAACATGGTCGGCTACCACGAACCACTGGACGTCGCAGCAGAGAAGCTGGGGCTACACGAGTGGAAGTTCACATGGACACCATTCACGGACTACACGGTGCCCGGGCTGCCGGACACCATAGGCTACATCATATGCGGCTTCATAGGCGTCGGCGTAATCCTCGGCATAGGCACAGTGCTCTACCACGCGTCAGCCAAGCCGAAGGGGGAGGGCGGCTAAGACACGGTGTGTATGGTAAGGGGAGGCAGGCTTGGACCCCCTAGCGAGGCTGCTCGAAGACCTACGGGAGTCGCTGAGGATACTCAGCCTCGAGCCACAGGTCGAGGCCCCGCCGAAAGCCGCTGCAGCCGCCCTACTCATACCTGTTTTCATCCTAGCACTCACAAGCAACCCGGCGGTACTCATAGCGGGTCTCGCGGCATCGACGACACTGTACCTGGCTGCCGCCCTGAGGCTCAGGGTGGTCGGGCTCAGCGCGAGGCTCCTCCTATACCCCGTCGCACTCGCAGCCGCATCCGCAGCCCCCCTCATACTCATGGGTAGAGCGTGGCAGGCGGCGGTGTTCACTATGAGGGTTGTGGCGCCAGCCGTCTACATGATGGGCGCGACGCTGACGCTTGGGTGGAGGAGGATAGTGCAGGGCCTGGAGGAGCTCCACGCCCCCAAGCCACTCACAAGGGGGATGCTCATGCTCGCCTACTACCTGCCCAGGTTCACCGGCCAGCTACTAGCAATACTAATGGCGCGCAGGGCTAGGACGCTTAGGAGGCCGACTAGGAGCCAGTGGTGGAGGCTCCTAGCCTCCTCCACCGGCGAGCTCATACTACGCAGCCAATATACAGCGCTGATGCTCCACCACGCCATAGAGGCCAGGACGCTCGGGGGTAGACGGGCGGGGGCGCTGGGGCCGTGCAGGCGCTGAGGGCCAAGGAGGTCTGGTTCACCTACGACGGCGTAGACTACGTGTTGAGGGGGGCGACGCTCACAGCCGAGCCCGGGCAGGTGCTCGTGCTCGCGGGCCCCACGGGCTGCGGCAAGTCAACGCTCCTAATGATACTAGCTGGCCTCCTGAAGCCGGAGAGGGGCTCGGTGACCCTCGACGGCGCCCCCCTACACGCAGTCCTCGAGGAGGACAGGAGCATAGTCGGGATAGTGTTCCAGAACCCCGACGACCAGCTCTTCAACCCGACGGTCTACGACGAGATAGCCTACGCCCCGAGAACCCTCGGGCTCCCAGAGGAGAAGGTTAGGAGGATGGTCGTGGAGACGGCGGAGAGGCTTGGCATAGCAGGGCTCCTGGATAAGCCCCCATACAGGCTGAGCATGGGGCAGAAGAGGCTGGTCGCGCTCGCATCAACACTCGTATACCAGCCGCAGATACTGCTCCTAGACGAGCCATCAACCTTCCTCGACAGGAGGGGTCTAAGAATAGTCGAGGAGACGATAAGGGAGTACAGGGAGATGAAGAGGATAGTCGTGGTGGCAACCCACAACGTGGACATGGTGCTCGGGCACGCCGACAAGGTATGCTTCATCGAGGAGGGGAGAACCCGCTGCATACCAAGGCACAGAATAACACTCGATACACTGGCGGACACGAGCCTGCCGATACCGTCATTCACGCGCAGCCTCCTCGAAAAATGCATGCACGTGGGCGGCGACTAGAACGGGTCATAACCCTCCCTGATCCACTTGGCGGCGTCGACGGCGAAGTAGGTTATGATCAGGTCTGCACCCGCCCTCTTAATAGCAGTAAGCACCTCCAACACCACCCTCCTCTCGTCAACCCACCCCTTCTCAGCGGCAGCCTTGATCATCGAGTACTCGCCGCTCACGCTATAAGCAGCCAACGGGTACTCGGTGAAGTAGCTCTTAACAAGCCTTATCACGTCAAGGTACGCCAATGCAGGCTTAACCATCAATATATCAGCCCCCTCCTCGACATCCAAGCGGGCCTCCTTCAAAGCCTCGTAGGCGTTCCTCGGATCCATCTGGTAGCTCCTCCTATCACCAAACCTCGGAGAAGAACCCATAGCCTCACGGAACGGCCCATAGAACCCCGAACAGTACTTCACAGCATAGCTCATGATACCCACATCACTATACCCCTCCTTGTCGAGCGCGGCGCGGATAGCCGACACCATGCCATCCATCATCCCTGACGGCGCCACGAAGTCGGCCCCGGCCTCGGCGTGGCTCACAGCTATCCTCGCTATAAGCTTCAACGTCTCATCGTTCTCTATGAACCTCCCCCGCATACCCCTCCTCCTGATAGGATCCACGGGTAGGCCGCAGTGCCCGTGGCTCGTGTAGCCGCAGAGGCAGACATCGGTGAAAACGACAACGTCCTCGCCGAACTCCCTCCTGATAAGCCTGACAGCCCTCTGAACAACACCATTAGGGTCGTAGGCGGCCGACCCGACGTCATCCTTCACCGCCTCAGGGACGACGCCGAACAAGAGCACAGCCTTCACGCCCACGTCGAGGCACTCGCCGATGAGCTTGACCAGGTCATCGCCTACGGGGACACGGTACTGGCC
>CAYZCH010000042.1:0-8302 GCA_964476405.1 uncultured Desulfurococcales archaeon
TGGCCCGTGGATATCGGCGTGAGGAGGAGGGGGCCTATAACGAGGATGTACGCTGTCATCGAGGGGGATGAGGAGCTCTTAAAGATCCTAGGCGACGACGCCGTGGCCTACCGCGACACGGCGGCCGTAGCCGCCTCAGCGACGCGCTCTACGAGGGCCGTCGAGGCCGAGCTGCTGGCGCATGGGGTGAGGCCGGAGGCCGAGAAGCTCACGCTAATATATACTAGGCTCGCCGGCTAGGCCTACACGGCCTGGAAGGGGGCTATGCGCGGGGTCTTCAGCGAACCCCCCTACCGGAGCCACGACACCGTGCTAGTGGTTGACTTCGGCGGCCAGTACACCCACCTCATAGCGAGGAGGGTCAGGGAGCTCAACGTATACAGCGAGATAAAGCCGTACATGATGGTCACCAGGGAGCTCGTCGAGGAGGTCAAGCCTAAAGCAATCATACTCTCAGGGGGCCCCTCCAGCGTATACGCCGAGGACGCGCCGAGCATACCGGGCTGGCTCCTCGAGCTAGGCGTCCCAGTCCTAGGCATATGTTACGGGCACCAGCTCGTAGCGAGGATGCTGGGAGGCAGGGTTGAGAGGGGCTATGGCGAGTATGGCAGGGTTGTTGTGAGGGTGGTTAGGCACTCGAGGCTGCTTAGCGGCTGGGGGGCCAGGGAGGTTGTGTGGATGAGCCACAGCGACTACGTCGCCGAGCCCCCGCCCGGCGCGAGGGTGCTAGCCGTCTCGGAGGAGACCGGGTACATAGCCGCCTACGAGATCCCCGAGAAAAAGATCTACGGCGTACAATTCCACCCCGAGGTCAGCCACACGCCTAAGGGGAGGCTGCTGCTGAGGAACTTCGTGCACAGGATAGCCGGCTGCAGGCCCACGTGGAGGGTCGAGAACCTGGCAGACGCCCTCATAGAGGAGGTGAGGGCGAGGGTGGGGGGAGGCCACGCGCTCTGCGCCGTCAGCGGAGGGGTGGACTCCACGGTGGCCGCCGTCATCGCGTCACGCGCCCTCGGCGGGAGGCTGCACGCCGTCTTCGTCAACCACGGGTTGTTGAGGGAGGGGGAGCCGGAGGAGGTCTTGTCCACCCTGAGGCGGCTGGGCGTCAACGTCGACTATGTCGACGCCTCGGAGGACTTCCTCTCAGCCCTCCGAGGCGTCTCCGACCCCGAGGAGAAGAGGAGGATCATAGGGAGGCTCTTCGCCGAGATCTTCGAGGAGTATGCGGCGAGGCACCCGGAGATCGAGTGGCTGATACAGGGAACCACGTACCCCGACGTGATAGAGAGCGGGGCTGTCCCCGGCGCCGATAGGATAAAGACGCATCACAACGTGGGCGGCCTGCCGGAGAAGCTGGGCCTGAAGGTTCTCGAGCCCCTCCGCTACCTCTACAAGGATGAGGTGAGGAGGCTCGGCCTCGCGCTCGGGCTACCGGAGGAGGTCGTCTACCGTCACCCCTTCCCCGGCCCAGGCCTAGCAGTCCGCATAATAGGCGAGGTGACGCCGGCCAAGCTCCGGATCGTGAGGAGGGCCTCGAGGATAGTAGAGGAGGAGGTGAGGAGGGCTGGGCTATACAGGAGGGTGTGGCAGGCGTTCGCGGTCGTAGGCGACGATAAGTGGGTCGGAGTGAAGGGTGACAGAAGGAGCGAGGGCTACATAGTGACTGTCAGGATAGTGGAGAGCGAGGACGGGATGACCGCGGACTGGGTCAGGGTTCCCTATGAGGTGCTCGACAGGATAGCGAGGAGGATAACAATGGAGCTCCCCGAGGTGACCATGGTGACATACGCTGTGACGACGAAGCCCCCCGCCACCATAGAGCCTTGCTGAGGGGGCGGCAGCAGCGTTTAACACCTAGGTTCCCGCCCTAGTTACACTACCAGGGTGCATGCTTGAAGGAGACCTACATTAGGCTGCCCGAGCCCAAGCCGGGGTACCCGTCGAAGCCCCTCAACGTAGTCTTGCTTGAGAGGAGGAGTAGGAGGAGTTACAGGAGGAGGCCCCTGAGTCTCGAGGACGTCTCCCAGCTGCTCTGGGCGGGGTATGGGGTCACCGGGCCTGAGGGGCTGAAGACCTGCCCCAGCGCGGGGGCCACCTACCCCTTGGAGCTCTACCTGGTCGTCGGGAGGATGGCGGTCACCGCCGGCGACGACTACCTCGCCGAGGGCGTCTACCACTACGTGCCGGCCGAGCACTCCCTGGAGCTGGTGCTCGAGGGGGATGTGAGGGGTAGGCTTCAGGCGGCCGCACTCGGACAGGAGTGGGTCGGCGAGGCGCCGGTGAGCATAGTGATAGCGGCGGTGTTCGAGAGAACCACCATGCAGTACGGGGAGAGGGGTGTAAGGTACGTCTACATGGAGGCCGGGCACTGCTCACAGAACATCTACCTCGAGGCTACCGCACTCGGGCTCGGCACGGTCGCCGTGGGGGCCTTCTACGACGACGACGTCGCAGCCATACTCAGCCTCCCGCCGAGGGTGCACCCACTCTACATAATGCCCGTAGGCTGGCCGAGGTGACATAGTGGATCCCGTCGGGCTGCACAGGGCGTACCGGGGGAAGCTGGAGACAGGGATCCGTGTGCCCGTCGAGGGGATGCTGGCGTACTGGTATACGCCCGGCGTCGCCGAGGCGTCGAAGACTATAGCGTCCGACCCGGCGGAGTCGCTGGAGCTCACGTGGCGGTGGAACACGGTGGCTGTCGTAAGCGACGGCACAAGGGTTCTCGGCCTCGGGGATGTGGGGCCCGAGGCGGCCCTGCCGGTCATGGAGGGGAAGGCGCTGCTGTTCAAGTACCTCGGCGGAGTCGACGCCGTGCCGCTCGTCGTGAGGGAGAGGAGTGTTGAGGGGCTAGTGAGGCTCGTGAAGGCCCTCGAGCCGAGCTTCGGCGGGGTGAACATAGAGGACGTGGAGTCCCCGAAGTGCTTCGAGCTAATGGAGAGGCTGAGGAGGGAGCTGAACATACCGGTGTGGCACGACGACCAGCAGGGCACGGCGCTGGTCGTGCTCGCAGCCCTCTACACAGCCCTGAAGCTGACCGGGAGGAGGCTGGAGGACGCGAGGATAGTCGTGGTCGGCGCCGGGGCTGCCGGCACAGCCGTCGTACGCTACCTGCTGCTCGCCGGCGCCAGGCCGGGGAACATAGTCGTGCTCGACTCGAAGGGAGTGATCCATAGGGGGAGGAGGGGGCTGAACAAGTGGAAGAGGTGGATAGCGGAGAACACAAACACCGAGGGAATCACGGGCGGCGGGGAGGAGGCCTTCCGCGGGGCGGACGTCGCGATAGGGCTCTCGAGGCCCGGGGCTATAAGGAGGGAGTGGGTCAGGCTCATGAACGACGACGCGATAGTGTTCGCGCTCGCGAACCCCGTGCCCGAGATATGGCCGGAGGACGCGAGGGAGGCGGGGGCGAGGATAGTCGCGACGGGCCGCAGCGACCTACCCAACCAGGTCAACAACAGCCTCGGCTTCCCAGCAGTCTTCAGGGGCGCGCTGAGCGCCTGGGCATCCAAGATAACCGACTCGATGTGCCTCGCGGCCGCCAGAGCCCTCGCAGAGTACGTGGAGGAGAAGGGGGCCTCAGAAGACTACATAATACCATCGATGGAGGAGCAGGAGGCGTACGTCAGGGAGGCCGTCGCCGTCGCGAGGAAGGCGTATGAGGAGGGGGTGGCTAGGAGGAGGGAGCCGCTCAGCGTCGTTGAGGAGGAGATAAGGATGATGATAGAGAGGCCCAAGAAAACACTGAAGGCGTTGATGGAGTCCGGCCTCATCAGACCGATGGCTTAGTGAACATCAGGCCGCGGACGAGGATGTAGGGGATCCTGGTCGGTATCGGCACCTCCCACCACGAGACGTCGTAGGCCTCCCTGCCCAGCATCTCGACCCCGCCTAGGAGGTGTGGTATGGTGTCAGCTATCCTGAGCCTCTCCAACACCCCCCTGAACTCGCCATCCTCTATATAGATCAGTGCGTCGCGCGTCACGGTGGAGAATACGCCCTCGTATGCGTTCTGGTACCTCGTGTACCAGTTGTTGAGCACCAGGAAGCCGCGCCTAACCTCAGCCACCATCTCGTCCAGGCTGGCGTCCCCGGGCTCGACGACGATGTTCCATGGGTGCGGGTCTATCCAGCCCGCGTTCCCCGTTGTCTCGGAGTTCATCTTCCTCGCTGTCTTAGTGTTGTGGAGCAGGGTTCTGACAACCCCGTTCTCTATTATCGGCTTCCTCCTCGTCTCTATGCCCTCGTCGTCGAAGCCCCTTGAGCCGGGCAGCGTGGGGTCGCGGGGGTCGTCTATGATGGTTAGCTTGTCCGAGCCTATCCTTGAGCCCGGGCCGTATTTGGCGAAGGGGGAGAACCCGGTCATTACATGGAAGGCCGAGGCCGAGGACGCGACCTCGTCTATGAGGTTACCGGCGACGAGCGGTGATAGTATCGCGTCGTACCTGCCCGGCTCCACGGACACCTTGTCTAGTCTGAGGGCGGCGTACTCTGCAGCCCTCCTGGCCGTCTCCCTGACGGCCCTCCTTGACAGCCTCGTCGAGCAGTAGGCCCAGTGGCCTGTCGTCTTCGGGCCGAACGCCCTCACATAGGCCTTTACGTGGGTCACGTGCTCCGTCATGCATGCGCCCCTGGAGGTCGACAGCGTCACCGTCTCCTCCCCCAGCTCGACCATGCCGGCGACTCTCTCGGCCCCGCTGCTCAGCGCCTCGTTGACGGCCTCTGCAGCTATGTCGGGGGTCTCGTCGATGGAGTCGATGACCGCCTTGTCCGCCAGTCCTCCAAGGGGCCTGCCTGTGGGCTCGGGGAGCTCCGCGTAGAGCTCGGACTCCTCCACCCTCTCTACCAGCTGCCTGGCGCTCCTCACCGCGTCGAGGAGGTCGCTGGCTCTGCTGGTGTTAAGGCTCGCCACGTATATCCTCCTAGCCTTCGTAAGGTATATCGACGCCCTGTAGTCCCTCCAGTACTGGACAACCGTTATGATGTTGTTCGCGAACTTGGCCATGCAGCTCCTCCTGGCCGTCAGTAGAACCGCGGCCTCCTCGAAGCCCTGCTTCAGAGCCTCACCCACAACCGACCGGGCTAGCTCCTCGAGGCTCACCCTGAAACCACCCCGAGCCTGATGGGGTTTAGGAGTACGTGGGGCCCGCCGAACCAGACGGGTACACCCTGCATGGGCTCTCCCTTCCCGCAGAGCCCGGCGTAGAACTCGACGTCCTTCGTCTTCCCGGCTATGTTGCTGTAGAACCATTTAGTAGTGAACTCGAGCACGGGGTTCCTCACGGGCTCCGCGAGCTCCCCTCCCCTTATCCTGTAGGCTATGAGGCCCACGTAGCGCTGCCCCCACCTCTTATCGTCGATGTTCCACTCCATGTAGTTCTTCACGTAGACGCCGTCCCCCGCCTCTTCAAGGAGCTCCTCGAGCGTCATGTCTCCCGGGGCTAGGTAGGTGTTCGCCATCCTCGGTATGGGCTCGCTGGCGTAGTCCATGGCCCTTGCGGCCGCGTTGCTGTGGGTTCCGAACACGTAGGCGCTCCACCTGCTATGGAGCGGCTCGTTGAGCAGGCCGCGTAGGTATATGTAGCGTGGGCGCGCCGGGACGCCCTCGTCGTCGACGAGGTAGTAGCCGAAGCTCCCCGGTATCGTCGGGTCGTCTATCACTGTGGCCTGCTCGTTCCCCACGACGTACCTCCCTATCATGTCGGGCTTGACGAAGCTCTCGCCGGCCTGTGCCGCCTCCCTCCCCCATATACGGTCGGCCTCCATGGGGTGGCCGCAGCTCTCATGCACTATGAGGCCGACGACCTCGCTGCCGAGGACTACCTTCACCGGCTCCTTGGGGGGCTCCACACCCTTCATCAGCACCTTCTCCATCTCGGAGGCCCTCGAGGAGAGGGTCTCCGGTAGCTTCCAGGCCTCCACAGCCTCGTAGCCCCCCGAGGCCCCGAGCTCGACGAAGCTCTGCATGCTCCCCTTCCCGGGGGACACTATGGTGATTACCGAGAACACTGCAACCCTTGGGATCAGGGACTCGACGTATGCACCGTCGCTCGTCACGAGCGTCTTCTCCTCGTAGGACTCCAGGTACTCCATCGTGAAGGCTGCTGGCTTGGCCTCCTTCAGGGCGGAGGCGACGCTCCCCCAGGCCTCGGAGTGCAGCGACACCTTCTCCTCTATCGGTACGTCCTCTAGCGGCTTGACGGGGGTGGCCCTGTACCTCAGCCTGGCCAGCCTCTCCTCGGACAATCCATGCCTGAAGCCCGCGCCGGCCCTGGCCTTAGCCAGCGCCTCCTCGACAATCCTCCTCGCGTCATCCCTGCTCCTCGCCTCGCCGGCCGCGAAGACGAGGACGCCGTTGTAGATTAGGCGGAGGGCTACGCCGCTGCTCACCCAGGAGCCCACGCCCACTAGGCGCCCGTTCCTAGAGCTCACCTCCACGAACTTCACATTATGCAGCCTGGCCTCGGCGTAGCTGGCCCCTCGGCTGCCAGCGTACTTCACCATGTATTCCAGTAGGTCGGCATCAAGCATTACACCGTGCACCGTGTAGTCTGCCAGGCTGTGGCGGAGGCTGGTAAAAATAGGTGCCCGCCCGGCCTAGGCTTCAGCCCTCCCCCTCGGCTTCACGCCAAACCTGCTGGAGGCTATCTCCTCGAGCACTCTCAGGTACTCGCGCCTAGCCCCTATGAAGACGCCGCCGACCTTACCCCCCAGGTAGCCGGCCGTCCTCCCGCCGACCCTTCTGAGCGCGTCTCCGAGAACCTCGTTTATGACTGCGAGCCTCCACGCGCGGTGGAGCGGTATGAATACTATGCCCCTCCCGTGTAGGTATAGGCGGCCGTAGACGCCGTGGCCCGGGCCCCCGACGAGCCTGTACTCGAGGCCCTCGGCCTCGACGTCTATGTGTGTTACGAGCGCCCTGCTCCAGCCCTTGACGTGTAGGTAGACGTCCGCCTCGATCTCCTCGCTGCCGCCGTCATAGTATACCTTGACCGTGGCGTCCAGCCTTATCTTACCCGGGCCCGGGCCTGTCACAGCCTCCCTTACCAGGGCGGTGTCCTTCGTGCAGGACTTTAAAGATGGCTAACATCTCCGCTGCCGTATCGGGGGAGTGCCTGCTCCCGGGGTGTCACTGTGTGAGTATGCTGGCCAGCCTCCCAGCCACCCTCCCCGCGCTCCTCTCCTCGGCGAACCTCCTCGCCATCGCCCTAACCCTGCTGCGGAGCTCGTAGTCGCGCAGCAGCCTCCTTATCTTCCCGGCCAGCTCCTCGACGCGCAGGTACTTGACTATCGGCCCGTAGCCCTCCTCGTCTACCTGTATGTCCTCGGTGTACCTGGTGTAGGGGGCTATTATCGGTGTGAGGGTGGCTATAGTCATGTATATCGTCGAGGACAGCACAACCCTCCTAGTCCACCCCTTTGGGAGCAGGTGTAGGTCTGCGCCGAGGAGTATGCTGTGGACGTCCTTCGTGCTCAGCCTAGCGTAGCTCACCCTAAGCCACGGCTTCCTGAAGGCCAGGGGGCCGTCGCTCCTTATGACCCAGTATACGAAGTCCTCCTCGTCCTGGATCATCGTCAGGGCCCTTATGTAGTCGGTGTATTCCTCGAGCGGCTGCCTGCCGAAGCTCACTATGAGCTTCCTGCCCTCCGCGAACTCTGGGCGGTACGGCTGCCTCGTCAGAGGCTCCATGCACGGGTATGGGACTACGTGTATCCTCGCCTCGAAGACGTCGCGGAGCGGGTATAGTATCTCGCTTATCCACCTCTCGTCGAAGACCGCTACGTGGTCGACAGGCACGTGTTTTAGGAGGCGGGCCGCGTGTGCAGGCTCACCCTCGTGGAGGATCATTAGGGTTGCAGCACCCCTCCTCCTAGCAGCTGAGACCTGGTCTCCGAGGGCCTTGACGGGCAGCCGCGAGTACCCCTCTATGATGACGGCGTCTAGGTCTTGGAGGCTGCAGTAGAAGCCCGTGTCCGTCTCCTCTATGTAGCATCTGTCGACGTTGTCCTCGTCCTCCGGTTTTATCATCTTGTGGTGCCAGTCCTTGGAGGCGCTCTCCACGGTGGGGGCGTAGACCTCGACACTGTGCCCCATCTTCTCGAGCTCGGCTGCTATTATCTCGGCGTGCACCGCTACCCCGCAGGTGGCGTTCCACCTGGACACTATCCCTATTCTCATGGCATGGCACCCATAAATGTTGAACAATACACGAATATCTCAGATTGTGAGTTTACCGTTATTTAGTTTGCCCCGCCCACGGCATAGCATGGTGCACCCCTGAGCCATGGCCGGCGGCGAGCT
>CAYZCH010000043.1:0-13246 GCA_964476405.1 uncultured Desulfurococcales archaeon
AGGCTGCACTGTACATCTTCACCCCTGCCGGGACGGGTACCAGGACGTAGTCGCGTCCGGCGGCCTCGGCGGCAGTGTATGCATCTCTTAGTGTACCGTCGCCGCCGACAACTACGAGTACGTGGATCCCCCTCCTCAGACACCTGTACAGTGTTTCAAAGGTATCCTGCCTGCTTGTAGGCTCCGGTGCCGTGCAGATTACGTGTGTCTCGAGCCCCGCCCGCCTCGCCTCATACTCCCCCATGAGGCCCGTTGCAGTATATATCACCGGCCTTACGCCGAGGCGGCTGAGCTCCTGCAGGAACCTCAAAGCCCTGGCAGGCGAGACAGGCTTAGCCCCCCTCCTTAGAGCGAGCCACCTGGCTGCCCCGTCGGTGCCCTTCAGTGCGAGGGGGCCGCCCATCCCCGCGATAGGGTTTACTGCTAGGCATACCTCGACCATGTTCTCGTGGTGGTTGTGTCGTCTTGGAGGGTAAAAGGGTGTTGTTTATAGGGAGGTTCCAGCCGTTCCACCTTGGGCACCTTGGGGCTGTCGAGTGGCTCCTGGATAGGTTTGAGGAGGTTGTGGTGTGTATAGGTATGGCTTCTGAGAGTTTTACTTGGAGGAACCCGTTCACGGCTGGTGAGAGAC
Organism: uncultured Desulfurococcales archaeon; assembly: GCA_964476405.1. Lineage (GTDB taxonomy): Archaea > Thermoproteota > Thermoprotei_A > Sulfolobales > Pyrodictiaceae > JAADEY01. The sequence goes on from CAYZCH010000043.1 coordinate 632, forward strand.
TGTTGATGATTAGGTGGAGTTTGTTGGATGAGGGTGTGGACTGGTCGAGGATAATCACGGTGACTGCCCCCACGCTGGAGGTTGGCGTGCAGTCGTTTCACTACATGCTTTCACTCTCCCCGCCAGTCGACGCGGTCGCCACGGCAAACCCTGTTGTCAGGATGATAGCCGGGCATGTGGGGGTTAGGTGTGTCTGTCCGCCGCTGCTTGAGAGGGAGCGGTTGAGGGGTAGTGTGGTCAGGCGGTTGATGGCTACTGGCGGTGACTGGAGGAGCCTCGTTCCCCGGGGGACTGCGCGTGTCGTGGAGGAGGTGGGTGGTGTGGAGAGGCTTAGGAGGCTCTACCGTGTCGTCTCCTCCGTGAGGCCCGAGGACTCCGTCTACCCGGGCGCGGGCCCGGGCGTGCCTTAACCCTTATCCGATAATACATACTCTACCCAGTCAATGTAGAGGGGAAGGGCTAGTAGTGGTGGAGGGGGATATACTGGGCTACGTCCTCGATGAATCGAGCGCCGCCAGGATCAGCTTCGTCTCCCGGGAGCCGCCCCTCCTGGGGGACTACGTTGTGGTGGACTATGGTGACGGCATGGAGGTACTGGGGATGATAGAGTGGGTGGGGGCCAGGAGCTCGTTATTGGAGATGCTCGCGGAGACGAGGGATCCGCGTATATTTGAGAGGCTTGAGGAGCTTGGCGCGGGCGACTACTTCTACGAGGCCTCAGTCAGGCTGCTTGGCGTCTACCCCTCCATGGAGATACCGCGCAGGCCCCCCAGGCCGGGCGCACCTGTTAGGAGGGCGCCCTCGAGCCTGCTTGGAGAGATATTCGGCGGCTCGGGCGACTCCTGGGTGAGGCTGGGTGTCCTGGCGGCGAGGCCAGAGGTCGAGGTGAGGGTGAATGTCAACGCGACGGTCACCCGGCACCTGGCGATACTAGCTGTCACTGGCGCGGGTAAGAGCAACACGGTGGCCGTGCTCACAGATAGGATGGTTAAGCTCGGCGGCACGGTGTTGCTGTTCGACTTCCACGGGGAGTACGTAAACTCGGGTATAGGTGGTAGGGCGAATGTAATCGAGCCGAGGCTCAACCCCCGCTACTTGTCGATAGGCGAGTTCAAGGCGCTCCTGGGTATAGAGGATAGGTATTACCATCAGGAGCGTATATTCAGGAGGGTCTATAGCGCCGCCATGGACAGCCTCGGTGCGGGCGAGAGCTTCATAGATAAGATGAAGAGGATGTTGAACGACGCTATGCTCCGCGATGACAGGAGGGCTGCGGTTGCGGTCATGAATAAGCTCGATGCATTCATAGATAGGCACGGATACATTATTGACGAGAACGCGCACGATGTGATCCAGTTGATAAGGAAGGGGTATGCGAACATAGTCGACCTCAGCCTAGTCGACGAGGACGCGGCTGACGTGATAGTGAGCCACTACCTCCGCAGGGTGCTGGTTGAGAGGAAGGTGTATAGGAGGACTGGGTCTGCAGGCTTAGAGGTGCCGGTCTTCGTCGTCGTCGAGGAGGCGCATATACTGGCGCCGAGGGACAGGGAGACCTTATCGAAGTATTGGATGGCCAGGGTGGCTAGGGAGGGGCGCAAGTTCGGGGTCGGCCTCTGCATCGTCAGCCAAAGGCCGAGGAACATAGACCCCGATATACTCAGCCAGATGAACAACAAGGTTATCCTGAGGATAGTTGAGCCGGCAGACCAACGCTACGTTAGGGAGGCCAGTGAGACGTTGAGTGACGACCTCGTCAAACAGCTACCCGGCCTTAACAAGGGTGAGGGGATAATCATAGGGCCGTTCACCAGGCTCCCCGCTATAGTCCGCATAGACAAGTACAGTGGCGTTCTCGGCGGCTCGGATATCGATGTAGTGGCGGAGTGGAGGCAGGCGTCGCTCCCAGGGGATGATATAGAGGAGTTGTTGAGTGAGGGGGTGGGCATCTACAATGGTTGACTCTATACACGTGCTCCATGTCTCGGACACGCATCTAGGGTATAGGCAGTACGGCCTCTACGAGAGGGAGGCGGACATATACCGTGTCTTCTCGGAAGTCATTGAATACGCTATAAAGGAGCATGTGGACGTGGTGGTTCATGCAGGAGACTTCTTCGATACCGTGAGGCCGCCGCCTCAAGCGATACTCACCGCTATAGAGGGGCTCAGCAGGTTGAAGGAGCATGGTATACCGTTCGTGGCCATCATGGGCGACCATGATACGCCGAAGCGTAGGCTGGCGCCCCCGCTCGTCATCCTTGAGAGGATAGGGCTTGTCAGGCTCGTGGCCGTGCGTGGTGAGAGAAGCTTGAAGCTGCGGACTAGGAGCGGGGAGCTACTTGTAGCCGGCGTGCGTAACTATAGGAGGATTGACGCGCCCGCGTTGAGGGCGGAGCTGGCCGCCCTGAGCAGGAGGAGTGGTGGCGAACCCTCAGTCTTCCTATTCCACCAGTGCGTCAAGGGCGTCTGCCCACAGTACGAGGTCGACCCCATCCACCTCCCCCAGGGCTACAGCTACTATGCTGGCGGCCACGTACACGTGTACCGCGAGATGCGTGTCCATGGGAACCTGCTCGTGTACCCCGGCTCCATAGACTACATGAGGGTTGATGAGGTGAAGGAGGGGGAGCCAAAATACGTTGTACTGGCCGAGGTGACTGCGAAGTCTGCCTCAGTTCAGAGGATAAGGCTAAGGAGCGTGAGGCCACAACTATACATTGAGACGACGGCGAAGAACGTAGCTGATGCCGTGAGGAGGGCGCTTTCAAGGACGCACGGGAAACCATTACTGCACATACGCGTGAAGGGGGGTGAGGCTGAGAGGAAGCATGTCGTCCGCCTCCTCGAGAAACTGTTGGCTGGCAGGGTCCTCTACTATACCCTCACATATGAGGCTGTCACCGGGCGCCTAGGCGGCGTCGACGCAGCCCAAGAGATCAGGGTGATTGACAGAGTTGAGCTGCTGAAGACGTTGTTGAAGGATGAGAGGCTTGCAAGGCTAGCCGATGAACTCATCAACCTACTCTCATCCGGCCGGTCGATAAACGAGGCAGTCAAGCTCATCGATGAGGTATACGGGCTCAGAGAGCTGAGAGGGGAGGGTGGTGGGTGATGCGCGGCAACCTAGTCATAGAAGAGGTGGTTATGAAGAACGTGTTGAGCCACAGGGACACCAGGGTTGAGATACCGCTAGGCGTGACAGTCATAGTCGGCCCCAACGGGGCCGGGAAGACTAGCATTATAGACGCGATATCATATGCGTTGTTCTCGATACACAGCAGGCATCCGAGGAGGAAGGATCCGCTGATAAGGCTTGGCTCGCACACGGCCTACATAGAGTTGACGTTCAGGGTCGGTGGGAAGAGGTACAAGGTGGTCAAGAGGATTCAGAGGGGATCCGGTGGGAGTGACGCACGGCTCTACCGCGTCGAGGACGGCAACATGAAGGTGGTCGCCGTCGGCGTGGCAAGCGTCAAGGCGGAGCTCGTGAAACTGACGGGGATAGGCCCGGACGTGGCACGCTACACGGTGATAGCAAGGCAGGGCGAGCTCGACATACTGTTAACTGATAAGTCTAAACGTGTTGAGGCAATCGATGCCCTCCTGGGACTCAAGAACATAGAGAAGGCTTATGAGAACATGCGCTTACTGATAGCACAGTACCGCTTAAAACTGGACGTTGTCAGGGAGTCGGTGAACGAGAAGGAGGCGCTCCTCTCAAAGCTCAGGGAGCAGGTCAGGGAGAAGCAGAGCATCATTGAGAGGCTGGAGGAGGTCAAGTCTAGGGAGGCCGAGATTGAGGAGGAGGCGGCCAGGGTCCGGGAGCTCATATCCAGGTATGAGAGGCTCCGCGACGACTACTTGAGGCTGAAGGCAATAATGGACAACCTCGAGGCCGACCTAGCGAGGAAGATGGCTGAGAGGAGGCGCATAGCATCCGAGCTTGAGAAGCTAAGGAGTAACATCAGCAGCTACAGTAGGTATGAGGGCCTCCTGGACATGATAGACGAGCTCCGCGAGGCGGCCAAGCTGGCGCAGGATCTTGGGAAGCGCGTGGTCGAGCTTGAGAGGAACAAGAGCGTGTTGAAGGAGCTCAGGGACGCCGAGGAGAAGGCGAGGGAGCTTGACGAGCTGCAGAGGCGTTATAGTGAGTTGATAGACGAGCTTGACAAGTTGAGCTCGAAGGTGAAGGAGTATACCAGGAAGAGCGGGATGTTGAGGAGCCTGGAGGAGGAGAGGGAGGATATAGACAGGCATGTAAGGCGCATTAAGAGGAACATGTTACGCAAGCTCACAAGCATCGGTCATGGGATCGGTGCTTACCTCTCCGTCGAGGTGGATCCCGAGAGGCTCCTAGAAATGCTGAGGCATAACTTCAGCGAATCCGACAATAGGGTTAAGAGGCTTGAGTCCGAGTTGGAGAAGAAGAAGGCCAGGCTATCGGCTGTTAAGGAGCGTATCAAGAGCATCGAGGACAGCCTCGAGAAGCTGACTATGGCGTCCGGCCGCTGCCCGCTCTGCAGGAGGCCTCTCACCGAGCAGCACAGGCTAGACCTCATAAGAGAGTTGAAGAGGGAGAAGAGGGAGCTCGAGGCTGAGGCATCTAGGCTTGAGGCGGACATACTGAGGCTTGAGAGGCTCCTCGAGGAGGAGAAGGCGAGGAGGGATGAGCTGCTACGCGACATATCAAACCTCACAAGCACGATAGAGCAGCTACGCATGTATGAGAGGAGGCTGCGCGAGATAGACGATAAGATAAACAGGCTCAGGGAAGAACTGCTCACGCTCAGACTATCCAATCAGAGGTTCAAAGAGATCCAGGCGGAGAAGGACAAGCTTTCAACCCGTATACGTGAACTCGAGCCATTCAAGAAGAGGATAGACGAGCTCAAATACGCCAGGAGGAGGGTAGCGGAACTCGAGGAAGAAATAGCCTCCATCGAGTCTCGGTTAAAGAGCATGCTCGCTAGGTTCAGTGAGGCCTGCGGTGGGTGCAGGATAACGCTTGACGAGATAGGCGACGTAGTGAAGGTGGTGGAGGAGCTGAAAGAAATGCTTAGCAGGTTGGAATACATGGAGGAGAGGGTAGACGAGCTCGACAAAGAGATAGGGGGGCTTAGGGAGAGGTTGAGGGAGGTGTCTGACAAGATAAAGGAGATAAACTACGATGAGGAGGCGCACGAGAAGCTGAAGGAGAGGCTGGAGGAGCTCGAGCACGAGCTACGCTCCCTCGCAGACGAGAAGGGGCGCCTCATGGAGAGGCTCAAGAACATAGAGGAGGCCGAGGAGCAGGCCAAGGCCGTAGAGTCTGAGCTGGAGAGGTTGAAGCGGGTTGCCTCGAAGCTGGAACGCGTGATAAATGATCTTACAAAGATACGTAACGCGTTGAGGAGGGACGGCCTACCGCAGCTTATAAGGAGGCGCATGAAGGAGCTAATAGCGGACTATATGAGGGAGATACTGGCCGGCTTCAACCTAGGCTTCACAAGCGTCGAAGTCGATGACGACTTCGGCGTCGAGGTGAGGACGCCCGATGGCCCGAAGACAGTAAACATGCTCAGCGGCGGGGAGAGGATAGCACTAGCCCTGGCGCTGAGGCTGGCAATAGCCAGAGCCCTGGGGTCAAGGATGGGTATACTGATACTCGACGAGCCCACCGTGTACCTAGACGAGGAGAGGAGGCGTGACCTGATAGACATACTAAAGTCCTCATCGAGGGCGCTCGGCGTGGCGCAGATACTCATAGTTACGCATGACAGGGAGCTGGAGGACGCCGCAGACACAGTCATAGAGGTTAGGAGGGAGAACGGCGTCTCAAGGGCGGTCATCATGCAGCCCGATATGCGATCACTGGTGTCGAGCCTATGACATCGTCTATGTATATAGTCCTTGCACCGGGGGGTGCATAGATGAGCCGCACCCCCACAGTCCTCCCCTTCACAAGCCTTGCGGCCTCAGCCTCCTCCAGTATAGCCCTCGTCACCTCTGGTTTTGGCTGCTGTATAGCCACCATGTCGAGGCCGGCCACGCAGACGTAGAGCAGGTGTATGAGCGTGTCGAGCGTAAGCCTCCCCGAGGCGGCGTGTTCTTTGAGTCTGTCGTCCTCGGCGACCGCTAGCATGGCCTCGTTGAAGCCTATGCACTTCACCCTGGAGCATATATACTCCATTATGGCGTCGTTGACCCTCTTTACCGTCAATGCGAAGCCATAGCTGTAGATGGGTCTCCCGGCTGTAGCCTCCAGGGCCGCCGTCACGCTCTCACTCATCCACGGCGACAGCGACGCATCGATACCACAGTATCCGACGCCAGCGTCCTCGGCTGCCTCGCGGACAACCTTCTCCAGCCTATACGCGAGCTCACCGGCCTCCCTGACTCCGTTGAACCCCCTCGACTCCACAAGGCGGGGGTAGAGGAGTGCGACCGATATGCACTCCTCTCCTCCGAGGCTGCATGCGGCCGGGAAGTAGGGGGTTTGTAGGTGCTCGGTGAAGAGGAGCGCTAGGCGGGATGCGTGCCTGCCGAGCCTCACTAGGGCACGGTGGAAGCACTTGTAGCACTCGGCCGCGGAGTCCGCGCGGAGCGAGGCGTAGACGTTGCCTGCCCTAGGCAGTATGCTCGACACAGCCTCCACGCCAGGGTCGCTGCACGCCGTATGTATGAGGGATACGAGCAGATCCTCGCCATAAGGCTTCGCGGCCTCGGCGACCGCGCCTAGGCGCGCCGCGTCCAGGTCCTCCGCGGGGGCGAAGGAGACCCTCAGACTCCATACGCTGAATCCAGCCTCCCGCAGCGCAGCCTTGATCGCGTTCAGCCTCCTCCACGCCTCATCCAGCACCCTATATGGGTCGGCGACCTCGCCCGGCTCTAGGGGCAGGTGGAGGGTCAGGGATCTTACCCTGAACACACTCAGCCTCCTTGCTCCGCCTGCTCCTAGGCGGAGGTCTATAAGCCTCCCCCGGTTTATGCCTACGGTGTGCATGGGGGAGGGTCTGCAAGGTTATGGTGTACGCCGAGTGGGACGTGACCTCGGAGGAGTCGAGGAGGGTTGCGCTGCTCGGCATAGCGTTCCACGTCCTCGGCGACGCACTGGAGGAGGACGAGTCGGCGGAGGTGTGTATGGGTACTAGCCACGGCGTCTCTCTCTGCTCCCCAAAGGTATGCCCTGACACTGGGTGGATTGAGAGGCTGCTGACATACACCCTTGGTAGGGCATGGCTCCGCCTCCTACCAGACGGCGTTATCTGCGGCTGTGCGGGCGAGTGTACGGGCTCTACTGAGGAGATAATCCGTATGCTGATAAGGGTCTATGAGAGGGGTCTTGAGCCACACATATCGTCGAAGACCCTGACAGGGAGGGAGTACTTCCTCGTGGTCGGCTGGAACGGTGAGGCTGTGTTGGCGGAGGGGGAGCGGAGGGAGGTGCATGTACCCGGTGTGCCGATGGCCGTCTTCATGCACACTCACCCTGGCGGTGTCTGCCTGCCCTCCGACCGTGACCTCGACTCCTTCGCCGAGTTCTTCTCGAGGGGTGGGTTGCTCACGGGGATCTACTCTGCACAGTGCAGGTTCATGCTATGGGTTAGGAGGCCTTTCGCCGAGGCCGACTACGATTTATTGGCCGGGTTGTCGAGGAGGGTTAGGGGCGTGAAGAGCTACTATGAGTACATGCGGCTGCTCGAGGACTCCCTTGAACAGGCGGCGAGCCTGGAGTACATAATAGAGCTCATCTAGCCGGGGCGGGCTGATGAAGTGGATCGGCGCTGAGCTCTGGCGGCGGTGATGTGAGCTCCGGCGCTCCTGACCAGCTCGTCTATGTACTCGATCACGCCGCGCTCGTCCCCGGTCTCCTCCTCCAGCTCTGCGAAGAACGAGTCCAGCAGCTTGACCCTCTCCTCCGCAACCTTCCTGGACTCCTCTAGTACGAGTAGGTCTGCGAGGCGCGACAGCTTCTCGTAATAATGCTTAATGGTTCCAGCCACCCCCCTCCCACGCCTATACCCCTCGGCCGAGGCCCTGTAGACGCCTATAGCCCCCAGCGCGTCGAGCTTGTCGGCGTCGCTGAGGGCGGCAGCCTCTAGGCTGTACGGCCTGTATCCAAGGCTGTAGCTGTGCGCTAACACAGCGTCAACTACAGCCCCTATCTTCTCCTCCGGGAAGCCTATAGACGACAATATATCCTCAGCGTATACAGCCGATAGTATCGCATGGTGTAGGCCCGTAGACTCCTCAGCCCCCCTACCCACGTCGTGGAGTAGTCCAGCGGCGAGTATGACGTCTACGTCTCCCCGCTCCCCCGCCAGGCGGAGGGCTAGGCAGGTGACGCGTACAACGTGGCCGAGGCCGTGCACGTCGTCGCGGCTGTAGAGGACTGGCAGTAGTCTGAGGAGCTTTGCGAGCCACCGCTTCTCGGCCGCCAGCCTCTCCAAAACCTCGCTACAACGCCTCAACCCGGGGGCCCTGCCTAGGGGAGCATCATCTTAAGCATGAAGAGTGTTGCTGCAGCCGCCAGCCCTATGCCAGCGAGCTTCAACCCGTTCAGAAGACTGTTCTCCCCGCTTATACGCCCAAGGTAGAACCCTATTATGAAGAGCTCAGCTAGTATCATGGCGACGCTCAGGTAGACCGGCAGCCCCATCGCGGGCACGCCGAGCAGGAGGGCTATGGTGAGGGGGGTCACGCCTAGCACCGGGAGGAGTGTGGCGCCCGCGCCGCTCCATAAGGCGACGTATAGCGGGACGTACCTCGCGGTCTTCCCATAGATGCTGTTATCCAGTTCGTGCAGCACGGCCCTCTCTATCTCGTGGAGCTCGCGGAGCCTCTCAGCCCTCTCGGAGAAATACGTAGCTATCATCCCGCTGAACACGCCCATTGCTATCGACTCGCCTAGGACGCCGTAGACGTAGACCCTTGCATCCATGCTGTGTGTGGCGTAGAGCCCCATGACAACCCCGAGTGCTGCCAGCAGCCCGTCGAACGCGTTGGTGACGAACATCCTACGGGCAATCGAGTGCGCGTTTGCTATCCTCGCCAACCTCCGCAGGTCCCTGATGAAACCGAGGAGCCTGGAGAGGGGGCCAGCGCCTCTCAACTTGCCGGTGCCCTCACCCCTTTCCGCTCACAGGGCGGCTGTCGAGCGGGCATGTTTTATGGGTTAAAAAGCGGCGTGGACGCCGCCTTCAATGCATCGCCGCCTGCCTCCTCACGTACTCGCTGAGCTGCAGGAGCACCTTCGACCCGTTCTTCTTCACTATTATCTCGCTGTCGGGTATACGGTACCCGCACCTCGGACACCTATAGTAGTACCTCACCACCCTCCTGCTGCCATCCCCTATCTCTATCTCCATTCTGTACTCGAGCCTCGTGAAGCACCTTGGACACGACCTGGTCATCCGTCCTGCACCCCTGTATGGCCTGGCAGGCTATCCCGGGGCGTTCATCTAGGATGTGGCTTGTTCCTGTCCTCCTCCCCTCTACTTAGCGTTTTAGTCAGCGGTGTTCATTAAACCTTGCCCTCCCTACTAGAGTCCCAGTGGTTTGCCGAGCACGGCGTCGAGCATCATTAGAGTGAGTAGAATGCCCAGGTGTATGTTCACGGTCTTGAACTTCTTGATATAGTCTGTCTGCCCGCTGCAGACCCCCATGCTGAGCTTGAACATGTGTATTGAGGAGGCGACCGCGTAGGCTAGGGGGGTGACGCCGACCTCTCCCGACGCATATAGTATCGCGACGCTGTAGGCCTGGAACACCGAGGCTAGCGCCACAGCAACCCCGACTGTGACGGGGCCGCTTACAACGGGCAGCATCGGCACCATGGCAGCCCTGTAGTCATCCCTATAGTGTAGCGCCAGGAACCATATGTGCGCGGGAACCCAGGCCACTATGAGCATCGAGAACGCTAACGCTCCGACGCCAGGCACCCCCCTTGCAGCAACCCACCCGCCAAACGCCGGCGCCCCTCCCGCCAGGGACCCGGCTATGATGCTGAGGGGTGTGCGGCGCTTTAGGAGAAGCGTGTATGCTACAATGTCGAAGAAGAAGCCTGCGAGTATAGAGCAGGCATAGTAGGGGTTTACGAGCAGCCAGCCGGCGGCAGCCGACGCTGCGACGACCACAAGTGATGCTGCGAGCACCGGCTCCGGTCTGACAACGCCGCTGGGCAGTGGCCTTGAGGCGGTTCTATCCATTAACGCGTCTATGTCGCGGTCAAACACCATGTTTATAGCCGTCGTCGCCGCTATTGAGGCGAACCCTATGACGAGCACCTCGGCGTGTAGCTGAGGGGGCTCCCTGTAGCCGCCGGCGACGAGGAAGGCGGCGTACATAGATAGGGTTAGGAGGAGGGTCTGCCTGAACTTTATGAGGCCGTCGAGGACGCGTAGCACGCCCCTCACAGCGTCCATGGACTCAGCCCTCACACGAGGCTGGCGGCGTAGACCGCCACGGCCGCACCCACGGCGACACTACTGTAGTCGAGCCTCTTAACCCTGCAGAGCTTGCCGAGCCTGCGGAGCGTGTCAAGGTACTCGTGCTCGCTTCTCGCGGAGAGGAGCGACTCTGCCAGCCTGCGCGCCTCGGCTCCCCCGTATAGCGTCAGCGCTACAGCGTAGCAGTTGAGGGGTTTATCGGCTACCCTGCCCCATTCCCTCAGGAGAACCGTGACCAGCCTGCGGAACTCCCGCCCGAAGCTGAGCTCGGCCGCCCTGCTGCACCTCGTCACATACTTCAGCAGATCCTCGAGGCTCATGTCCTCGTATTCGACCCTCCTCCTAGTAACCCCGGCGTCTTCAAGGCATTCAGCGAGCCCGGCGTCACCCGCCCTTATAGCATCGTAGAGGCTCAGCGCGTCAGATACCGTCGACACCCTCAAGACCCTCTCCGCGGCATCGAGCAGGCCGGCCTCACCCTTCAACCCCCTCTCCGACGCGTAGCTGTAGGCGGCAGTGTAGAGTAGGAGGGCGGCTGAGAGCTCCACGCTGCAGGGCTCGGTCACCCTCAACGCGTCGTTAACAGCCCCCCGTATCAGCTCCCCGAGCCCCTCCCTGACACCCTCCCTAGCCGCCCTCACGCCCCACTCGAGCGCCTCGCGCGAATGTATCGCAGCCGACAGCATCGAGGAAGTATACTTCCTCAGCCCCGTCATCAGCGACTGGCAGCAGGGCTTCGGGACAACCAATACTTCAAGGACTCTGTGGAGTGCCCTAACGGGCACCTGGTGCTGCAGGATGCATCAGCCCCCTACCCACCGGAGCCATCTAGCTATATAACCTTGCCTAATCAACCACCATGACGGAGACGGGAATGAGGGGCTGCTTCACCTACACCTTGACAGTAACCGCCCCGTCTCCCGAGACGCTTACAACCTGCCTCGCAGGCATACCCAGCGAGCTTGAACACCTAGGCTACATCGTCGTCAAGTTGTCTTCCTGGTTCCTCGCGGTTCACGGGAAATGCATAGTGAAGACTACCCCTGCACAAACCCCGAGGATGCCAATGGAGCCACCGCTACCACGGGGGCTCATAGGGCCGAGGTTCAACATAGTTATCGAGTGCGACGAGGCGCTCGACATGGCTGACGTGGTATCCGGCCTACTGGGCGTGCTGCATAGGAAGTGCGCTGATACATTCATAACGCCCTCAGAGTAGATGCTGTAGGCGGGGTGAAGAGGAAAGCGGTCCCCGAGCCCGGGCGCCGACCCGGGGAATGAGGAAACTCCCATGAACAGACCCGTCACCATTAATTATGCCCCCGGGGCTGTGTGTGGATTAGTAGGTGTTAGGTTGGCTAGGCACCTGCTCTCTGTGGCAGACCTATCCCCGGTTGAGCTGTGGAGGGTGCTTAGGCTCGCCAGGATGTTCAAGGAGAGGTTCCTCGCCGGTGAGAGGATCATACCTGTCCTGAGGGGTAGGAGTGTCGCCCTCATCTTCGAGAAGCCGAGCACCAGGACTAGGGTTAGCATGGAGCTCGCGGTAGTACAGCTTGGCGGCTACTCCGTGGTGCTGACTAAGAGGGCCATGCAGCTCTCCCGCGGGGAGCCGATCAGGGATACCGCCAGGGTGTTGTCGAGGTATGTTGACGCTATAGCTGCTAGGGTCTATAGGCATTCGGATCTAGAGGAGATGGCGAGGTATAGTAGTGTGCCTGTAATCAACATGCTGAGCGACAGGGAGCACCCCCTGCAGGCCATAAGTGACATGTTGACGATATGGGAGGTGTTGGGGAGGCTGAGGGGGGTCAACATAGTCTTCGTTGGTGACGGCGCAGACAACGTGGCGCATAGCCTCCTATTGGCGGCGGCGATGCTGGGGGCAAACATTACTGTGGCGTGTCCGCGGCGCTACAGCCCTGACGCCGAGATCCTCGCTGCGGCCAGGCGGTATGCAGCCGAGAGCGGCTCCACTATAAGGATAGTCGAGGATCCGGTTGAGGCGGTCAAGGACGCGGACATAGTCTATACCGACGTATGGGTCAGTATGGGTGAAGAGGACGTAGCCGAGGAGAAGAAGAGGTATCTAAGAGGCTACCAGGTCAACGGGGAGTTGATGAGCAGGGCGCCTCACGCGTACTTCATGCACTGCCTCCCAGCCCACCGCGGCGAGGAGGTAACCGAT
>CAYZCH010000044.1:0-6389 GCA_964476405.1 uncultured Desulfurococcales archaeon
CATGGAGGAGTCCTGGAGAGCACCTCGGCTATGTTGACGTGTAGGAGGCGGGCGACGATGTATATTATCAGCGCCACCGCCGCCGCGGCGGCGACGGCCCCCCTAAGCCTCCTCCCCTCTCCCCGCGCCACCTAGAACACCATGCGCCCCATCCTGTAGGGTGCTATCGCGTCGTATACCTCCTTCTTGAGCCCCGGATCCCTCCTAAACTCCCCACGTAGGGCGGCGACGACGGCGGGGGCGGGCATCCTGACCCCCCTCATCGCTATGCATAGGTGGTAGGCCTCCGTGACGACCATGACGTCGGGGCTCCCCGTCGCCTCCTGCACGGCGTCCGCTATCTGCATCGTCATCCTCTCCTGTATCTGCAGCCTCCTAGCGTAGCGCTGCACGATACGGACTATCTTCGAGAGCCCTATCACCCTACCATGGGGCAGGTAGGCGACGTGGGCTACGCCGAGGATGGGGAGGAGGTGGTGCTCGCAGAGGCTGTGGAACCTTATCCCGGCCAGTATCACCAGGTCGCTCGTCTCCGAGAACCACGTGTACTCCTCCCCGCCGGGCCTATAGCCTTCAAGGAGCTCCTCGAGCATGTCCGCGAACCTGCGCGGCGTCTCCCTCAACCCCTCCCTGTCCGGGTCCTCGCCTATGGCCTCGATTATCTCCCTCACAGCCCTCATAACCCTCTCCTTGTCTATCAGGCTACCTCACCCCTGCCACTAGGTGGAGCCGCGGGGTTACACGGTAGCCGCGCTTAATAGCATGACCTATGAGGATCCTCAAGACCTCCCCCTGGCCCTCGCCCCGTGGCCCGGTCACCGGCATGAGGTACACGTGTCCCGGGTCTATGCCGTGCTCCTCGACGAACCAGTCCACCCACTCGAGGTCGTCCCTGCCCCCGGCCACCGGCTTCCAGTAAACCGGGAGGCTGCCCGAATGGTAGAGCCTGAACCACTCAGGGTTCACCGGCGCGAACGGCTTCGGGGAGACGACCGCGTAGTCTAGGTAGGCCGTCAGCAGCCTCCCCGGCGGCAGCGTCCCGTTAGTCTCTATGGAGACCCTCAGCCCCGAGACCGATAAGCGGTAGGCGAGCCTCTCTACGCAGGCCCGCTGGAGCAGCGGCTCACCCCCCGTTATGACGGCGAGCCCGGCCCTGCAGCCGGCGGCCGCCCTGAGAGCCTCGCCCGCAGCACCCTCAGCGTCGACGACCCTACCCCCCCTCCACGAGTACTTCGTGTCGCACCAGGGGCAGTGGAGGTTGCAGCCGGCGAGCCTCACGAAGACCGCGGGCGCGCCGAGATCGGGGCCCTCCCCCTGGACGGAGACAAACACCTCCACGAGCCTGCATAGCGGCGCTCGGCCAGCCATCCTCTCCGCACGCCCCCAGCCCGGCGGGTCATACTCGGTAGACAAGCGGGCTCCTCATAGCACCATGATGTAACCCTTATATTGCGGCGGCCCCGTAATAATGCTTCGAGCTCGTCGACGGCGTCGACGGTGGAGGGACGTGGATCCAAGGGTGTCACTATGGGCTTGAAGCGTGTTGTCGGGGTGGCGGGCGCCTTCGCGCTCATAGTCTGCCTCTACGGCTTCCTCCTCTACGTGTGGAACTGGTACGACGTTAGTGTTTTCTCAAACTGGGTTATAGCGTTCAAGGAGCTCGGCCTCCTCAAGCTATACGAGGCCCCGAGGGTCTTCGGGGTGAGGTTCAGGAACGTGTACCCTCCCCTAGCCCCGATATTCTATGTGGCGAACTACGAGCTCGCCGAGAAGATGGTCTACCTTATCTCGGTCATCCTCGGCATGCACCAGGCGCCCGAGTACCTCGTCCTCCCCATCCTCAAGATCCTCCTATACGCCGTCATAGGCGTCGTGGGCTACGTCCTCTGGAGGAGGGCGGGGGTCGAGGCGGCCATAGCGTGGTTCCTCGGGGCCCCGACGGTCGTCGTGGCGGCCGCCTACAACTTCGACGTCATAATAGCCCTCCTCATCCTAGCCTCCCTCTACGCGGCGTACAGGGGCTCGGTGTACGCCTCAAGCATCCTCCTAGCCCTAGCCGTGCTCGTAAAGCCGCTCCCGGCCATCTTCTACCTGCCCGTAGCGGCCGTCCTCTACAGGTTGAGGGGGAGGGGTGCTGCAGCCAAGTACCTGTTAGCGGGGGCGGCGACGGGGGCGGCGATACTGGCGCCCTTCCTCGCGATCGACGCCAGGTCGACGCTGTACTGGATGATAGGCTTCCACGCGGAGAGGCCGCCGCAGGGCCCGAGCATCCTCCTGCTATTCAGGCTGGCGGGGATCCAGCCACCCCACCTGCTCTGGCTCCTCTGCTTCGCCGCCCTCTCAGCCCCAGTCCTCCTATACGCCTACAGGAGGGCTCCGAGGGAGCCGTGGAGCCTCGGCCTCCTCCTTGTAGCCATGATGGCCGCCTACCTGGCGGTAGGGAAGGTGGTAAACCCGCAGTACTACGTCTGGGTCTACCCGCTCCTCATACTCGCAGCGGTGCCCGCCTCCTCCACCCTCACCCTCCTACTCTACAACATGGGCTGCGCCTCCACCAGCCTCTACTACCTGCTGTCATTCATAGCCGGGATGGCGACGGGCCATGTCTTCATAGAGGATGAGGAGAGGTGGTATAGTACGAGCTACCTGCTGAAGTCCAGCATACACCCCGCGCTGCAGGGGAGGGTCGCCCACCTACTCCACGACAAGCCCTTCATACACCTGGCGGACGCGCTCTACGCCAACTGGCACGCCGTGGCGGCGGCGCTGGCCATCGTCAATATAGCGTGTATGCTGGCCGTCTACGTCGCCGCCCTACGCATGCTGAAACATGGTTCTGGTTGAGGGGCTGGAGGGGGTTAGCCGGCCCTAGGCCTCCTCCTCTCCTACGCGGTGCACGTGGTCTAGGGTGCCGCGCCTCACCGCCCTCCTAACATACCATGCCAGTGTGTCGGCGTCCACGGCGCCCATGAAGCCGTCCACGGGCTCGCCGCCAACGAATATCACTGTCGCCGGCAGCCCGGTCACCCCGTACTCCCATGCCAGCTCGGGGAGCTCGTATGCGTCCACCTCGATGAATTCGACGTCCTCGAGCCTGCGGGCCGCCTCCTCGACCATGGGCTTGTACATCTGGCAGCCTGGGCACATGGGGCTTGTGAAGACCACGACTACCGGCCTCCCAGACTTCACCGCCTTCCTGAACTCCTCGACGCTCGACACCCTCCTGAGCCTCCTCCTCTCCAAAACCTCCTCCTGGCTCGCCCGGAGCAGCCTCCGGTATATGCGGTCGAGTATCCTCTTCACCTCCTCGTCACCCACCTGGTCGCCTATCCTACTGGACATACTGCTCCCCCTCCAACCCTGTTTTCAAGGGTCTGGTCTAAACCTCACCCCGGTCACACCATTCCATGTAGCGTATAAGGCGCGGCGGCCCGCGGCCCCGGCGGTGTCTGCGTGTGGCCACGGAGCCCCGGGACTGGCGGGACTGGGCGGCCTACATGGATGAGTGCACAAGGTTCAGCATATACTACCCGCTCTGCGGCGGCGCGTGCGAGTGCGTCACGGCGTGCCCGAGGGGGTGGAGGATATGGAGGCTCGCCCCCATGAGGCTCTCCGGCCGCGTGGTGTATAGGCCCGTGCTCGTCAAGCCGGAGGAGTGTATAGGGTGCCTTAACTGTGTGAGGCACTGCCCCACGGGGGCCCTCAGGCCCAGGGAGAGGCAGCCGCGCGGCAGGGCAGGGTGGCTCGTCGCTGGCCTGGCCAGGCTCCTCTCGCTCCCGGCCCGCCCCAGGCTCCTCCGCCACCTCCTCCGCCGCGAGCACTGGAGGATGGCTAAGGCCTCCAACACGGGTAGGGGGTTGCCCGGCGAGTATTTGTGGAGGGGTGGGCCGCCGTCGTGCGGGGCGGGGCGGCGGTGAGGAGACCGCCAGTGCCCGTCCCGGTGGTGCGGTCACCCTGGTCTCTGAGCCGCCCTGCACGCCTCGACGACGGTGAACCTGCGTGTCAGCAGCTCCTCGGCATCCACCCTCACCCCCGTCTCCTCCCCGAGCCTCTCAACTAGCCTCCTCACCTCCTCGGCCTCCGAGTCGTCCAGGTACCTGTAGCTGTGCATGGGGTAGCCGAGGTGGAGGGAGCCCCACAGCTTCTCGACGAGCCTGAAGCCCCCGCCGAGGACGCGGGCCAGCTCCTCTATGGTCTCAGCCTTCAACGCCTCCCTCGCAGCGGAGGGGTCTATGGCCCCCTGGAGGGCGAGGCTCGTCAGGTACCTGCGCAGCATCCCGCGGGGAGGGGCGTAGCCTATATCCTCGGCCGGGATCCTGGACGCCACGTAGATCCTCCCACCCACCATCCCCGCCCCAACGCCTCTCCCGGCCCGCCCGAGGACGAGGATGACGCCGCCGGCCATGAACTCGCCCAGGTAGTCGCCCGCGCTGCCGGCTATGACGAGCACGCCGCCCTTCATCTGGACGCCCGCCCTGTTACCCGCGTTGCCCGCGACGTACACCTCCCCACCCCTCATAGCCTGTGCGGCTGAGTCGCCGACGTCCCCCACTACGCCGACCACCCCGTACTCCATGGAGTCGCAGAGATCCTCCTGCGCGTCGCCGTGGATGGTAACGTGGAGGCCGCGTATCAGGTTGAGGGAGGCGTTGCCGACAACCCCCCACGCCTCCACCCTGCCCGGGCCGAGCCCGTTCGCGAAGAACCTGTGCCCCCTAAGCCCCCTCACGGCCACGTAGCCCTTCTCGGCGAGGGCGCCCGCCACAACCCTGTTCAGCTCCTCGCTGCTCATCCTGGAGGCGTCGATGGAGCCTGGGGGTGGAGGGGGGTGCTGGGGCAGCGGGGGCGTCTCGGCAACACCCTTCACGGCGAGCTCGCCGTCCGGGTAGGCGACGACGTACCCCCCGCCCCTCAGCATGTACGGCTTACAGTAGGGGGCGGCCTCCCTGACGGCAGCCGCCTCGCTCGCGGCTACAAGCCTACCCCTACACAGGGCCACGTAGAGGGGTCTGAGGTGGTGCCTGTCGACGAACGCCCCCATGACGGGGCCCCGGGGCGTGCCGTGGAGGAAGATGACGGCGTAGGGGCCGTCCAGCCTGACCCCCCTCGGCGCCGAGCGCCCGTAGACGAGCGCCTCCACGGCGTCCTCGGCTGTGTAGCCGTCACTCATCATGATGTCTAGGAGGTGTGCTATCACCTCGCTATCGTTCCCCGTGAACCCAGTGAACCCCCTGACGGACTCGACGAAGGCCTTGTTCACCCCGTAGCTGCTTAGGTCGCCGTTATGCACTATCATGGTCTCGTAGGAGGAGAAGGGGTGGGCTAGCCAGGGCTGGTAGCCGGGGCTGTTCGTCGGGAACCTCACGTGGCCTATCCAGGCCGTGCTCCTCCTACCCCACAGCCTGTAGTCGTCGGCGACGCTCCACGGCCACCCTATGTTCTTCCAGGCCTCCAGGTACCTGGAGTACTGTAGGAGGCGTAGCCTCGTGACCGCCTCGACTGGCGGGTAGGCGGCGAGCAGCCTGTCGTCCAGGACGACGCCTCCCCCAAGCCTCCTGGAGCCGAGCCTGGTTATCGTCAGCGGGCCTAGGAGCTCCTCGACCTCCTCCCCGTCGCCGGCCACGAAGACCTTGACCCTGACGGCCCCCCACGGGCTCCACGCCGCGTACCCCGCCCCGTCACCCGTCCCCCTGTGCTTCATCGCCTCCATGGCGGGGTAGAACTCCCTGAACGCTATGGGCTCCCCCGTGAGGCTCATTACTCCGGCTATCCCACAGTCTGAGGCCACGGCGCCCGCCTCTCTTGGTGGGGCTCCCGTGGGAGGTGCGGCGGTTTTTAAGGGATCCCCGGGGGGCCGCCTAGAAACCGGCGAAACCCACCCCCAGCCTACCCGCCACGCCGCCGTCCAGGCTCCTCAGCAGCGAACGGTTGCCCACGAGCGACTCCACGGACGTCAACCCGCCCGCCCCCATCAATAGCTTCAACTCCCACGTGATCTCCACCAGGAGGTTCTCGTACGCCTCCCTCCTCCTACAATAATCGACGCCTCCCAGCCTGCGCGCGAGCTCCTCGAAGGGCCTCCTCGGGCAGACCATGTCGGCGCCGAGCGCCATCAACTTGTAGACGTCGGCGCCGTGGCGGAGGCGGCCGGACGCGACGATCCCCACCTCCCCACGGACACCCCTCCTCCACGCCTCCCTGTCGAGCATGGCAACCCACTCCTCCAGCCAGACGGAGTCTAACCTGAACTCCTCCTCCCTAACGGTCACCATGCCCTCGAGCACCGCCGGCCTCTCACCGGGCGAGACAACCTCCCCTCCATGCATGCACTCGAGCGGGTACCCGAGGGACTCCGCGGCCGCCTCGGCGGCCGGGTCTATGCAGGGGGC
>CAYZCH010000045.1:0-5008 GCA_964476405.1 uncultured Desulfurococcales archaeon
TCAACCATGTCTATGAAGCTCGGCAGGCCAGTGGCGGACGAGTGGTACGCTAGGAACGACACAACCCTCCCTATAGTGGAGGAGTCCACCCTCCTCCCAGCCACCTCGACTTTGACCGCGAACGGTACCCCGCAGGGAGGCTTGTAGTAGGCCTCAACAACCTCGAAGCCCCCGCTGGCCCGCCTATCCACGACGAGGTACTCGCCCCTCCTCAGGACAAGCGATGCAATGTACTTGTCGGGCGCATTGATTCCCCGGATACCGAGCTTACACGAATAGCTCCTCTTGACCACGCCCACCATGAGGCCGACCTTGTCCAGCGACCCACGTATATACTCGATGATGTCCCTGCAGTAGGTGAGCCATGCACCCCTCGGCCTGCCAAGACACTTGTAGGGGACTACCTCGCCGTCAAAGACGCCCAGCTCATACCCCTCCTCCGAGGACACTATGTCAAACACCGCCCTCCTCTCAAGGAGCCTTGCAAGCGCCGCCACGTAGTCTTGTTCTAGGCCAGACGGGCTTGACACTATCACATGGTCAACTATTTTCCCGGCGAGCCTGCCGCCGCGGAGTTTGAGGACTGCCCTCGCTATTATCGAGACTGAGACGCCGAGCATGTCCAGGGGTGCTGGCGGGTACGCTGTGTCGACGACGACGATGTCGCTGAAGACGGGTGATGCCTTGTAAACCGCTATCCTTGGCGCCAGGGACTCCCTAATCCTAGCCAGCATCCTCCCCGCCTTCGCCAACTCCCTGCCAACTGCCTCGGCAAACCTCCTCACATCATAGTAGACCTCGACGCTGCCAGCATGGTCTACCGTCAACCATACACCCTCCTGAAATACTCCTCCAGCCTGGCCGCCAGCTCGTCTCTGTCGAAGGGATAGCCGGGCGTATTCTCTACCAGTGGTTTAAGGTACCTGAAGGCGTCTTTTACGTAGATCCTCGCCTCCTCTGGGCTAACACGTAGCTCTGAGAGCCTAGGCATGCCTCCAAGGAGCTCCTTTATGAGGTCATGCACCGAGGCCGGATCCTCAAGGCCGGCGTACCTGAGCGCCTCAGCGAGCTCCTCGCCCGCCTCCTTATCCACGAGCTCGACCCAGAAGGGGAGCAGAACCGCCAAGCCTATTCCATGGTGTATGCTGGGGTGGCGGAAACTCATGGGGTGCTCTAATGCGTGGAGCAGCGTGGTTCTAGAGAGGTCTATTGCAACGCCAGCCATCATCGAGGCGTAGTGGAAGAGGCTTCTAACACTCAGGCTCCCCCAGCCCTCCGTCTTCAGCTTACGGACGCCCTCGCCTATCGCGATTAACGCCTCACGGGCAAACCCCCTGGACAGCTGCGAGGCGTTTACAGCGACGTAGCTTTCCAGGGCGTGGCAGAAGGCATCTATGACTGTTGCCCCTGCCAGCGGCTGCGGGAGCGTGAGCGTGAGCCGCGGGTCCACGATGGCCATTCTCGGCTTTATACGCTCATCCACGATCGCCGCCTTACTGCTCGTAACCTTGTCGCTGAGCACAGCGAACCTATCAACCTCGGTGCCAGTCCCATGGGTCGAGGGGATAGCTACCAAGGGTACAGAGCCCTTAACGGGGCGGAGTTTACGGTAAAGCTCCGATGGCGTGGCATCGGAGGCTAGGGCGGCTGCCACGGCCTTAGCCACGTCTATGGCGCTCCCGCCCCCAACCCCTATGACCACAGTTACCCTGAGCCTCCTAGCCACCCTGTACACCTTGTCTGCAGAATCCGTCGTAGGGTTCGTCCACACCCACCTGTAGATGTTAACGGTGGCGCCCTGCCGTGAGGCCTCCTCGACTATCCTCGGAACCCACCCATGCCTTATCATTGAGCCACCGGCAGTCGTTACGACGAGCCAGCGGCCCCCCAGCAGGGACACCTCGGGGAGCATTTTGTCGAAGCAGCCGGCGCCGAAGCAGACGTCGACCCCGTTTATGCACATCCTACAAGTACTCCTCACGGCAACCCCTGCTAGTACCTCCAGCCCGACCGCCGGAACTATTTTACCCTCCACGGCTACCAGGCAGGAGAAATGGTGACGGATTATTGTGGAAGTCCGCTTAGACCCCTGGGCTAGCGCTGTTAGGGTGGAGTACGAGAAGCTCTTCAAATACTTCGGCATAACACCCTTCACCGCCGAGTTGAAGAAGAAGGCTGAGAGGGTCTTCGGGGAGCTACACCCATTGATACGCAGGGGGGTTGTCTTCGGGCACCGCGACTACGACAAGATAGTCGAGGCGTACGCCAGGGGGGAGCCAGTAGCACTCCTGACGGGGTTCATGCCGAGCGGCAGGTTCCACCTCGGCCATAAGATGGTTGCCGACCAGATAATCTACTATCAGCGCGTCGGCTTCGAGACATTCGTCGTCCTCGCGGACGCCGAGGCATATGCCGTCAGGAGGCTGTCCAGGAGGGACGTGATAAACTACGGCCTCTACGAGTACGTCGCAAACCTCATAGCGCTCGGGCTTAGGAGGGAGAGGCTCCACCTATACTTCCAGACGAACTACGAGAAACACTACTACCGCCTACTACAGCTCTTCTCGCGGAGGATAACGATGGCCGAGCTGGAAGCCATATACGGCTCGATGGAGCCATGCAAGGTAATGGCCGCGCTGACGCAGGCAGCCGACATCCTCCACCCCGAGCTAGACCACTTCGGGGGATACAAGCATGTACTGGTGCCCGTCGGCGCTGACCAGGATCCACACATAAGGCTCTCGAGAGACATTGCGGACAGGTATGAGAACGAGCTCGGCTTGATGAGGCCAGCGTCAACCTACCACCGGTTCATAATAGGGCTAGACGGCAACAAGATGAGCAGCTCACGGCCAGACTACGCCATTTTCCTCACCGACGACCCCGAGGAGGCTAGGAGGAAGGTCTACAAGGCGCTCACCGGGGGCCAGCCGACGGTCAAGGAGCAGAGGATGCTCGGGGGGCATCCCGAGAGGTGCAGCGTGTACGAGCTCTTCGTCTACCACTTGATAGAGGACGACAACAAGCTGAGGAAGATATATGAGGACTGCAGGTCGGGGGCGCTGCTCTGCGGCGAGTGCAAGAGGATGGCTGCTGATCTCCTCGAGAAAATGCTGCTCGAGCACCAGAGGAGGCTCGAGAGGGCTAAAGACCTGGTACACGAGTACGTCGAACCACCTGACTTCTAAGCGCCGTCTCCCTCATCAACACGTATTTCATCGCCACATCCTGCCCTATGAACCCTTCCACGATAGACTCCACCCTATCTATAAGTCTCGCGAGCCTGCGGGCTTCGAGTGTTGAGAGGAGCCTACACAATGCATAGAACCTGGCCGCTAGAACAACCACTATACCCTCGACGAAGCCTATCATCTCTGCGGGCAACCCACCCGAGGATACAAGGAGGTAGGCGTAGTCGATGACCTCCATGAGGGACGACGCGTAGGCCAGCAGAACGGCCGATAACCTAGCGTAGAGGCTTGTCCCGGAGATGTCGACGAACTTCGACAGCGTCTCCATAGCCTTATCGAATACCTTCATTCGTAGCTCCAGCAAAGCCTTCTCGACATAGGCTCTGTACCTTTCAGTGTCTATCACCCTCACCTCTCCGCCCGAGACTAGTACTATCCCGTCACCCCTACACTTGGCCGCCGCCCCCGCCACCTCGCCCAGGCTGGCTGTAAGTACCGCTGCATACTCCTTAGCAGGCGATGCCCTCCCCTTATCGATGTCGCTCAGTATCAGCTGGCGTAGCCTATCCAGCACAAACTCTATTATCTCGTCGAAGCACCTACTCTCCTCCACCAATACCCATCGCCTTCTTCAACGCGTTTATCATCGCGTCGACAGCCGCCTCCTTCCCGGTGAACTCGCCGGGCGGCATGTACTCGACCTTAACGTTCTCTATTAGGGCCGCCTGGTTTGCCAGCTTCTTATCCCCGGTGAAGAACACGACCCTACACTCCTTCGAGAGGCTTCTAAGGAGGCGCAAGATATCGTAGTCGTCCCTGGCCGGCTGCTTGTAGAGCCTGCCGCCGATCCTTAGGGGCTTCTCGAGCCCCCGTCCAACGATCTCATGAAGTACAAGCCTGTCGTCGGCCAGCTCCCTGGCTATTATCTCCGCGAACCCCTTGTACATCTGATCGAATACTGCACATACCTTGCCGCCGAGGCGAGTCCCGCTGCTTGGGGCGGCGGGGGCTATGAGGCGCGAGAGTAGCCTGGCGTCTGCCTCGAGGACTAGGCGGCCGACCTCGAATACCCTCAGTACCCCCTTAACCCGCGGCGCGAGCTCCCTGAGCTTCTCCACCACCTCGTCCTCGTTGGACGCTAGCTCGACGCCGCCCGGGTAGGCTATGATGTATCGTAGCTCCCCCATCCTACCTTACCACCATGACGGATACTGGCGCGTTCACTATTAGCGCTAATGCGACACTCCCTATCAACAAGTCCTCGTTTAGCGTGTTCCCACGCGCACCCATGATCACCAGGTCGTAGCCTCCTTCGGTCACCTCGCGTATAACCTCGTTTGCCACGCTGGAGTAGGGGTTTGGCTTCCGGATCTTGACGTCCAGCTCGACGCCGCTCCTCTCCGCAATACCCTTGACGTACTCCTCCACCCCCTTCCCCGCCTCAGGCGTCTCCTGCACGTAGAGCACCGTGATCTTCGACCCATACCTCTTAGCGAAGTCTATGGCAACCTCCAACGCCCTCTTACTATGCTCGGATCCGTCGAAGGGTACCAGGATTCTGCGGAACAGGAAGCTAATGGTATACATGGGCTCCGGCGTGTACATGCCCATCACCTGGCCATGCATCCTGTATCGTTAGACCTGCAGGGAGGGAGGCCTAAAAGAGCCTGCCCTTCCTAAGCCCGAGCGTCTCGTCGGTAACCCTTATAGACTCATCAGCCCTGCTCGCGAGCCCCGTCATGGCCCTTATAGCGTCTATGTTCTCGGGAACCACTATGGATTCTTGGTGGACTGCCTGTATCCAGTAGAGCTCACCC
>CAYZCH010000046.1:0-4945 GCA_964476405.1 uncultured Desulfurococcales archaeon
CTAGCTTGGCCTCCAGCCCGGCCATTAGAGCTAGGAACCCCGCGAGCAGGGGCGATGCGAGTACTGCGTCGAAGCCGTGCCCAGCACCCCTCACCTTCCCGACAGCCGCCCGCATGGCTGGCGCCGCGGTTAGGGGGCCTAGGCTGCCGGGCAGGGGTGCTCTGAGCGTGTAGACGGGGTACGGCCAGCCACTCTCCAGGACGGGCGTCATGTAGCTCCTGGCGGCCCTCGACAAGAGGCCTGCCAGGCCGCCCTCGCCGGAGTCGTAGCCGAACAGGGGGATGTCTAGCACTGTGACGTCGAACCTCCTGGCGAGGTGTGGTAGGAGGCTGTGCAGCCTGAACCTGTGTCTATGGTGGAGCTCTGTCGTCGGCACAAGGATCTTTTTGGCCATGTCGCCGCCCTCCTCACCATGAACATGGGGGTTCCCTCCACCCTCCTCGTTATCGAGCCGTCGCAGGAGACGCCGTAGATTATCCTCGAGCCCGGCCCGGGGCTGGCCTCGAGGGCGTACGTCAGCATCGGGGTTCCCCTCATGTCCGGCTCCCTTATGGAGATGTCGGCCCCCTCCACGGCATCAACAATCTTCGCGGCTGCATCCCCTTCACCGTAGGGGTTGGGGATCCTGCTCAACGCCCTCCTTATCTCCTCCGACTTCTCAGCCATGACTCTAGTTAGCCTCACTATCTCCTCCTCGTCCGCGCCTGCAAGCACGTTGCAGCCTAGCATAACGGTCTCTGGCTGCTCAGTATTGTACCTCACGGTCACGGTAGGTACGTGGAGTGTGAGGGCTTCCTCCTGGACGCCGCCGCTGTCCGTTACCACGACTGTTGCTGAGGCCAGTAGCTTGACGAAGTCATGGTAGCTGAGCGGGCCGAGGAGCTCCACCCCGGACGAGGCCAGGTGCTCCAGCAGGCCTGCCTGGCCCAGCCTCTTCCTAGTCCTCGGGTGCAGGGGCATGACGACCCTCGTCTCAGCCGCTATCCTCCCCAGCGCCCTGACTATCGAGGCAAGCCTGCTGGGGTTGTCGGTGTTCTCCTGCCTATGGATCGTCGCCAGCACATAGCCGCCGTCGCTTGACGGGCCGACTGAGAGCGATGCAAGCGCGTCGACAACCGTGTTGCCCGTGACCCTGACCATGTCGGCCGGGATCCCCTCGCCCGCCAGGTTGAGGGCGGCCAGCCTCGTCGGGGCTAGGAGGAGCTGGGCCACGTGATCCGCGGCAATCCTGTTGACCTCCTCCGGCATGGTCATGTTCCAGCTCCTGAGCCCCGCCTCAATATGTATGAACGGCACGCCCTTCTTCACGGCCGCGAGCACCGTGTTCGTGTCGCCGAGCGCCGCGACAGCCCCCGGCCCCATCCTGTCGATTACATCCTCCAGGGCTACGAGGAGGCGTGCCGTCTGAGCCGCGTGGGAGCCGCTCCCAACCCCCAGGCTCGCGTCGGGCTCCGGCAGCCTTAGCTCCTCCATGAAGACCCCGCTGAGCATGTAGTCGTAGTGCTGGCCGCTCCAGATGAATACGTACTCGAGGCCGCGTCTCTCAAGCTCCCAGAAGACCGGGGCCAGCTTGGTGAGCTCCGGCCTCGTACCCGCGACCACTGCAAGCCTCACCACTAGAACACCGCCTCCACCATGTCCCTGGCCCCGCCGCCGAGGAGACCAGCCATGCTGAACGCCTGGACGGCGAACATGAGGCTCCACGTGTGCGTCCTCGGAGAGGGCCTACTTACGGGGCCTATGCGCGTCGTGTAGGCTGGTAGGCCGCCGCCCGGGAGCCTCGCTAGATAGTCCAGCGCCTTCAGCGCCCTCTCGACCCAGTAGTGTTCACCCGTCAACCTGTACATGAGGAGCCATATCCTTGCAGCCTGGGCGGTTGCGTCGCTCGCAACCCTGAACCTGACGCCGTACGGGTACTTCTCGGGGATGCCGCCGTCGTCGAGCTGCACGTGTGCGAGCCACCCTGCAGCCTTCTCCACGGCCTCGAAGAGCGCGTCGCCGCCGAGGACGCTCCAGGCGTAGAGGAGGCCCTCGACCGCGTAGCAGTGTGCGTGGTGGAAGACGTAGCCCGCCCCCGGCCTCGCCTCGATGAACCCCTTTCCGTGCTGTAGGCTGAGCAGCCACCGCATCAGCCTCGTCGCGGAGTCCAGGTACTCGTCCCTCCCCGTCAGCCTCCAGGCGTCGAGGAGGGGTATCATGAGCTTGCCGTGGAGGCAGCCCCCGTCACCGTACCATTCGGAGTGGCTGAGGGGGAGGCCGTCCGGGTACGTGACGCCTGCATGGAACCAGCCGCTTGGCTCCTGCATCCCGATTATCCACGATAATATCCTCTCGGCGTGATCAAGAAACCCATCGTTCCCCGTCGCCCGGTGGAGCTGGAGGAGGCTCCTGGCGACGACGCCGTTGTCGAACACGTATATCCTTCCAGACCACCTAGACTTGCTTGGGTAGTAGCCGTAGAGCGCCGGCCCCCGGCCAGCCCCCGCCTTCTCGATGAAGGTAGCCAGCCTCTCTGCTTCGGCCCGCCTGCCCAGCCAGAGGCTCATCGAGACCCCGTATCCCGTTATCTCCGTGTATAATGGCTCGATTATCCTGTCCTTCGACGAGTCGTACCCGTAGGGGTAGGCTGACCAGCCCTCACCCTCCACGAGCAGCTTCGCGTCGAGGAAGCGGGTGAGGGAGGCCGCGCGCAGCGAGTAAATCGACACTCTACCCTCCACCCCTCAGCATCGCGGATGCCCTGGCGTACCTAGCCCTGAGGCGTAGGAGGCCCCTACCCCTCAGCCTCCCACCGATCCCAGCCACCGTCTTCACGGGCGCCGCGGGGGAGCCGTCGAGGTATCCTGGGAGCGGCAAGCCGAGCATCTTCATGATCGTCGGGGCGACGTCGAGTATGTGCGCCCTGAGGCTCCACCCACCACCGCTTCCAGGCCACACCGCCAGGACGCCGTCATACCTATGGACACCCGTGTACCTCCCGGACGGCGGCCCCCTCCCCGCCACCCTCTTCTCGAACGGCTTGAACTCGAAGTACGCCGACGACGTCTTGGATAGTATTAGGGCGTCTGGGAGCCTATCGAGCCTCGGGCCCCGGTACAGCCTATGGGTGTCGATGAGTACCAGGTCTAGCCCCTCAGCCTCGTCGACCGCCGCCACCCTCTCCCTGATGCGCGCCAGCACCCCCTCCCTCGCCGGCCCCCTCCTCAGCCTCTCGGAGAGGTAGACGGCTGCCATGAGCTCGTCGTGGGGAAGGGTATACGCGGCCGACGACGAGTAGTCTATCGTGTCGAAGGAGTCCGGGGCGCCGCTCAGGGGGTTCTCGATGTACCTCCTCGGGAGCAGGAGCCGGTACAGCCTCGATACCAGCCCCTGTAGGCTCAGGAGCGCACGCCGCCTCTCTATCCTCATGAGGCCCGTGGCCTCGAGGAGCGCCGCCGTGTTAACCCTATACCTCAACGGGCCGAAGCCGTGGTCGCTCACAAGCACGCCGCTGGCCGAGGAGCCCCTCACGGCGGAGACGTAGGAGCGGAGGAGGGAGGCGAACAGATCTATGAGGTACCTAGCCTCGCTGCTTGCTGCCTCGTCACGGAACCGTTTCAGGCGGAGCACGGGGTGGTTCTCATCGAGTATATGCCAGCATCTGTGGAAGAGCCAGTCGGTGTGCGAGACGACGTCGACGTAGAGGTTCCAGTCCCTCCTCTCCATCATGTACAGGCTCCACTTCACCTTCCTCATGAACGACCTTATTAGCTCGTCGAGGAAGACGAGTACATCGTCGAACCTTTTCTCAGCCGCGAAGTACACGTGCTCCCAGTGGGGCCCAGCCCCCTCCTCCACCTCCGAGAACAGGCTAGGAGGATACGTCGCCCACCTCGGCGAGAGGAACCCTGGGGCCATGACCCCCGAGACCGGGTAAGGGGGGTAGAGCACGGGGTAGTCGTTGACGCAAACCACGTACCCCGCGGCCGACGCATAGTCCCAGAACGCGAGCCCCCTTACAGCCCTGCTTGTCAACGGCTCCAAGCTCCTCCTGTCAGCCGCGGGGTTCAGGAAGTCTATCACGCCGGTCTTCCCCGGGTTGAGGCCCGTCGCTATACATGTCCATGCAGGCGCGGTGACTGGGGGTGTTATCGAGGTGAGCGTCGACGTGTACGTGCCCCCGAGGACGCCCGCCAGCCACCCCTCGGCGAGGGGTGGGGGCAGGCCGTCCAGGCCCACGAGGGCCACATCTATTGTCATGTGTACTCCTCCATTATATCGAGCAGGGCTCTACACATGCTCTTATACGAGAACCGCCTGCTAATATACGTGTGCAACATGCCGGCATCAGCCTTCTCGATAACCTCTGGTAGACCCGGGTAGCCCTCCTCCCCGATAACGGCGCCGCCGACTCCGCGGAGGTAGTAGTCCAGGCTGCTCCCCCGCGAGACTATGACTGGTGTGCCGGCCGAGAGAGCCTCGAGCGGGACTAGGGGTGGGTCGGCGAGCTCAGCGTCCCTGGAGTCCTCGAACAGGTAGATGAGCGCGTCCAAGGAGTTGTAGAACTCGTTGAGCATACTCCTCGTCAGCTGCCCTGTTGAAGCATCGACCCGCGCGAACCTACCAAGAACCTCCACGGCCCGCGCGTAGGCCGCGTCCCTACGGCCCCTGCGCAGGAGCAGGCGTAGCTTTACGGCCAGCCTGTATCCCATCCTCCTCAGTCCCTTCACCAGCCTGACTACCCTGGGGAGGGGGAGCCTGGAGGGGTGCACCGGGCCCGCATAACCCAACACTATCTCGTCGCCGAGCCCCCTCCTCCTGCCGGGGAGGGGATGGAAGGCGTCGGTGTCGACCACCGGGGGGAGGAGCCTGGCCCTAAACCCGGCCCCGCGGGCCTCCCTGTAGAGCTTCACGCTCGGCGTCGAGGCTAGCACGCGTATCCTCCTAGCCCTGAGGATCGTGTTGA
>CAYZCH010000047.1:0-15100 GCA_964476405.1 uncultured Desulfurococcales archaeon
ATCCTCTCAAGGGCATGTAAATACATAGGGCGGGGAGCGTCGCTAACGGCGGCTGGAAGGGCGCTACTGGAGGCAGTCGAGCTACTGCAGAGGAGCAGGCGCGCTGAGCAGCTCTGAGGAGCATATGATGTTTTGCCACGCGTGTCGGATATGCTGCTCGGGGAGGGCGTGTAGGAGCTGTAGGAGGAGGGTTGTGGCGCCGCCGGGTGGATTCGAACCACCGACCACCGGGTTAACAGCCCGGCGCTCTACCCGCTGAGCTACGGCGGCGCCCTCCTATCTTTCCCGGGGGCTTCCCTGCTCCCCGTGTCTTTGGTTAAGGTGTTTTATGGCTTGCGTCCAGCCTCTTTTTCTATATCTATTGTTTTGTTGCTGCATGGTGTCTATTTTTCTGACCCCGGCTGAAGGATCCGCGTCAGACGGTGTGTCGGGTGTCGACAGGTGTCGGTGATGAGGGAGAGGGTTGGTAGGAATGTGTGGCTTGCATTAGCTGCGGCGTTTATAGGCGTGTTCGCGTTCAGGTTGAGCGTCCCCGTGGTCGCCTTCTATACGAGGATGGTGTTGGAGGCCTCGGCCATCAGCATGGGGGCTCTGATGGCCGTGTTCTTTGCCGCTAGGACGCCCGCATCCATCCTTGCGGGCAAGGTGTATCGCGGCGGGTTGAGCGTAGCGCTCGCCTCCCTATGCCTGGGCCTTGCCGGAGTAGTCACGCTGCTCTACGCCCTCGCTGGGAGCGTTGGCTTCGTGCTCATCCTCCGGCTCCTCCAGGGCCTGCTCATGGGTTTCGCGTGGACGGTCGTCCAGATAGTGTTGGGTGCCTCGGTGCCTAGGCGCGTGCGTGGCACCGTCTACGCCGTCTACTTCGCTAGTGGTGTTGTCGCGTTCTCGGCGGCCAACGCGGTGTATGCGTTGATGGCGCAGTGCCAGCCAATAGTCGTGTTGGGGGTCTCGTTCATAGGGTTCCTGGCCTGCAGCCTCCTGGTGGCCGGCATGGAGGCGCCCGTGCTTGGCGGGAGGGGTGGCGGCGGGGGGCGTGGCAGGGCGGCGCGCATAGCGCTCGGGGTCATAGTGGCCGTCTCCGTGTTCGTGTTCTTCACGAGGCTCTGCACAGCCTTCGTAGTCAGCGACGTTACGTACGTCTACCTGAAGGAGGTTTACGGGTTAAGCAGGGCCAGTGTGGCCGAGCTGTTCGCAGCCGCATCAGCCATAGAGATACCCGTCAGCATAGCATTGAGCCTCTTCGCCGACCGGGTATCCGACCGGGTAGCAGTCCTCCTCATAGGACTATTGACCTCGGCCGGCCTAGTCGCCTTCGCATCACCAAACTTCCTGGTATCCTGCTGCGGCCTCTTCCTCCTCGTCGCCGGCAGCTGGAGCCTCACACCACTCTCTAGGAAGCTCGCCCTTACCTACAAGCAGGCGGAGGGGATAGGCTACGTGTCGGCTGTGAGGAGCGTGGGTATAATGCTCAGCAGCCTCGCAGCCGGCGTCGTCTACCAGTTGTTCGAGGAGGGCGGCGTGAGCCTGCTCACACTGACGCTCCCAGCGGCAGGCACCGTGCTGGCCTCATCGCTGCTGCTGGTATACATGCTTGGGAGGAGTGTCGACGCCGTAGCAGTAAACCAATAATCCGGGGGCGTTGGCAACCGGAGACACGAGCCACGGGGCCGCCACGGCCCCTCCGCGAGGATCTGTTGTGGTGTGCCGCATGGGTGTGTTCTACGAGCTTCTCGGGGCCGAGCTGTCGCGGTTCTGGGGGCTTGCCCGGCGGGGCTATGAGGCTGGTAAGGGGTCTAGGCTCGCCGCCAGGAGGCCCGTGGCCGCCACGGGTGCAGGCGACTCATATGCGGCGGCGGTGGCCTGGAGGGGTGTCGAGCCTAGGCGGGTGAGGGCCGTTGACCCCCTCGACATGCTCGCCTCCGGGTTCCTGGGCGCATGCATCGATGCGGGCTGCGTGGTCGCGGGGCTGAGCGTCGGCGGGGTGACGAGGAGTGTTGTCGAGGCGGTTGTGAGGTTCAAGATGCTCGGGGGGAGGGCTGTGGCGTTCACGGCTAGGCGCCTCTCCCCCCTAGGGCTGGCCTGCGACGAGGTCATCATCCTGCCATACTCCGAGACGGTGATGGGAGTCGGGGCGGCCAGGCACGCCGTCATGCTCGCGGCGCTGGCGGGCGCCTCCGGGGGCCGCATCGAGGAGTGGGATCCCCTACAGCTCCCCCAGGGGAGGGGGCTCCTGGACTACCAGGTCTTCCTCGGGGTCGGCGAGGCAGCGGCGTCCGCCATGTACGCGTCGTTGAAGACGTGCGAGGTCTTCGGCGAGTGTAGGCCATGGTACACGCTTGAACAGTTCATACACGCGCCGGTCTACACTTATAGGGGTGGGGTCAGGCTACTGTTCTTCCGCCAGTCCATGAGGGATGAGAGGGTAGACGAGGTTCTGGAGGGCCTACGATCAGCCGGGTTCATAGTCGAGGAGGCGCCCGCGGTGCGCGGGGAGCCCTGGTCGACCGTCATAGGGCAGGCCTACCTCGTACTGGAGCTCCTACGCCGCTCAGCCGAGAAACTCGGCGTGGCGACCCCCTCGTACCGGGGCCATGAACGCCTAAGGGACTTGACCGAGCTCATATACTATGTCTAGCGGCTCGAGCACCCCCTCCCTATCGGGAACCAGCATAGTCCTGCCGCCGTGCTCCTCGATGACGCCGCACACCCTCACCCTGACCCCCACGGGGAGCTCGGAGTACCTCATACGGTACGTTGCCACCACGACCTCCAGGCCGTCGGCGTCAAGGATGTATATGCTCGGCGTGGCGTGCGCATCCGAGTACACCACCACCCCTTCGACGCAGACCCCCCTAGCCGCAACCCTCCTACGCAGACACCTCCTCGGCGACGCCGCCC
This sequence comes from uncultured Desulfurococcales archaeon, assembly GCA_964476405.1. Taxonomy (GTDB): domain Archaea; phylum Thermoproteota; class Thermoprotei_A; order Sulfolobales; family Pyrodictiaceae; genus JAADEY01. The sequence goes on from CAYZCH010000047.1 coordinate 2,899, forward strand.
GCATCAACCTAATACTATAAGGCACCCCCCGGTAGAGGCCCTCCGTGAGCCTCCACGGCTCCCAAGGGTTGCTCGTCAACCCGCTGGATCTTAGCTCGCGGAGCAGCTCGTAGGCCTCCTCGTGGAGACCGTAGACGACAACGTCAATGTCGCGTGCGAGGTGGGGGGCGTACGCCAGGCTGCCCGTAACCCCGGCTATGAAACCCTCCCTGAGGAACACTGATAATAGCTCACGGGCCGCGTCCTCCAGCCGCGTCCCGCCGCTAAGCCCCTCGGCCGCCTCGAAGGGCGAGACTACACGGTAACGCCGCGGGTCGACGACGGGGGCTAGGCAGCCCTCCAGGCAGGGATCCTCTACGCACTCCGTGTAGCTGCAGAGCTCCCTGGGGTCGACGTGCAGCTTAACCCCTCCCAGCAGCCTTGGGACGGCGTAGACGCGGGGCAGTGGCTCCTCATCCCCCTTAACTATGTAGACGCTGCCACCGCCTAGGAGGAGCCAGCCCTCCATAGGGGTGGACGGAACCGTGTTTAACCCTCCCTGCAGGGTAGGCGGGGGAGGGAGATTAAGAGATGGTCGAGCAGCTCTCAGCCCTGGCCTCCGAGCTGTCCAAGTACGCTAAGGGGATCCTTGAGCGCCTCGGCACCCCCTCCAGCCTGGCCGAGCACAAGTATAATAGCTTCATGGCTGGGCTCGCGGCCGTCATAGACTCGCTCGCTGAGATAGTCAGGAAGAGCGACTGCGTCATAGAGTCTAAGGGGCTGGAGGGGAGGGTGGTGAAGTACTGTGGCGGCTGGATGGTTCTCCTGGGCGACGGCGTCACGGCCGTGGCGAGGCTCAGGCCCGCGCTCAGCATAAGGAGCGATGGCAGCCGCATAGTTTTCAGGAGGGATAAGGTTGCGTTGATAATAGAGGGTAGGAGGATCACGCTCTGCAAGTACCACTACTGTAAAGAGGTAGTCCTTGGGGAGAAGGAGTCCGTGATAGAGGAGCTCCCACAGCTAAACTACCTGTTGAGGAACGTTGCGTGGCACGCCTCTAAGAGCCTCGAGGGGCTCAACGCCTGCCTACGCGAGGAGGCGCCCGCCTGCCTCAGGGCCTAGCTGCCGGCCCTAGCAGCGATTGCTGCAAGGAACTCCACGGCAGTCTTAGCAGCCAGCACCGACGTCACACCCCCAGGGTCGTATGGGGGGCAGACCTCCACGACATCCATGCCCAGTACTGGCTTTGGGCTCGACCTCACCACGCTGCTCACGAGGCCGATGAGTATCCAGGACTCGACGCCCCCCGGCTCGGGGTTCCCGACGCCGGGCGCGTAGGCGGGGTCGTAGGCGTCCATGTCGACGCTTATGTAGAGGGAGTCGCAGCTGCAGCCCGTAAGCCAGCTAGTTATCCTCCTCACGACCTCGCGTGTGCCGAGGAGCCGCAGCATCGCCGGCGTCACGTACCTCACATGCCTCCTCTCAGCATACTTCAACTCCTCCCCCGACACGGCCCTCGTGCAGACGTAGAAGACTACGTCGTGGCCGTGCCTCTCAACGAGCCTCCTCATGAAAGTCGCGTGGGAGTACTTCATGCCCATGTACTCGTCCCTGAGGTCGAGGTGCGCGTCGAACACGAGCATGCAGGGCCTCCTACCCCTCTTGACAAGGCCCTCATAGACCCCCAGGGTTAGCGTGTGCTCGCCTCCTAGTACGACGAGGGGCTTCCCCGGCACGGCCGACACCACGTCAGCCAACACCCTGACCAGCTCCCTGGCGTCCCCGAGGGGTGCGATGTCGCCGAGGTCACCGATCCTGTACTCCTCGAGGTCGACGCCGCTCAGCATCGAGTAGAACTCTATGTTGGCCGCAGCCACCCTTATAGCCAATGGCGCCTCCCGGGAACCAGGCCTATAGCTCGACGTGGCGTCGAAGGGTACTCCAAGGACTAGGAAGTCCGCCTTCTCGGGCTCGACGCAGCTGCCGCCGAAGCAGTATGGTGAGGGGTTAAGGTAGACCTCAGCTATACTCAACGCCCTCACCGCCGGGCAGCATGGGGTTAAGGGTATTATAGGATTGGCCGTTGTGGGCGGAGAAGGGAAGCAGCGCATTGAGCGCCACAGACCTCTACGAGAAGGTTGTCGAGCTGGCGGTCAGGAGGGGGTTCTTCTGGCAGAGCTACGAGATCTACGGCGGCGTGGCCGGCTTCTACGACCTGGGCCCCCTCGGCGCCAGGTTGAAGGCGAAGATAGTCGAGCTATGGCGCGAATACTTCATCAAGAAGCACCAGGACCTGGTCGTGGAGATAGAGACCCCCGTGATAGCCCCGGCCAGGGTCTTCGAGGCCAGCGGCCACGTCGAGCACTTCACAGACCCCATAGTGGAGTGCACGAGGTGCGGTAGGAAGTACCGTGCAGACCACCTCGTCGAGGACAAGCTCGGCGTCAACGCCGAGGGCATGAGCCCGGAGGAGCTGACGAGGCTGATAAGGGAGAATGATGTGAGGTGCCCTGCTTGCGGGGGCCAGCTCGGCGAAGTGAAGCTCTTCAACCTCCTCTTCAAGACCACTATAGGGCCCTATGAGGGCAACATAGGCTACCTTAGGCCGGAGACGGCGCAGGGCATGTTCGTCGACTTCAAACGCGTATACACGGTTATGAGGAAGAGGATGCCGCTAGGTATAGCGCAGATAGGGAGGGTTGCGCGCAACGAGATATCCCCGAGGCAGGGTATGATGAGGCTCAGGGAGTTCACGATAGCAGAGATAGAGTTCTTCTTTGATCCCGAGAAACCCATGGACGGCCTCGAAGAGAGACTCGCTGAGAGGGGCGGCGAGAAGCTCCGCATACTACGCGCCGAGGATAGAAGGAGGGGCGTGGAGGAGCCCTCAGAATACACGGTCGAGGAGGCCGTGAAGGAGGGAGTGGTGGCTACCCCATGGATGGCCTACTGGATGCTCATAGCACAGGACTTCGTAGAGGCGCTGGGCGTCCCACGGGCCAACACGTTCTTCGAGGAGAAACTGCCGGAGGAGAAGGCCCACTACTCGGCGCAGACGTTCGACCAGCTAGTCAAGGTGTCGAGGTGGGGGTGGGTTGAGGTCAGCGGCCACTCGTACAGGACGGACTATGACCTCTCAAGACACATGAAGTACAGTGGGCAGGATCTACGCGCGTTCCGCCAATACCCATCCCCGGTGAAGGTCAGGAAGAAGACCATACTCGTCGACAAGGCGTGGCTCGGCCGCACATACCGCTCGAAGGCGGCTGAGATACTCCGCGAGCTGGCCAGCCTGGATCCCGCCAGGGTGGAGGAGGCTTTGAGGAGGGAGGGGAGGATTATCGTCGCCGGGTCGGTCATACCGGGCGACAAGGTGAGGATAGTGGAGAAGGAGGTCAAGGTCGGCGGGGAGTACTATATACCACATGTAGTCGAACCCTCCTTCGGCGTCGAGAGGCTGCTCTACGTCACACTCGAATACGCCTACAGCGTCAGGGAGGGGAGAACAGTCCTAAGGCTCCCAAGGAGGCTGGCGCCAATAGAGGTCGTAGTCCTCCCGCTGACCAGCGAGCCGAGGCTGGTCAAAGAGGCCAAGGACATATACAGGAGGCTCATGGAGGCCGGCTTCGACGTCGCATACGATGATGCCGGCAGCATAGGCAGGAGGTACGCCAGGGCCGACGAGGTGGGGGTGCCGGCCGCGGTGACCGTCGACTACCAGACGCTGGAGGACGGCACGGTGACGGTCAGGGACAGGGATACATGGAGGCAGGTGCGGGTACACCGCAGCAGCCTCGTCGACGCGCTACGCCGCTTCATAGCGGGCGCCAGCCTCGAGGATATCGCCGGGTCATACCCAGGATAGCTTCACCGTTTTCAGCCACGCAGAATTATGCAGAAGAAGCGATAAATCTCGCCAACACGCCCAGCACACCAGGGCACAAGTGGCGCCCGAGGCCTCCTCAAAAACAGCAATCATAATAGCAGTCATAATAGCCGCCGCGATCATCATAGGCGCCTCAATATACCTGTTAACTTCCATGCACAAGCCAACGGCAACAGTCACGGTTCCAAAGGTTCCGAAAGTCACCGTCACAATACCCAAGACCTTGACTCACACGACAACGACGCCGGTTCCCAGCCCCACTAAGACCGCGACGGGGACGGCCACGGCGGCCCCATCCGCCTGCAAAGAGAAGATAACACTCACAATACTGACACGCCACCCGACCGAGATAATAGAGGCGGCGCGCAAGTACTTCCTCAAGTCCAAGATAGCGAAAGAGTACTGCATCACAGACCTCAAATTCATACAGCTCCCGCCCGGCTGGTGGCCAGACATAGTGCGTAGCAAACACATAGACGTCGCGTGGGGAGGCGGCCCAACACTCTTCGACATACTCTTCCAGCAGAACCTACTACGCCCTCTCCAGACGAAGCTCGCGCTGGAGGCTGCGGCGCAGATACCAAACAGTATCGCGGGGATGCCGCTCAAGAGGATAAAGAATGGTAAGATATACTGGGTCGCCGCGGCGATAGCGAGCTTCGGCTTCACCATAAACCGTGCAGTGGCCAAGTCGCTTGGCTTCGACTGGCACAAGCTCAAGACGTGGAAGGATCTGGCGAGCGACGCCCTGGGATTGATACTGGTGAAGACCGGGCGCCCAGCGCTCGCCATAGCAGACCCTACCCAGAGCACGAGCAATACGAGGATGTATGAGATCATCCTGCAGGCGTATGGATGGGAGAACGGCTGGCGCATACTGACACTCATGGCGGCGAACGCCGACGTGTTGAGCGGCAGCGCGCTTGTAAGGGACGGCGTGATATCAGGGGACTACATGGTAGGCATAACCATAGACTTCTACGGGTATACCGCTGAGAAGCTAAACCCTGCATGCATATACATACTTCCCAGCGGCCAGACAATAGTGAACGGCGACCCAATAGCCGTCACAGTATCGACACAGCACCCCAAGGCGGCTGAGGCGTTCGTGGCATGGGTGCTCACGGACGGGCAGCAGATATGGCTCCTCCCCACGATAAACAGGCTACCCGCAAACCCCAGGGTCTTTGAGACCCCCATGGGTAAGAAGAGGCCCGACCTCAAGAAGGCCTATGAGATGGCCCTCCATGCAAAGTCGATGAGGTTCAATGACACCCTTGCAATGCTGACCGAGTATGCGATGCAGAACTATTTCAAGGCTACACTAGTCGACGACCACAACCTGCTGCAGCAGGCGTGGATAAAGCTCCTAAAAGCATACTACATCGACCATAGGATATCAAAGGCTAAGTTCGAGGAGCTCAAGAAGAAGCTGACAGACCTACCCTCATTCAAGGATCCCGTTACGGGCAAGACCGAGAAGTTCACGATAAAGTATGCCGAGTGGGTCGACAAGCTCCTAGAGAAGAAGCCCTCGCTCCTATCGAAGTACCTCAGCGTCTGGAGGGAGGCAGCTAGGGCGAAATACCTCGCTGTGATAAAGGAGCTTGGCGGCTGACAAGGGTTGAACCGGGATGCGGGCGTCGACGCTCAGACGGGCGCTGGCGAGGCTTAGGATCCAGCTCGAGCCCAGCATCCTGGTGCTCCTAGCCATACCCATATTCTACTACACGTTGTTTTTCCTGGCCCCTCTCGGCTCGATACTCATCTACGGGTTCGGCTTCGACTGGAGCCTCATAACCACCCCTCACTACTTCAACCTCGCCCCCATAGGCTCACCCTACTTCTTCTCAACGATACACGGCGTGCACGTCCTCGTCCTCCGGGGGGTCGACCTGGGGGTTGTGCTCAACAGCCTCGTAATAGCGGCTGCCGTGACGCTCGCCTCCACAGTCCTCGGCGTCGCGGTCGCGCTCCTGACGGGCCTCTACGACTTCCCGGGTAGGAGGCTGTTTGCGGTTCTCGCGTTCCTCCCCCTCCTGATAGCCCCGTTCGTCAACATGTATGTTATAAGAAGGCTCTACGGGTACGGCTTCGAGCTAAACACGTTCTCGTGGATGCTGAGCAGGCTCGGCATCCCATTCGGCCTCGCGTTCGACAAGCAGGCGGGCGTGATATTTGCCCAGACGCTCGCCTTCTACCCTATAGTATACGTCAACGTCGTGGCGGCGCTCGGAGCCCTCGACGCTACACTGATAGAGCAGGCCCTCAACCTTGGCTCGAGGGGCTTCAAGCTCCTCCGCACGATAATCCTACCCCTCATAATGCCCGGCGTCCTGGCCGGGGCGATGCTCGTCTATATACTCAGCTTGGAGGACGTCGCAGCACCCATCATATTCAATTTCAAGAATGTTATGGCGTACCAGATATACTACTTCTTCCAGAGCGTGGCGGCCGGCGTCGGGAAGCCGTATGAGGCAGCCGCGCTCAGCATAATACTGCTCGCAGCCGTCGTCGCCCCCCTCGTCGTCGTGAGGAAGTACCTGAGCCTAAGGTACTACGCCAGGCTCGCCCGGGGGGCTCCAAGGCCGCTGCAGAGGATAAGGCTCGGGAGGCGCGGCCTGCTCGCAGCATACCTCCTCGTGCTGCCCATCGCGGTGGCAGCTGCCGCACCCCAGATAGGAGTGGTGGTGCTGGCGTTCGCGCATAGGTGGACTGGGCCGCTGCCGCGCGGGGTCACGTTGAACAACTATGTACAGTTGTTCGCGATGCCTGGCGCGTTCCGCGGTATAGTGAACAGCGTCGAGTACACGCTCGCGTCGCTGCCGATAATACTGCTGCTCGGCTTCGCAACCGCGTATGTTATAGCGAGGCTGAGGGTTCCCGGCATGACTGCTCTCGACGCTATAGCGACGCTCCCGCTAGCCATACCCGGCCTCGTGGTAGCCTTCGGGTATTTCGTGTTCCTCCACAGCCTGTTCCCCTCCACTATCCTCGACCCACTAGTATACCCTGGAGTGGCGCTCGTGATAGCCTACGCGGCTAGGAAGTCGCCGTTCACCGTCAGGTCGGTGTACACGGGCATCATAAGTACGCCGGCGGAGCTGGAGGAGGCAGCCAAGTGCCTCGGCTCAAGGAGGTCGAGGGTTATTAGGACGATAGTCATACCACTAGTCTGGAAGAGTATGCTCGCCGGCCTACTGCTGAGCGCCATATACGTGTTGAGCGAGGTGAGTGTGAGTATAACAATCGGTGCGCTGGGAGGCGACATTACAAGCCCCAACCATGCCGGCCCAATAACGTTCGTTATACTGAGGCTGATACAGGCTGGAGGAGTGGTGGGCGGCACGCAGCCCCAGGCAGTGGCGGCGGCGATGGCGACCATACTCATGGCGTTGGAGGCGGTGGTGCTCGCCACGATATCGAAGGGGCTGCTCAGGAGGGGGCAGGCCCTGGTGAGCTTCTAGGTGGGAGGCTCCCGGGAGGGGTGGTGGCTTGGTCGAGATAAGGCTCGAGGGTGTGAGGAAGAGGTTCGGCAGAACCGTAGCCCTGGCGGGCGTATCGCTCCATGTGAGGGAGGGTGAGCTCTTCGCAATACTCGGCCCCAGCGGCTGCGGCAAGACAACCCTCCTGAGGATAATAGCGGGGTTCGAGTACCCTGATGAGGGCCGCGTGTACTTCGACGGCCGCGACGTGACCGATATGAGGCCCGACGAGCGCGGCGCCGTCATGGTGTTCCAGAACTGGGCCCTCTGGCCACACATGACGGTCTACGACAACATAGCCTACGGGTTGAGGATAAGGAAGATACCCGAGCAGGAGATAAGGAGGCGTGTCAAACGCGTAGTCGAGCTCCTCGGCATAGAGGGGCTTGAGGACAGGTACCCGCATCAACTGAGCGGCGGCCAGCAGCAGAGGGTAGCCCTCGCCAGGGCGCTCGTCGTGGAGCCGAAGGTGCTGCTCCTAGACGAGCCGCTCTCGAACCTCGACGCGAAGCTGAGGCTCCGGCTGAGGGGGGAGATAAGGAAGCTGCAGAGACGCCTCGGGATAACAGCCGTCTATGTCACCCATGACCAGGAGGAGGCACTCGCGGTCGCCGACCGCGTGGCAGTCATGCACGCCGGCCACATAGAGCAGGTGGGTACGCCAGAGGAGGTCTACAGGTACCCGAAGACGCTCTTCACGGCGGTCTTCCTCGGAAAAACCTCGGTTCTCAGGGGTAAGGTGCTTGAGGATAGCGGGGACTACGTCGTAGTCGGCGTGGGGGGGCACCGTGTCAAGGCGTTGAACTGTGGCGTGAGGAGGGGGCAGGTGGCGGCGGTCATCATAAAGGCGGAGGCGGCCAGCGTGGAGCCCCGCGACGGCCTGACACGCATCGAGGGCGACGTGACAGTCTCAATGTACATAGGCTCATATGTTGAGACCAGGATAGCCGTGGACGGAGAGGGGGAGATAATAGTGAACCTCCCGCCAGCCATGAGGCTCGAGCCGGGCAGGAGGGCGACGCTCTACCTAGACCCCAACCTCGTCTACGCGTTCCCCTACGAGGCCGAGGAGATAAGGGAGCTTGCCGAGGAGGCTTAGGGAGTTGTGGACTGCAGCCTCGACGAGCTCGCAGAGAAGGTGAGGGAGGTAGGGGGGCTGCTCAGAGCCCCCGGTAAGGCGTCGGCCGCCGAGGAACTGATAGAGGAGTTCCGCGAGTGCTTCGTAGAGGAGCATGCAGCCGAGGGGCTGCTGGAGGCCAGGGCATGGATAAGGATGCTGAGATCCGCTATGAAGAGGGCGGTCAGGGCGCTGAACGCGTCCGGGGTTCTCCTCCCCAGGGAGATGCGGAGCTTCGTCAACGACCCCCGCCGCCACCTCGTTAAGAAGCTCTTCAACTACGCGTACGAGTACGCCAGGGGTAAGATGAGCTACGAGGAGTTCTGCAGGGTTGCCGAGGCGGCCATAAGGACGAGTATAAGGTCTAACATGAGGAGCGTGTATGAGGGCTGGGTGTTCCTAACAATAGTGGCGCTCGTAGCCGAGAAGGGTAGGGCTAGGATAGCGTTCCCCGAGCACGGCTTCATACTCCTCGAGAGGAGCGGCAGGCAGCGAGGGGGCAAGATACCCCCCAACCTAGTCGTGAACATTGAGGGCAGGGGGTACCTCTCACTCTTCCTCGAAGCCCCCAGGCCCATCGGCTGGTGGGACAGCAGAGACCTGACAAGGATATGGAAGCTCTACGTGGCGCTGAGACCAGACATCATAGTCTATAGGGGGATGGTGCTCAACATGCTGCGCCCCGGCGAGGACCCACCGATACTCAGGCCGGACCTCATAATAGAGTGTAAGGAGTTGAGCGACTGGTATGCACGGTCTAGGGAGGTCAGGGGGCCGCTAGCAGCCCCGATGACTGCTGAGGAGTGGAGGAGTAGGTGGCTGCAGGGGCTCTGGTCGGGCCTCTCAGACATACTCGGCTTCGAGACGCCGGAGCAGGCGTACCAGGAGGTGAGGAAGAGGAAGGGTGTGAGGCTCACGGAGCCCCAGATAGTCAAGCTATACGTCAAGCTCTACAAGCCCACGAGGGGAGCCGTGCTGGTGTCGAGGGAGAAGGTGCCCCGCGAGGTTAAGAGGGATCTGGAGGAGTCCTCCGTGAGGGTTGTTGACGGGGCCGGCTTCAACCCCGAGGCGCTTAGGCCGGTCGCTGAGGAGGTCTACGGTCTTGCAGGGTATAGGGGCGGCGAGGAGGAGGTGATCCGCATACCAGCGAGCCTGGCGGAGAGGCTAGCGGCATACATGAGGAGGGTTGGGGCGAGGAGCTTAGTCGAGGCCATAGAGAAGCTGCTCGAGGCGGTGGAGGGGTGAGGGGGCTAAGGAGGAGGGGTGGCGAGGACTGGGGAAGGCTGCTCCACGCACTCGAGTCGATAAGGAGCGTCTACGACCCCCTAAACGCCGTAATGGGCCTGGGGATGGACTTCGGCGTCAGGGTAAGGGCTGTCAGGGCGGCGGCCCGCATGCTGGGCGGCGGGGGGGTCAGGGTCGCGGATCTGGGCTCGGGGCCGGGAACCTCGGCCCTCGCAGTACTAGAGGTGCTCACCCCCTCCTACCTAGTCCTCCTAGACCCCTCAAGACCCCTCCTAAGCTCCAATAAGGCGTACGCTGCACACCCCGAGCTCTGTGAGAGGGTCGAGGCGGTCATGGAGGCGGTGCCGCTGAGGAGCCGGGCGGTAGACCTCGCCGCCTCCTTCTTTGTACTCAGAGACGTGGTTGACCTGGAAGAGTCGCTGAGGGAGTCGTTCCGCGTGGCTAGGACGGTGCTCCACGTCGACATATTCAAGCCGCCGAGGAAGGCTCAGAGGGTGGCGATGTACGCCTGGTTCTGCATATTCGTAACCCTCGTGGGGGGCCTCGCGGGGAAGCCCGGGGGCTACATGGAGCTCTGCCGCACCCTGCTACACTGGCATAGTGTATGGGAGCTGTCACCCCTCTGCCCCGGCCGGGTGTTCGAGGCCAGACTCGACCCCGTCGGCTTCACCTACGCCCTCCTCTGCCTCAGCGAGACGCAGAAGTCTGGTGTCTCGCAGACAGTTACCCTCGACACACGGTAGTTCTTCAGCCTCTCCCTGACCTCCTCGTATATATGCCTCGCTATAACCTCGCTCGTAGGGTTGTTTGTCGCTAGCACCTCGTTGAGCATCACGTGGTCTAGGCGGGAGAGGATCTCGTCTACGGCCCTCTTGAGCTCATAGTAGTCGATGACCATGTTGAGCTGGTCGAGCCCCTCCGACTCTACACAGACAACCACCCTGTAGTTGTGGCCGTGCGGCCTGGAGCAGCTCCCCGGGTGGCTCAGTATGTAGTGGCCAGCGGTGAACCATGCCTCGTAGCAGGCCTCGTACATGTACACGGGTGGCCCTTGTCTGGGGCTGGGGCGGGTGAACCACTTTATACCTAGGCTTCGTGCCGCATCCCCTAACGGTGCCCTATGTGGCTGCAGGGTTGCCGGTGGAGGCGGAGGTTCCGCCAGGCCTCAACGTTGCCGGCGCCTTAGCGCTCCTCTCCGTCTGGCTCCCCTTCCTACTCCTCGGTGCTCTACCGCCACACGCCTGCCTCCTCCTCGGCCTAGGCCTCTACACGGCCTCCGCCGCCTCGGCCTCCATAAGCATCTATGAAACTGTGTGCCTGCTCTCGGAGCTGGGAGTGGCCTCGAGGAGGGATGCGGCGAGGCTGGCTGCGAAAGCAGCTATCCTAACCCCCGTTACACTCGCATTGACAATATACGAGCTCCTCTTCACGGCGATGGGTAAGCTGAGGAGGAGGGTTGAGGAGCTGAGCGGCTGCCTCGACGTAGACCTCGTCGATGAATTCAGGAAGGTCAGGGAGCCCCAGCCCCTAGACCTCATGATGGTGTTCGTGACCTTCGGGCTGCACACCGCGCTCTACGCTGCGAAGGCACAGAAGGTGTTCAGGTACATAGTCTATGTTGCGAGGGAGGTGGAGGCCTGCTCGGTAAAAACCCCTCCTCAGTAGGGCGGCACGAAGTCCTCGGGCTTGGGTATCTGTAGCGGCAGCCCCTTCCTCTGCCTTATCTTCATTATCAGCTCCTCAAGCATGTTATCCGGCACCGGCGCCCAGCGGCTGAACTCGGTGCCCCAGAACGCCCTGCCGCTCGTCGCGCTGCGCAGCGCGGCGGCTAGGTCGAAGCTCTCCGCCACCGGTATCTCGGCTATTATCCTCATCATCGCTCCGTGCTCCTTCATGTCTATGATCCTGCCCCTCCTCTTAGTTATCACCGCTATGACGCCGCTCACATACTCCTGCGGAACCCTGATGTCTAGCTTCTGCAGGGGCTCTAGCAGCGTCGGGTTGCCGGTCAGCATGCTGGCGAAGATCGCGTTGCGGACCGCGGGGAATATCTGGGCTGGGCCCCTGTGCGCGGGGTCCTCGTGTATCACCGCGTCGTGGAGTACTACCTTGACTCCGCGCACGGGCTCCTTGGCGAGAGGCCCTTCCCTCATCGCCAGCCTGAAGCCCTGTATAATCGTGTCCTTGACCTCCCTGAGGTGCTGGACTCCCGTCGTCATGTCGACGAAGACGTTTATGTTCTCGTCTATAGCCCATATCCTCTTAGCCTCGTCGTAGTCCCATCCCGCCTTGTCGCGGAGTATCCTAGCCCTCTGAGTGGCGTCCATGTCCTCGCTTATGACGACCTCGCGTATCAGCTTTATCGTCTCCTCGTTGAGCGGCTCGACGCTTATGTATAGCTTGTTGTGCTTGTTGGGGCTCTTGCCCTCAAACACCTGGCTCTTCGCCCTAATGGTCTCTCTATACACTACTATTGGTGGGCTAGTCTTT
>CAYZCH010000048.1:0-8721 GCA_964476405.1 uncultured Desulfurococcales archaeon
AACAATACATATTACGCATGAGAGAGAATACTTATTATGTACGTAAAAACAATGTTTTAACCCGACCATCTCATGAGCAGAGGTGTATTAGTCTTGACCCTATCTGAGCGGGAGGCCCGGGGCGCTGGGTATGTCGGCTCCAAGCCGCTCCTACACCTCTACCACTCCTACTTCGAATCCCTAGTCATGGACGCCCTGCCGAACATACTGTACAGGGTTCTGGGGGAGCACGCGGCGTTTAGGTTCGTGGCTGAGGCGGCCAGGCACGCCGCGATCGAGGCGCTGCGCAGGGTCAACAACTACCTGGGTGTCAGTGGGGGCCTCACGCTGAACGAGACGCTGAGCCTCCAGACCAGGGGGTACACGAACCACTCTATGAAGGGTAGGAGTATAGGGATGGTTGTCCAGTCGTTCGACAGGATGGTTGACAGGGGTGATGAGATAGTCCTGGAGACTGCTAACTGCGCCTACGCGGAGCTGGCGGCCAGGTGCCCGGTGACGTGCGCCGCGTGCGTCGGCCTAGTCGCCGGGATACTGAGCAGTATGGGGCATAACGCGTACCCTGTCATGGGGCCTCGTGAGCTGAGGATGATCTGTAGGAGCCTCCTCGCGAGGAACATAGACTACGTCGTCTACAGGGATGATGTTGAGCTGCCACGCTGCAGGATAGTTGTGAAGAGGATTAGGTGTTGACCTAAACCCCTCCTCCTCCTCTGTTCTTCGTGGCCGGGGAGGGTGGGGTAAAGAGGGTTAGAGGAGGCCTGGCCTCATCACGGGCTTCACGGGCTTCTTCATGAATTCTAGTAGGCCGGCCGCCTCCAGGGCCTTCTTTACCTCCTCGTCGCTCGCGCCGGGCTCGATGTCTATCTTCTCCGGCAGCAGCTCTATGTGGTTTATGTTGCACCTCCTCCTCTTGACCCCGCTCACGTCCTTAGGCCCTGTTATCAGTACGAAGTTCTCGTCTATAATGTCGACTATTATGCATTTCCTGCCGGACTCCCTTCCCCTTAGCTTTATGCAGAGCCTGCCCACCTCTATGGCTGGCACATTGGCCCCCTCCTACACTACCAGGCCTCTGCTTGCTCCGGGGTTCTGGTTTTAGTCTTTTATTCTCTGCAGGTTGCTGTGTATGGTTTCCCGTATCCCAGGTTTAGGAGTGTGGCGCAGAGGTGCTCGTGTATGATCCTGTAGGCCTGCTCTATGGTCAGCCTGGTGGTGTCTATGACTAGGTCGAAGATTGATAGGTCTCTGAGGTCGAAGCCGTAGTACCTGCGGAACCTCTCCGCGTGGAGCTCCTGCCTCATGAACGTCTCCACTACCACGTCGTCGAGGCCCCTACCCTCCCTCTCCGCTATCCTCCTAGCCCTCACCATGGGGTCTGCGGTCACGTATATCCTCGAGTCGGCTACGTCGTTCAGCACCCATGCCACGAGGTGGCCCTCGACGACGACACCCCCCTTCACGCCCAGCTGGTAGGTCATCCTGTCTATTTCTACGTCTATGCTAGGATCCCTTGATGCGAGCTCGTTGAGCTCCTCGAGGCTCATGTTGAGCTTCTCGGCCAGCCTACGGAAAATACTTCCAGCGGAGTGGTGTCTGAGCGAGAAATCCCTGGCTATGAGCCTCGCGTAGGTCGTCTTCCCGCTGCCCGGGGGCCCGCTTATAGCGATGGTCGGCGGCCTCCTCCCCGCCACGCCGCTTCAACCAGTACCCTCGCTCCCCCCACGGGAGGCTTTAACGGCGTTGAGCTCGGCTAGAACCGTCTCCCTTATGGTCTTCTTGAGCAGCTTCTCGAGGCACGTAGGGCATAGTACGCCGCCGTAGGGCCTCTCAGGCCTCTTGCTGCTGAGCGGCAGGTTCCTCAGCTTAGGCGGCCTGAGCCTCGGGACGCCGTTCAGCGGCCTCCCGCATATCGCGCAGCGCGCTGGCCCAGGCCTCCTCTTCTCATAGTAGGTTCTAGTCTCCCCGCCGGGGGTTCTCCTCCTAACCCTCCTTAGACTCCTCGACCGGTAGGCCGGCCTCGGCACGTGGAGACCCCTCAACCCTCCCCATCGCCAGCCTCCTATAAACCCTGAGTGCGAAGACGGGCTCCTCGACTAGTGGTATCCAGAGCAGGTATCCTAGCACTATGAGTATGGGTGAGGGCATCAGGCAGACCCCCTTGACGGTGACTGTTATCAGTGGTATGCATGGCTCGACGGGGAGAACCACGGGGTACCTCTGGTATACTAGCAGGACTGTCGTGACGTAGAAGAAGAGTATAAGCATGAGCCTTATGAGCTGCACCTTGCTCATCCTGCCGCGCAGCATGTCTATCTCCGGTTTGAGCTTCCTGAACCTCCTCTCACTCCTCTTGTCCCCCAGGCTCTTCAGCCTCCTAGCCTCCTCTATCAGCGCCTCAAGGTAGACCCTCCCGTAGGCGTATGGCTTGACGCCGCCCAGCGACATTATGACCGCTAGGTCGGCCATGATTATGGAGACCGCGGGTAGGAGCGTGAGTATCAGTGCCACCTTTAGGCCTATCCAGGGGTTCAGCGTCAAGCCCGGCTCCTCACCTACGCGTGTAACGGTAAAGAGGGGGTGGCGGGTGTTTTAGCTTCCCTCCCCCGGGGGCTTGCTAGGTCAGCCTCTCTATCAGCTTTATTATCTCCTCGGCGGCCTTCTCCGGCTCACCCTCCCTGTTCTCCACTATGTAGACGCTCGAGGCTGTGAGGACGGCGCTGGCCATGGCTGCTGTGCGCGCCATCGACATGAGCCTCGCTATCTCCTCTATCCTTGCAAGATCCCTCCTATACCTCGTGGAGTCCCTGAGCTGCCTTGAGAGTATCTCTTCCGGCTTAGCCTCTATCACTACTATCGAGTCTGGGTTGAAGCTCTTGATAATGTGTTCGGGGAGCCCCGGCCAGTACCCGGTGTCGGTTCTTATGGCTGCGTGCGTGTCTATGATCAGTACGCCCGGCCTGCCGCCAAGCTTCCTGCCGGCCTCGCTCACCAGGGTCTTGGCCGCCTCTTCTTGGAGTTCGAGCTGCACCCTCAGGGGGAGGTGTCTGAGCTGATCCCTGTTCTCCGCCAGCCCCCTACGCTTCGCCGTCGCGAGCATGTAGTCGCCGTAGTTGAGTATTACGTGGTTCACGCCCTTCTCCTCGAGCATTTTAGCGGTTAGCCTAAGGACGGTGGTCTTCCCGACACCCGGTACTCCCGTAACGATTATGGTTAGGAAGGGGTTTCGTCTAGGCAAGGGCGGGGGCACCGGCCTCTAGACCTCTACTCCGAGAGGTAAAAACTGTCAGCTAATCCTCAACCTTGCAGGGGGCGGCGCTACTTTATCAGCCTCCTCAGCATCGGGTACATCTCCAGAGTCCTCTCGTACGCCAGTATCATGTAGAAGTTCTGTAGTATTCCAACGGTCAGCACCAGCCCTGAGCCGGTACCGTAGGCCCCGAACATGTCTGCGAGTACTGCTATGACGCCCACTATTATCGAGCTTATTATCGTCAGTGGGTATATGTACTTCTCAAGTATCTTCGCTAGGAGCTTTATGTTCCTCCTTATCCCGGGCACCTCCAGCCCCGACTTGATTATGTTCTCGGCCTGCTTGTCGGGGCTGAGGCCGGCGACCTCAACCCAGATGAAGCCGAAGAGTATTGATAGGGTCACCCACGCTATCGCCGCGGTCACCGTCCTCAACGGGTGTGCCGCGACCTCTATGAGGCCCCTGGGCGTGCTCATGTACTCGGCTAGCAGGGTGAAGGCCTTCGCGAGCGGGTTGCCTGGCCCGGCTATGGCGGCCGTGAGCCCTGAGAACACCTGCAGGTCGGCTATGAGTATCGCCACGAACAGTATAGGTATGTTAGTCACGTATATGAACTGGAGCGGGATCCTAGTCTTAAGGCTCCCCATCCTCGGGCTGGTGACGGGTATGTCGACCCTCATTATCTGCAGGTAGACGAGTATGACTATTATCGCTATGGTCGCTATGAAGCCTACCAGGTCGGGGAGCCTCGGGCGCAGGATGACCTCGGTTATGCTCCTGGCGTGGAGGAGCTCGGGTATGAAGCCGTAGTATACGACCTCGCCGGCCTTGGTCTTGGCGACGGGCACTGGGCCGCCGAGCTCCCAGAACATGCCCTTAGCCACGTTGGCTACTATGAAGAGGCTCAGCGCCGAGCCTATACCCCACCCCTTCCTGGTGAGCTCGTCGAACCACATGAGTATCAGTGTGGCGAAGACTAGCTGGACGACCACTATTACCCTCTGGAACAGCGTGGCTGGGCACGCTGTCAACCCGCCGCCGAGCCCGGAGACCCAGAAGGTGCAGCCGAGGGCGTACATGCTTGCCTCGAAGGCCGCGAAGAGGAGTGATAGTGTACGCTGGGCGCCCATGAAGATTGCCCTGTCCCTCGTCTTTGAGAGGTCTAGTTTTATGAGCCCGCCTCCGACAAGCACCTCGAGCACTATGCCGGCGGTCACTATCGGGCCTATGCCAAGCGTCATCAGCGTGCCCGTGTTCGCCCCCAGCAGTATAGCGGCTAGTGTTGGTGCACGCGGCCCGCCCTTTATCGGGACACCGTACAGCGGTATCTCGCTCATCACGAGGTAGAGTGTGACTACGAGCGCGGTCCAGGCGAGCCTAGCCGGTAGCGAGGGCATCCTGGAGGGCTTCTCGACGGCCGGTATGTACTGGGATACTGTCGCCATCGCCTTCAATAGGCCCAAGTAGGCCGCACCGCTAAACGGTGGGGGGCGGCGAGGTTAAAAGCTCAACCAGTAGACTCGCCGCGGGCCAGGACGACCACTTCGCCGCCCGCGGCCCTGACCTTCTCCACGGCCCTCTCGGTGGCCTCGGGCGTTATTATCCTGAGCTTCCTGGTCACCCTCCCCCCGCCGAGCAGCTTGTTGAACCCGAGCTTCCTGAGGTCTACCACTATGTAGTCTCCCTGCTTCTCGGCGAGCCCCCTCGCCACCAGCTCCTCGGCGGCCTCGTCTATGTAGCCGACGTTGACCTCGAGTGGCTCAACGACTATGCTTGGAGGCCTCTGGAAGCCGTGCTTGCCGAACCAGTTGGGCGCGTACTTCACGACCCACGTCCACATGTGCTTGTGCATGCCGGCGGCGCCGAAGCCTCCCCTGCAGCCGCTCTTACGGTGCTGCCCTATCCTCCCCCAGCCCATGGTTCTTGTCCTCCCGCGTAGCCTGCGGCTCTTCTTCCTCCTACGGACGACCACGGCCCTGCACCCCCTCCCGCTCCTCAGAGCATGCGCTCCAGGAGCTCGTTTATAGCCTCACCCCGGTAGCCGAGCTCGCCGCCGGCGCCGTAGGGCCTCCTCGTGGACCTCTTGAAGCCTCCCCTAGGGGGGTGTAGCCGGAAGACGGGCTTGATTATCCACTCCCCCTTTGGGGTCTTGAGCCTGTGGAGCATTAGTTCGCCGGTCAGCAGCTTATCCGCCAGCTCCTCTATGCCGCCCTTGAGCCCCAGCCTCTCCACCACGTAGTTGTCGGTTAATGGCTTGTCGCCTGGGATCCGGCCGCGGCTCCTCAGGAGCTTGATCAGCGTCTCCCTGTTTATCTCGCCCCACGTGACCCAGTCCTTGACCTTGTGCAGCATCCTCTCTATCCCTGGTAGGGTGGACGGGTATAGTGTGCAGTGGAACTTCTTGTGTAGCCTCAGCAGCTTCAACGTGTAGTCGACGTCTGGTGGTACGTCCACCCTCCCCCTGAGCCTTATGACCGCGTAGAGCTTCATGCTAGTGCACCTGCCCGCATCCAGTCCGACGGTGTTATGAACTTGTACGTCCTCTTCAGGGCCTCGTATGTGGCCTTTACGAAGTTTATGGTTGTCCTTGTCTCGCCGCGTGTGAACGACCACACGTCCCTTATCCCGGCCATCCTCAGCACCACCTTCGCGGCGTCGCCCGCCACTAGCCCCGTGCCCTTCGGGGCTGGCTTCAGCACCACCTCGACGCTCCCAACCTTACCCCTTACTGTGAAGGGCACGCTGTGGGGCTCCCCGCAGAGGCACTCCCAGCTGCCGCACCCCCTCCTGACCGGGACTATGTTGAGCTTCGCGTTCCTGATGGCCTTGTCTATGGCTAGCCTCAGCTGCCTGGCCTTGCCCTGGCCCACGCCAACTATGCCGTTCTCGTTCCCTATGACGACTACTACCCTGAACCTCGTCACTCTGCCCGCGTCGGTCATCTTCTGGACTATGCCGACGTCGACGGTCTCGGTCTTCAGCTCGGGGCCTAGGAAGTAGTCCACTATCTCCGGCTCGAGGAGTGGTAGGTTGCGCTCAAATATCTCGTATATGCTCTTTATCTTCCCCTCCTTGACAAGCCTACCGACGAGCGTACGCGGCTTCCACTCGGCCTCCTCGAAGCTCATCCCTCACCACCCTCCAGTCCCGTGGCGGTTGTCCCCTCACGGCTACTCCTTCTTCCCTAAAATCTCTCTGTACTCCGCCTCTATCCTGGCCTTGACCTCGTCGAAGTGCTCGGGGAGCCTTCTGGGGTCTAGGCCGCGCTTCAGGTACTCCGAGAACCTCTTCTCGAACTCTTCGGGCTTCTCGGACGCCAGCAGCGCAGCGTACTTCGCTATGTGCTCACCCCTTATCCTGTACTCTTCGGGGAGTATCCCGTCGCCGTGGGGTATCCTGAGGCCGGCGTCAAGCCCCCCCTTCAACGCCGCGAACACCCTGGCCCCCTTCGTCGGCCTGTGCAGCCCGATGTCTATCACGGCCTCCCTGATACCCGCCTTCAACGCCCTCAGGGCGGCCAGGTAGCCGGTCAGGTAGGCGGCGGCCGTGTTCTTAGTCCCCCCCATCCACCCATACTTCTTCACGAGCTCCATGCTGTGCGCGGCTGCGACGACGTGGTCTCCCTGGGGCTTCGCCAACACCACCTGTACCCAGATGTACTTGTTCGTCTTCCTCACGACGAACCTCGGCTTACCCGAGAGTATCATCCTGTACCTCTTATAGTAGTTCGTCTTTCCCTCCCTACGCCTCCTCCTAGGAACCTTGTAGCGTGGCCCCCTCGCCATACCCGTCACCTCACGCCCTCACGTAGCCGTGCTCGATGAGCCACCTCCTGAGGGAGGCGAACGTCGGGAACATGCCGCCCTTAGCCCACATGTAGAGCCTCCTGTAAGTCCTCCTGTCTATAACGCCGTTATCCCTCAGCCACCTAAGGTACCTCCTCATCTTCCTTATCCTGTGTATCCACTCCTCCTTCGGATCCCTCCTGGCCGAGGCCACGCCCTTCCTCCTGCCGTGGCCCCTCCTCCTACCCTTCTTGCGCTGCTCATGCCTTATCCTCCACCTGCCCCTGCTCGGCGGGTGGACGGGCCTCACCTGTATGACCCTGTCCTTTATCAGCCTCCTTACCTCCTCCTTGGTTATGGCCTCCTTTACCTCGTCTATGTGGTCTGGGTCTATCCAGATCCTCTTCTCGCCGACGCCGAGTATCTCGGCTGCGAGCCTCCTTTGAAGGCTGAGGTCCGTCATGCTGCATCACCCGTTGCTGACGCGGAAGCCCTTCTCCCTCGCCCTTCTAAGTATCTCGAGCCTCTTCCTCAACCCGACGCTGTGGCCTATTATTACTATGTGTGTCGCCGGGTTGAGTGAGTCGAGCTCCTCCGGGCTGTGAACCACTACTGGCTCCAGGCCCGTGGGGTGTAGGCCCCTTACGGCGGCGGGCCCCCGGTAGCCCACCTTGACTGGCGGTGGGTAGCCTTTCAGCTGGAGCCTCGTCTTATTGTCTATGCCCTTTGGCCTCCTCCACTTGGGGTCGTTCTTGAACTTGGGGAACTTCCACCAGAGCGTCCTCAGGAACTCGGGCCTCCTCCTCTTCATCTCCTTCCTTAGGCGTAGGAGCCTCTCCTTCTCCCCGGGGTTTAGGCTCTTCACTCCTCCATCACCTCCTTCCTGTATATGTATATGCCGTCGACGAAAACCCTCCTGTCCTTGTCCTTGACTTTTGTGGCTAGTTCTATGTTTGCGGCCGTCTGGCCGACAGCCTCTATGTCTATGCCTTCCACCACTACGTCGTTCTTCTCCACCCTCACCTTAGCCCCCTTCATTATCTTGGCTATCCTTGGCGCCTTCTCGCCGAGGAAGTTCTCTATGACTACCTTGTCTCCCTCGACCTTGACGGTGACTGGGAAGTGTGAGTATATTATCTTCAGCCTGTACCTGAACCCCTTCGTGACGCCGGTTATCATGTTCTCTATGTGCGCGGCTATGGTGCCGACGAGCGCCTTCCTCCTACGATGGGCGAAGTATGTCTCGACGACCACCTCCTTGCCCTCCTCTCCTTCCTCGAGCCTTATGATCACTCCGCGTGCGTGCGAGAAGTCCCTGGTGAGCTCCCCCTTCGGCCCCTTAACGGTAACCCTCATCCCGTCTACCTTTACCTCCACGTTGTCGGGCACGGGCACCCGCTCCTCCACGTGGACTATGCGTGCCAACTCGCCGCACCTCGCATGCTCTGCCAGAAGGGCGTGTGGCTGGTAGGGGGTAAACAAGGGTGGAGTCTAGGCTAGTAGACGTAGGCTAGGAGTATCCCTCCTATCTTCCTCCTTATGGCCTCCCTGTGGGATAGTACTCCTTGGCTCGTCGAGATTATCAGTACCCCTATGTCCCTGCTTGGGAGGTACTTCCTCAGCCAGTCCGGCATGCTTATCAAGTCCCTGTAGGAGACCGGGAAGCGTGGCTTTATGACTCCG
>CAYZCH010000049.1:0-8559 GCA_964476405.1 uncultured Desulfurococcales archaeon
CCCCTACGGGAGCTACAAGATAGACATCGAGCCTGCAACACAGCCCCCACTCTACATGCCGTACCAGGCGTACGTCGTCCTGGCCGAGAACACGACGATAGACGCGTACATGAAGAGGGGGACGGGCGTGATACGGGTGGAGCTGCTCGCCCCCACAGGCCTCATAGAGAGGATACCGGTCGACGTGAACGTGACGGGGCCGGCAGGCCTACATATATCGAGGAGGCTGACGGAGACCAGCTTCAGCCTCGCCGGCCTAGTCTACGGCACGTACAAGATATGCGCTGAGAGCCCTGTGCTCCAGAGGAACTGCATCATAGTAGAGCACCATAGCACCACGACGACGGCGTGGATAACGTTGAAGCCCAAGAAGTTCCCCGTGACACTCAACCTCGTCGAGGCGTCCGCCAAGGCCCCGATAATAGCGCCGCTCCTAGTACTGGTCGACGGCACCCCGCTGGCGACGATACCGGGTGGCCAGCACAACTATACCATCACCTTCAGCCTAACCGCGGGCAAGCACTACATCGAGGTCAGGCCGTCCAAGATGCTCACAGACAAGCTGACGGGCATACCCGTCGAGCCATACTACCCCATAGACCGTGAAGTCGAGGTGACCGGGCCCACGAGGCTCACACTGATACTCGAGAGGGGCTTCATAGAGGTGACGCTGATCCTCCGCGACGCCTACACGGGGACGCCGCCGAAGACGCCCGTCGACATGACGGTGAGCACCGGCAACTTCACCGTCTATGTGCACCTGAAGCCCGGCACTGGCCAGGTCACGCTCCTCCTTCCACGCGCCAAGACGATAAGGATAACGTTCACCTCCAGCCTCTACACGAGGAAGACCATAGTGGTTCCGGGCACCGTGTACAGGTACAAGGTGTCGGTGAGGCTCGCCAGGAGGCTCGTGACGTTCAACCTCGACGTAGTCAACGACCTCGGGCAGCCGCTCCCACAGGCCCTCGTATACATAAGCGGGATAAACGTCATCTACGAGACGAGGCTGTTCACCACAGCCAAGGGAGAGTTGAGGGTGTCGCTGCCGATAGGAACCTACCGCGTGTGCGCGTCGAAGCAGGGGTATGTGCAGGCATGCGACATAGTCAAGGTCACGAGGCAGACGAGCTACGTGCTCCGCCTACAGCCGACACCGATAACGAGGATATCGAGGCTGACACCCTACGTCGTAGCAGGCGCTGCCATCGTTATAGCTGTGTTCATAGCCTGGAAGATGTATAGGAGGGTGAGGGTACTTGCAGAGGAGGTCACGGGCGAGGTGTTCTAGGCTGCGCGGCGTCAGGGGGCAGGCCTCGGTGCTCGCTGTAGTGATACTAGTGATAGCCGCCATGTTCATAGGCCTGGCGCTCCTAAGCTACACCATGTCGTGGCTGAACATACAGCGTAGCAGGCAGGCGCTGACAAACGCTATAAGCCAGGCTATGAGCGGGCTTGGCCTATACGTCGAACAGGTCAACAACTCAACCTTCTACATAGGGGTTGTGGATCTCCTCGAAGGCCCGTTCACGTTCTACGTCACACTCCTCAACGCATCCAACTACGCCCCAATCATAAACTACGTGGCGTTCAACGCTACGAGCGGGCTGACCGTCTACCCGCCCGTCGACGTGCCCGTCAGCTACGTGATGATAGTGGGGAGCGCCGGCGGCTACATACCGCTCGCCGCATACACGAACGTCTACCCGAAGGTATACAAGGTGACCGTGTATAGCACGATCTCGCAGCTGCTCGCGGTAAACGCCACGAGCCCCGGCAACTACACGCTGATCTTCATGATACAGTTTAACGGCTACTACTACGAGTTTAACCGGCTCCAGCTGAGATCAGGCTAGGCGGCGGTGCACGCCCTTGCACCCACTTTTCGACGCCTACGGCCGCCCACTGACACACCTACGCTTAATGGTGACCTGGAGGTGTAACTACCGGTGCTTCTTCTGCCATAGCGAGGGCTACGAGGCTAGGGGTGGTGGGAGGGAGATAGGGGTTGACGAGGTCGCCGTCGTCGCGGAGGCCGCGTCAAGGATAGGCGTCAACGACTACAAGTTGACTGGGGGCGAGCCCCTACTTAGGAGGGATATAGTGGAGCTCGTGGAGGCCATAATGGAGCATGGTGGGAGGCCCCGCGTGTCGATAACGACGAACGGCAGCCTGCTGGCGGGGGTCGCGGCCAGGCTGGCTGAGGGGGGCGTGGACCATGTGAACGTCAGCCTCCACGCCATGAGCCCGGAGCTGTATAGGAGGATAACGGGCGTCGACGCCCTGGACAGGGTTGTTGAGGGTGTGCGGGAGGCTTGGAGCCATGGGCTGAGGGTGAAGGTCAACTTCGTGCTCCTAAGGGGGGTCAACGAGGACGAGCTCCTAAAGGTGCTCGACTTCGCGGAGAGGTACTGCTACAGGCTACAAGTGATAGAGCTCTACCCCGTGGGGAGGGCTGTGAGGGGCTTCGAGGAGTACTACCTGCCAGGTACCTACGTCTACCGGGTGTTGGAGGGTAGGGTGGACAGGGTGAGGTATAGGCTCGGGCTCCACACTAGACCCATACTGATCCTAGACGATGGCTTCGAGGTCGAGGTAGTACTCCCCGTGAAGAACGCGGCCTTCTGCGCCCGGTGCAGCAGGGCGAGGGTCACGTGGGACGCCAAGCTAACCCCCTGCCTCAACTGGAGCGGAGAATACATCGACCTAAGGAGGGAGTGGAGGGGGTGTACTGGCTTCGAGGAGAGGGTCGAGAAGACTGTGGAGGCGTTCAAGAGGCTGCTGGCGCTGAGGAGGCCCTACACCCTCTACACTAGGGGCGACGGCTACATACCAGTCAAGCCGAGGACGCTGAGGCTCGGGCTGCCGAAGAGGGACGGTACCCTCTTATTCACCGGGCCGAGCGGGGCACAGCACCTCGAGAGGCTGCTGGAGGAGTGGCGGGACGAGTGAGGAGCCGCGTCGAGGAGGAGGCTCTCCAACGCCTCAAGCCAGGCCCGGAGGAGTATGAGAGACTGTGGGGGTTCGCCCGCAGACTCGCCAGCGACCTTTCAAGCCTGCTCTGCGCCTGGCTCGGCTGCGAGCCCAGGGTCGAGGGGAGCCTCGCAAAGGACACCTGGCTCAGCGGGATGACGGACGTCGACGTGTTCCTAGTATTCCCGAAAGAATACTGCCTCTCACTGACCACCAGGAGGCTCATAGACTACTTGAGGGGTGTGCTCGGGGACGAGTACAGCGTGGAGCTGCGGTACGCGAGCCACCCATACCTCAGGGTGGGCCGCGGAGGGCTCTGGGCGGACGTCGTACCCGCCTGCAGGATACGTGAGGGGGAGGAGCCCCTAACCCCCGTCGACAGGACGCCGCTGCACACAAGGTATGTCATGAGCGTGCTCCGCGACTGGCAGAGGGATGAGGTGAGGCTCCTCAAGGCGTTCCTGCGCAGCATAGGCGTCTACGGGGCAGAGCAGGAGGTCAGGGGGTTCTCGGGCTACCTGGCGGAGCTCCTCGTCGCCGCCTACGGCTCCTTCCGCGGGGTCCTCGAGGCGGCCGCGGAGTGGAGGCCGCCCGTACGCGTAGCGCCGCCGGGAACCAGCCTCTCCGACGCCCTCAGCCTCAGGAAGAGGTACCCTGACGCAGTCATGTACGTCCCAGACCCCGTCGACCCCCGCAGGAACGCCGCCGCTGCCGTCTCCCTGAGGAGCCTCGCCACGATGACCACCGCCTCGAAGCTATACCTCGAAGACCCCCTCCCCGAGCTCCTCAACCCCCGCCTGGAGGAGGATCTCGAGCCCCCCAGCCCCGCCTGCCACGTCACAGCAATACTCCTAACCCCTCCAAGCCCGAAGCCGCCCGACGTACTAGCCGGGGTGGCGGGGAGGGCTGCGAGGCAGGCCTACAACCTCCTAGCATCCACCGGCTTCACACCACTAGACTACGCCCCCGCCACCGCTGATGGGGTGGCTGTAGCCCTGGTCGCCGTCCTCGAGGACGAGGCCCCCCGGCTCATGCCCAGGAGGGGGCCGCCGGCGTGGAGTAGGGGTGCTGTGCCGTTCACCTCGAAGCACCTCTCGGGGCACGCCAGGGTCTGGGTGGCGCCGGACGGCAGGCTCTACTGCCTCGAGCCCCCAAGGGCCAGGAGCCCCGAGGAGCTGCTAAGAAGGAACCCGTCCTGGATACCGGGTGTCGTGAGGAGGGAGGGTTGGCGCGTCACCGTGACCCGGGGGGAGGAGGCCGCAGTACTACACCCCAGCATCGCGTCGAGGATCGCGTGGTTCGCGGCGAGGGAGCCCCCCTGGCTGCTGGCTGTGAGGATGCACCGAGGGAGAAGGGAGCGTACATCATCATAGTCCATGTCGGGGGGCCCGTCGAGGCGAAGACGAGTAAGGGGTACAGGATCCTCTGCCCCGGCTTCTACCTCTACGTCGGGTCGGCAGGCGGCCCCGGCGGCCTCAGGGCGAGGATAGGGAGGCATATCAGGGGGCCTAGGAGGAGGCACTGGCACATAGACTGGGTGACGGGGAGCCCGAGCTGCAGAGTCCTCGGGGCCGTCTACTCCCCCGGGTGCTGGGGCGTCGGTGTAGAGGCGTGCCTGGCCGAGTGCCTCTCGGGGCGGGGCCTCCACGGGGTCGAGGGCTTCGGGGCAACCGACGATAAGCGCTCCAGGACGCACCTCTTCAGAGCCGAGGACAGGGAGGAGGCGTTCTCGGCGGCCAGGAGCTGTATGGTGGAGTGCTGCGGCGGCTGGGCCGAGTGCAGGGCGGCTCCCCGCCTTTAACCCCCCGGTTGTCTAGAAGCCGGGAGACCCTCAATGGTGTGCAGGGCCTGCTGCCTCGCCCTCGACGTCGACGGGACGCTGACCGAGACCAGGAGCGGGTTCCGCCTAGACCTCGGCCTAGTGGAGGAGCTGAGGCTTGTGGCCGAGTCCGTGCCCGTGATACTCGTCACCGGCAACTCGATCCCCGTGGTCGCGGGGCTCGCGAGGTACCTCGATATAAGGCACCCCGTAGTGGGGGAGAACGGCTGCCTCGTCTACAACCAGGGCAGGATAATACATGCGTGTAGGAGGAGCACGCGCGCGGCAGCCGAGCTGCTGGAGAGGAGGCTGGCCGGAATCCTGGAGCCTAGCTGGCAGAACAGGTTCAGGTTGTATGACTTCGCCTTCACGGTGAGGGAGGGGGTTGACCCGGCGGCGGTGCTGAGGGAGGCGAGGAGGCTCCTCGACAGCCACGGCTACACCTGGGTGAGGCTGGGCTTCAGCGGCTACGCCCTCCACACGAAGCCCCCCGAGGCTAGCAAGGCTAGGGGGCTGAGGATAGCCATGAGGCTCAGGGGCTGCAGGCCCGGCTGCACCGTAGCCGTCGGCGACTCCGTCCTCGACGCGGAGATGGGTGAAGCCGCCCACCTGGTGGCCGTGGAGAACGCGGACGAGGAGCTAGCATCCCTGGCGGACGCGAGAGTGCCCGGGGGGAGCAGCAGGGGGGTAAAAACACTGCTCAGGGTGCTCGGCCTCCTGTAGCAGTGGGGGCGCGGAGGCTAGGGGCCAGAGGCCCAGGTATACGTGGAGCCCCCGACAACGAGCACATACGCCTTCACGACGACGTCGCCGTAGCACGGCCTCTCATGCGCATACCCCTCAACAGCAACGGGGGTCCCGGCCGGCAACACGCTCGTTATAGCTGAGGCGGGCACCTTGCTCCCATTAGGCGCCGTCATGTACTCCGGCAGCACCACGGTGTAGGTGGAGCCGCCGGCCTCCAGGGTGAAGCTCCTATAGTCTATCAGCCCCGCCACCGTACCATTAACCGCCACCCACTCGGCCGAGACGGGGTGGTGGTGGCCACGCCCATGCCTCGCGAGCACAACCCCCGACAGCGTCGCCGCCGACACCAGCACCAACACCGCCATGATAGCCGCGTACACGCCCCTCCTCTCCACCACGACCCTCCACCGGGCCGGCGGGGGAGCGCTGAGGCTTATGGAGCTGACACACACGGGTTGCACACGAGAGGTGAGTCTCCCTTCTAAGGGGGCCTTCAGCTACAGTCCAGGACACGGTGAGGGCCGTGGTGAGCCTAGACGCGAAGGAGGTCGTGGTGGCCGCCGCTATAGGGCTTGTCACGCTCGGGGTCATAGTAGCGGCCGCGTCCGCGTCAACAATGCTACATGCACACCAGCAGTATGCCTGGGGACAGCAGTGGCACTGGGCCGCCCAGCACCCCTGCTGCAACGCAACCCCCTGGCATAGCTGCTACTGCCACGGCTGCTGCGGCGGTCAATGCTGCTGGCAGCAACACCACCCGGGGCCATGGCGCCACTACTGCTGCCACCACGAGGCGTGGGGCTGCCCCTACGCGGGGAGAGGATATAAACAGCCGGGCCAGGCCTAGGTTTACACGGCGAACCCCGGCCGACCCGCCGCGGGGCGGGGATGAGCAGTGTGGTGGGCCCTGAGACGCGTGTGGGCCCGTAGCTCAGCCAGGCAGAGCGCCGGGCTCCAGACCGCGCCGAGCCACGGCGCATGGGCTCCGGGTCTGCTGAATGATGCGTGAAGACCCGGCAGGGAGAGACCCGGAGGTCCGGGGTTCGAATCCCCGCGGGCCCACCACAATCCTTTTCCTCCCGCGCGTCTCCTCCCTGAAGGGTTTACACGTCATGCTAGCCCTGAGGCTCCACGGAGCGCGTGACGCTAGACTCGAGGAGGTCGATGACCCCGAGCCTCCCAGCGGCTGGGTTCTCGTCAGGAGCCTTATGGTTGGCGTCTGTGGAACCGATAAGGCGTTCTACCGTGGAACTTACCCGTTGTTAAAGGTTCCGCTGATACCTGGTCATGAGGTCGTCGGTGAGGTGGTGGGGGCTCCGCATGGCTATGAGCGGCTCCTTGGCCGCCGCGTGGTCCCTGAGATAAACTTTCCTTGCTGGAGGTGCTGGTATTGCAGGAGGGGGCTGTACACGCATTGTCCTAGCAGGCGTACGTTAGGGATAGACTTTGACGGCGGGATGGCAGAGTATTTCGTGGCGCCCGTCGACGCCCTACACACCGTCGACGGCATGGGCCTGGTAGAGGCCGTCCACGTCGAGCCGCTGGCCGCCCTCGTGAACGCGTTCAGGCAGGCGCCCCCGCAGCCGGGGGATCACGTGGCGGTCCTGGGCACCGGGAGCCTAGCCTACCTCGCCGTGCAGCTCCTGAGACGCCTTGGCGCACGCCCCATCGTCGTCGCGAGGAGCGATAGTCCGAAGGCCTCCTACTTCCTGGGGCTCGGAGTGGAGGTCATGGAGTACGGGGAGGCGCTGGAGTACGCGTCCAGGCTCCACGGGGGCTTCCCCATGGTGGTCGAGGCCACCGGGTCGACGAGGGGGCTGGATGAGGCCGTGAGGCTCGTGAGGCCGCGCGGCATCATACACCTCAAGTCTACGCCGGGCGGGGAGGCCCGCTTCGACTCAACAATGCTCGTCGTTAAGGAGGCGAGGATATTCGGCACTAGGTGCGGCACCTGGGACGACTTCGAGGAGGCTATCAGGCTGCTGCGCCTGGGGGCGGTGAAGCCCCTGGCCACGAGGATCATGAGGCTGGCTGATGGGGCAGCAGTATTCGAGGAGGCCTTGAAAAGGGAGGAACTTAAAGTAGTAGTCAAGATCACGGATTAGGGGAGGGTGGACGGCCGTGGCCGTGGAGCTCCCCGCCTCCGAGACCTGCGTCCTCGTAGTCGACATGCAGAACGATTTCGTTAAGCCTGAGGGGAGGCTCTACGTCAAGGGCTCGGAGAAGGTCGTCAGGGTGATCGCCGGGCTCCTCGAGAGGGCTAGGAGGGCGGGCGTGCTCATAGCCTACACCATGGACACCCACTACCCGGGCGACATGGAGTTCGAGTACTTCGGCGAGCACTGCGTCAAGGGCTCCTGGGGCTGGAGGATAGTGGATGAGCTGGAGCCGAGGCAGGGTGACGTCGTCGTCGAGAAGCCCAGGTTCGACGCGTTCTAC
Source organism: uncultured Desulfurococcales archaeon (assembly GCA_964476405.1). Classification (GTDB taxonomy): domain Archaea; phylum Thermoproteota; class Thermoprotei_A; order Sulfolobales; family Pyrodictiaceae; genus JAADEY01. The sequence goes on from CAYZCH010000049.1 coordinate 7,979, forward strand.
TCCACCATGCTGGACGACGTGTTGAGGGGTAGGGGCGTGAGGAACATAGTTGTTACGGGGACTGTCGGCCACATCTGCGTCCTAGCCAGCGTGGCGGGGGCGTGGATGAGGGGGTACCGTGTCTACGCGCCACTCGACGCCATAGTGTTCATGGATGCTGAGGGGAGGAGGGTGTTTGAGTACCTCGCATCGAGAGTGTATATGGCTAGGTTGCTGGCCTCCTCAGAGGAGATAGTGTTTAAGCGGTGAACGCTCTGTCCCCGGCATCCCCCAGGCCGGGTATGATGAAGCCTCTCTCGTCGAGCTCGGGGTCGACGGCGAGCGTGTAGAGCGTCGCCCTGACGGGTGAGGAGCGGAGCTTCGCCCGGAGCCTCTCAACACCCCTCTCGGCCGCTATCACCGAGCACAGCAACATGTTCCTAACCCCCCGCTGCTCCAGGATGTCCACCACCTTTGACATTGTGGAGGCTGTCGCCAGCATCGGGTCAGCCACGGCGACTACATCGCTGGGCCTTAACACGGGCAGGTTTACATAGGGGGTCTCCACGGGGAACACGTCCACCCCCCACTCCTCGATCCTC
>CAYZCH010000050.1:0-29579 GCA_964476405.1 uncultured Desulfurococcales archaeon
ACAGCCTAGACCTGGTACGCCTAGACTTCAACAACACCTCTCCGCTGGGGGTCACCATGAAGAGCAAAGACCCTTACACCACCCATCCCTCTAGCCAAGGAGAACCCCTTATTAGGCGGACGCGGTCAGCCCTCAGGGAAGTCCACAGCCCCGAGACGGGTCGGCTAGGTGTTGGCTCATCACGCCGAGAGGCCCCCTACACCGGGGGCGGGGAGTGGAGAAAAACTGGTGGGGTCGGCCCTGGCCACTCTCTGCATCGCCGCGCCGCCCCTCCGCGGCTACGTGTAAGGGTGTGTCTTCCGCATCCCCCTTTCCTCGCCCGGTTAGCGCCTGAGCGCCGGTATCTGCTTCACCACTATCTCTAGCGGCTCGTTGTCCGAGGGGAGCCTGGTCGTCATCGTAACCCTCGCGTGCCTGCCCTCCTGCTCCCTCAGCACCTGCCGCAGTATGCTGGCTACCAGCAGTCCCTCGGGGCTGAGGCTGACCTCCCTTAGCCCCCTGCTGGCTAGGAGCTTGTGGGCCGCGGTGAATATCGAGTCCTTTATCCTTATCTTCCATATCCTCGCGCCCTGCTCGGTCGACACCTCCTCGACCTCCACCTCCTTCGCTATCCCGAGCTGCTTGAGGGCCTCGGCTATCAGCTGGGCGGCGTTCCTGTAGCTCTTCTCTATGGTCTTCGTCGAGGTCACGAAGTCTGCGAGCAGGTCTCCGAGCTCCGTCAACAGCATCTGAACCATGGCGTTCGCTCCCCTACCCAGAGTCCTCACCAGCGCGACCTCGTAGGCGGCCACTATACCGTTCATCAGGGCAACTATCTTGTCCATCTCTCTCCAGCTCAGGTTCAGAGTACCGTTCTCCGCCATTTTTAATGCACCCTTTATCCAGCCGCTGCCAACTCCCTTATACGTGGTGGGGCCCCCGGCTGGCGCCTTCACGTGCTCCCACCTTCCTGTTTACGGGAGTATAGGAGCCCCCCTTATTCCACCTTAGGCTTCTCGGTAGGGGTATTAAATAAGCTGTTATAATTCCGATACCTAAACGGGAAATGAAGTTAAAATAATTCCAGGGTCTTTCACGCGTCCACTCTCCTGTTTGGCAATACACTATAGCCCGGATACGTGCAGGCCTCCTGCAGCCTGGAGTGTAATATTGACCCCCGCAGCCACCCCCTCTCCCCAGACCCGGGGAGGGGCCGGCGCTAGTGGATGCGCTCGTCAGGGTGATCGTCAGGGCTAGGAAGGACGCTAAGGCGGTCAGGGCCGCCCTGGAGAGGTTCTTCCCTGACTGGCCCGTGGAGGTCGTCTCCCTGCATGGTGTCCGGGGGGCGGAGGAGATACTGGACGCCGTCATGTCTGCTAGGAGGAGGGGCTGCCTCCACCTAGTCCTCCTCGGGAGGAGGGAGGAGGGTGCCGCTAGGCTGGTGCAGGAGGAGGCGCCCCTCGACACGGTCGCGCACGTCGTCCCGAGGGCTAGGGTGAGGAACGCTAGGCTGGAGATGATAGCGGGGGAGCTCGTCGAGGCCCTGTCCGTGTTCAGCTCCGGCGTCTACTGGAGGCCCGTGGGAGGGGGGAGGGTCGTCTACTCGGCCTCCCCTAAGCCGCCCAGGGGGTTCGGGAGGGTTGAGGGGCTCCCGATGGGCGTCGGCGCGGACCCCTTCCTGGCCCTGGGTATGTGGAGGAGGCTCCTCGGGGCCAGGGGGCTCAGCGTCGGCGCGGACCCCCTCATAGTGAAGACGGGGTCTGCGGGCGAGCACCTCGTCTACCAGGCCGGCAGCCGGGTAGCCAGGCTCATCCTAGGCCATACGGCAACGAGCGTGGAGGTGCTCGGGGGCTATGAGCCGGTCGACGTCGACGTGGGGGGCTGCGTGGAGGCGAGCATGGGCTACCTCAGGCTCCTCGAGGACTCCGCCGTCTCGATGCTGAGGAGGGCGGGGGAGGGTGTCGACAGGGTTGTCGTTCCGTGGAGCGGGGGTAAGGACTCGACGGCGGCGCTCCTCCTGGCCGTCAAGGCTTTCGGGAGGGGTGGCGTGGAGGCGGTCTACGTCGACACGGGCCTAGACTACGCCTTCACGAGAAGGTACCTGGACATGGTGGCCGGCATGCTCGGCGTGGAGTACAGGGTTGTTGAGGCGCCGGTGGCGAGGCTTGTGAGGGAGGGGTGGAGGCTTAGCATAGGGTATAGGTGGTGTACGGGGCTGAAGCTGGAGGCGCTCAAGTCATACGTGTCGAGGCTCGACGGGCGGGTCCTCCTCGTGGTCGGCGACAGGGGGGCTGAGTCCCAGAGGAGGCTGTGGAGGACGCCGCTCGGCAGGGAGAGGCTCCTCGGCGCCGCCGGGCGGGCCGCGCCCCTGAAGGCGTGGGGGGCCATCCACGTACAGTTATACCTGCTCGCCAACAGGGTTCCGCTCCACCCGCTCTACGCCCTCGGCTTCTACCGTATAGGCTGCTGCCTCTGCCCCAGCCTGAGGGAGTGGGAGGTCTCCGCGAGCCTCCGCGTGGGTGCTGTGAGGTCTCAGCTGCCGGGCTGGGCGCTTAGCCTACTGGAGCCTCCGCGGGGGGAGGCGTAGCGTATGTAGACGTCCTCCAGCCCGACCTCCTCGACCACCACCTTGGAGGCGTTCGCGGACCTCGCTATGGAGGCTGCCTCGCTCCACGTCGACGCGTAGCATAGGAGCGTGCCCGAGACACTCATGCAGTTCCCGGCGGGCGGCTCCGCGGCCCCCCACAACACAACCCTGTACCTGTAGCCGAGGGAGGCTATGAGGTTCTCCGGCGAGTCCTCGACGACTGTTCTGCCGTCCACCATCAACACGACGTGGTCTGCTAGGAGCTCCGCCTCCCTCATATCATGCGTCGTCAGTATAACCGTCCTCCCCTCCGAGGCCGCCGCCCTCACCGCCCCCCATATAGTGTACTTCGACTCGACGTCCAGCTCGGCAGTCGGCTCGTCCAGGAAGACGACGGGTGCCTCGGAGGCCAGCACCGCCGCCGCTATAGCCTTCCTCCTCTGCCCCCCGCTCAGCCTCCAGCCCGGCGTAGACCTGCACTCCCAGAGCCCGAGCCTCTCAAGCCACCTCCTCGCCTGGAGCGAGGCGTCGTGGAGGCTCATACCCCTGACGACAAGGTACCACTTCACCATCTCGTAGGGCGTCCAGTTCAAGTCTATGCGGCACTCCTGGGGCATCAGCGCTACCAGCCTCCTAACCCTCCAGGCGTCAGCCACGACGTCCAGGCCCAGGACCAGCCCCCTCCCCCTCGTAGGCCTCAGTATGGTTGAGAGCATGCCGACGGTGGTCGTCTTCCCCGCGCCGTTGGGGCCGAGCAGGACCGTTATCGAGCCCCTGCCGGCCCTCAGCGACGCGTCCCTCACCCCCCAGACGCCGCCCGGGTACCTCTTGGCTAGGTGCTCCGCGACGACCGCGTCGCCTCCGGGCAAGGGCGCCCCCTCACACGCTACACGGCCGCCACGAACCCTACGAGGTTGAGTAGGGAGTGTATGAGTATTGGGGCCCAGAGGCTGTCGCCGAGCAGGACGGGTACCCCCAGTACTATGCCTTCGACGAACGCCACGAGGGCCCCCGCGGCGCCGAGCGCGTAGACGTGGGCGGCGTAGAACGCGAGGGAGGCCGCCAGGAGGGCGGCAGGCCCCCCTATGACGCGTGAGAGCCTCCCCTGTATGAGGCCGCGGAAGCAGAGCTCCTCCGTGAACGGGGCTAGGAAGAGCAGCGTGAACCCCATGAGGACCGGGTGGGACTCCACGCACGTGAACACCTCGTGCTCGACGGGGCTTGGTGCGGGGCTGAGGATGGGGGCCAGGAGGAGCATGGCCCCAACCCCTGCGCCCGCCAGGCCGAGTAGGCGGGCGGCCCCGAGGCGCGGGGGGTGGAAGAACTCCCGGAGCAGCCCCCTCCTCCACGAGTATAGGAGGCCGGCCGCGGCTGCCGCCGCCTCCCCGCACATGCTCGCGCCGACCGCCCCACACGGGGCCATGTTGTAGGACAGGAGGGCGACGAGCCAGGCGAACACGAATATCAGCGCGGCGCCGGTGAGGGCGTCCACGACCTCGCCGAGCCCTCCACGCACGCCCAAGACCCCATCCACCCCCGCGGCGGCGCAGCCTAATTTACCGTCGAGGCACCGCTAGCCACCACCGCCTAGACGCGGGGGCTTCGTGGTGCGGGGCTCCCTCCGCAGAGTCCTCGGGGTCGCCGCGCTCTCCTCCAAGTGGATACTGAGGCAGCCTACGTGGATGATACAGGATGTCCTGATCATAGCGTCGCTGTTCATAATACTGACGGCGTGGGGCGGCAGGGAGGCGGCAATGAACCTCGTCGCGGCCTGGATCGTGGTCGGCGCGTGGGGGGTCGGGGTGAACGGCGTCGGGCAGGAGGTTGGCTGGAGCAGGATAGCGAGGTACTACTACATGTACGTCGCGTCCCCCCTCAAGCCCCTCGAGTACCTGGCCGGCATCGTGCTCGGCAACATGCCGCTCGTCGCGGTAGACGCCTCGGTGCTGGTCGCGGCGTCGACGCTCCTCCTCGGAGACCCCTCCATAGTGCTCTACGGGCTCGCCGGAGGCTTCATGCTCCTCCCCGTGGCCGTCTTCACGGGCCTCTCGATAGTCCTCAGGCTCAGGAGGCCTACGAATATATCGGCGGTGACGAACCCGGTCACCTTCATACTGACCCTGCTACCCCCGGTCTTCTACCCGCTCAGCATCCTACCCCCAGTCCTGAGGCCGGCGGCGCTCCTCGTGCCGACGGTCGCGGCCGCCGAGCTCGCCAGGAGCCTCGCCGGGCTCAGCGTAGCATCCTACCCGCCCATAGTCCCCTTCACCGTGCTCGCCGCCTGGCTCGTGGCGTCAGGGCTGGCGGCGGGAAGGGTTGTCAGGTGGGGGCTTGAGTGAGGGCCAGGTAGAGGAGGGAGGCGTACGTCCTCGCCGCCCTCCTAACCTCCTCCAGGTCGACGTACTCGTCCGCTATGTGGGCGGCCGCCTCGGGGCCGGGGCCGTAAGCTACGGCCGCCAGCCCCCTCTCCGAGTAGTAGTGTAGGTCGAGGCCGCCGGGGCATACGAGGAGCCTCGGCTTCACCCCGTTGGCCTCGAGCGATGCCTGGACGAGCTTGTCGACGTACGGGTTCCCCGGGTCTGTTATCGCTGGCTCGAGCCTATTGGTGACCCTCACCCTCACCCTGACCTCGGGGTACGCCGAGGCTATCCTCGAGACGGCCTCGTTGATCTCCCTCTCGACATCCCCTGTCCTCTCCTCGACTATCAGGCGGCGGTCGAAGCTGAATGCGTAGAAGCCTGGCACAATGTTTATCTTGGCGCCTCCCCTCACCTCGCCGCCCAGCGTCATCGTGGGGTGCGCGGCCTCCTCGGAGCCGTAGTCGTAGCGGCTCCTCCTCTCCTTCAGCCGCGGTATGTACTCGTCCACCAGCCGCAGCGCTATCCTAGCCATGTACTCGAACGCGTTCACGCCGACCCATGGCGTGGAGCCGTGGGTCTGCTTCCCGTACACCTCTATGAAGCCCCAGAGGGCCCCCTTATGCCCTATCCAGACCTCGTCTGAGCCGCTCGGCTCGGCTATGACCGTGAAGTCGGGGGACGTAAGCCCCTTCAACAGCATGTAGCCCGTCCCCGTCACCCCTCCTATCTCCTCGTCGGGGACGAGCGCGAACTCTATCGTCCCGTTGAAGCCGTCGGCCTCGGAGAGGAAGGCTGAGGCCGCGAGCATGGCCGCCGCTATACCGCCCTTCATGTCGACTGCCCCCCTCCCATACAGCCTCCCCTCCCTGACGACGGGCTTGAAGGGATCCATGCTCCACCCCTGCCCCGGCGGCACGACGTCGTAGTGGCCGTTGAACTGTATCACCGGCCTGCCACGCCCCTTCCTCGCTATGAGTATGTATCTCGGCTCACCCGCACACTCCGGGCATACGCTCCTAACGAGGGAGTCTGGTACGTCGTGCACCTCGACGCTGAACCCTATCCCGCGGAGGATGCGTGAGGCGCACTCGATGAAGTCGCGGTACCCCCTGCCAGGCGGGTTCACGGTGGGTATCGAGACCATCTCCTTCAGCCACTCGACGGCCTCCTCGAGGCCCTTGTCCACCCTGTCGAGGAGCCTCCTGGGGACGCGCGGCAAGGCCTAACGGTACCCTTCTCAATCCTAGGGCTTCACCGGGTTAGAAGAGGCTTAGCCGCCGTGCGCTTGTAGAGTTCCTTTTTAATCCTGGACGCCTCCTCGACGAGACGCTCCCAGACACGGTGGTTGTAGATGCAGCCCGGGTCGGGGCCGAGCGGGTCTCCCAGGTAGGCGTAGGCCCTGGCCCTGCAGCCCCCGCAGACGTAGCGGTATGGGCAGCGGCCGCAGACGCCGTGCAGCCTCTCCCTGTCCCTGAGCTCCTGGAACAGCCTCGCCCTCCTCCATAGCTTGGAGAAGCTCTCCTCCCTGAGGTTACCTATCCTTATCGGCATGAAGACGCAGGGTGTGAGCGTCCCCTCGGGCTCTATGGCGGCGTATATCCTGCCGGCCCCGCAGCCGCCGATGTACTCAGCCAGGGACGCTATCACGGGGTCCGCGCCGGGCTCGTAGAAGTGCGTCGCTATGGCGATCTTCCCGCGGCTCTCCTGTATGCTCACCCTCGCGTACTGGGGGGCCGTGGAGAGCACCGTCACCTTCCTCCTCGAGTTCTCCCTGAACAGCTTCCTTAACGCCTTCTCCCTCTCCCACGGGTCTAGGTCGAGGTCTATTATGTCGACGCCCCTCCCCACGGGGATGAAGTTGAAGAAGACTATCTTCTGCGCCCCCACCTCCTCGGCGAGGCCTATGAGGTCGTCTATCTCGTCCAAGTTGTATCTAGTGAGTGTGACCGCGATGGCGGTGTGTATGCCGAGCTTCACGCAGTTCCTAGCGGCCTGCACAGCCCTCCTCCAGGCCCCGGGAACCCCCCTGAACCTGTCATGCCTGTCCGGGTCGGCAGAGTCTATGCTTATCTCGACATACCTCACCCCCGCCTTCTTAGCCTTCTCGGCGAACTTCTCGTCGGCCAGCATCCAGCCGTTGGTGGCTACGGCGACGTACATCCCCCTGCTCGCCGCGGCCCTCACGACGGGGAAGAAGTCGGGGTGTATCGTCGGCTCGCCGCCGCTCAGGGCTATCGCGGCGACCCCTGCGGCGTCCAGGTCGGCGACGACCCTGAGCTTCTCCCTGAGGCTGAGCTCTGTTGGGAGGGGCTTGTCCGCCCTCTGGTAGCAGTGCTTGCACCTGAAGTTACACATGTTGGTGAAGTTCCAGACGACGAGGAAGGGGGCCGGCAGCCTCTGGGGGACGGTGACCCCGTACTCTATGAGGCCGCGGAAGACTGTTGAGAGCCCCCTCCTTATAGCGGGGTCTCTGAGGGCCTCCTCCACCATGCTGTAGTCGCCGCCGAACACCCTGGTGGCGTTCACGAGGAACGGCTTCATGACGGCCGTGTAGAGCCTCGCTATGGGGCAGGCGCCGCCGTCCGCGCCGGCCAGGAGGCGCAGAACCTGGTCTATGACGTACTCGTCGCCGACGCGCAGGTCGAGGGGCTTGAGCACAGCCTTGACCAGCGGGTTCCTGAGCGTCAGCCTCAGCCCGGTTAGGAACGCTGCGACCGGATCCCTGCCCGCCAAGCCCGCACCCCACACTTCTTACTCGATCCGAGGTATAGCATGGAGTGCGAGCTAAAGATAAAGATATAGCCCAATCCCCCCGACTCCAACCCAGAGTTTAACCTCCCCCGAGGAAGCTGAGCAGGCTGCGGGCGGACGAGCCCCCTCCCCTCCTCCTAAGCTCAGACCTGTACCTCTTGTAGAGCTTGGCTGGGTCTATCCTCCTGTACTCGAGCCCGAGGCTCCTCAAGAGGATGAGGGCCTCCTTTGCTATCGAGGGTGCAGCGAGTATACCCCTGACCTCCACGCCGGGGTTCTCGGACTTCACGGCGTCCACGTACCTCTTGAGCTGCAGAACCGCCTCCCTCCCGGCGGTAACCCTCTTCACCTCCACTATCACCGGCCTCCCCTCCCTGTCGACGCAGAATATGTCGACGTAGCCCTGCCCCACGGGCTTCTCCACCCTTAGCACCCTCAGCCCCTCCTCAAGCTCCTCCGGGTGCCTGGCCAGTATGTCCCTCACCTCGTGCTCGTCAAGGTACTCTATGAACTCGGCCTCGTCCCTCACGTCCTCCGCCACCACCAGCGCCTCTACAGAGTCTATGTAGACCTCCAGTACCTCCCTCGGCCTCTCCCTGACGCTCCTAAGGAGGAGGGAGCCGCCCCCGAGCCTCACCTCTATACTCCTGCTCTCCGGCTGCCAGTTGACGGGCTGGTGGCCCCTAGGCCTATGCACTAGGACTACGCCGTCGGGCTTGACTATGAGGAGGCGCTCGCCCTCGCCGAGCCTAGAGGAGCCCCTCCCCTCGTACTGGACGCGGCACCTACAGAGGGCTACGACCATAGCCCTCCTCGACAGGGCCTCGGAGAGGACGTGGTGGGCGGCCTCGAGGGGGAGGCTGCTGTACAGCCTTACCCTCGCCAAAACCCGGTACCCGTCGGCCTACCCGGGGTCAACGCCTCCTCTTAACCGGTAAGTATATCGCGGCCCTCCTGTTGTAGGCGTAGAGCTTGACTACACCCTCCTTCTCGAGCCTGCGCAGCACCTTCTTAGCGAGGCTTATGGTCATGTTATACTTCTCTGCGAGCTGGTACGGGGTCACGTACTTCTCGTGGACTATTGCCCTGCGTATCCTCTGGTAGAGCTTCTCCGGGACGAACGCCGTATACTCCCTCTCCTTCTCCGGCACCTAGACCCCCGGTGTAGGGCTGCACCGTCCCCCCGGGGGGTAAAAACCTAGCCCTGCCTACGGTGGGGCCCGGGGAGGCCGGGGCCTCTAAAAACTAGGCCTCCTGGCTGTGCTCCTCCAGTACCTTGAGCCCCTGCTCGGTTATCACGTACCTCGCCTTCTCGGGGCTCTCGACGAGGCCTAGCCTCTTCAGCTTCCTCATCTTCGCCGCCACCCTCCTCGCGTCTATGCCTGCATGCTCGCCTATCTCCTTGCAGCTCGCCGGCCTCCCTATCTCCTTGAGGGCCCGGAGTATCGCGATGTCTATCTCGTCTAGACCCGAGCTCCTCCTAGCCATGACCCCCACCCTCCCCTCTCATGTCCTTGGCTCCATGATAGGGGCTCCCAGAACGCCCCTTGTATAAGCTATACGGGGGGGTCTACATGGGGAACTCAATGAGCGTGCCATTAGGGGTGTCACTTGCCCCGCAGCTTTGAGGCCAGCCTCCTATAGTAGGCCTGCAGGGGGCTGCGTGTGCCGCAGTCCCCGGTGCAGAGGCCGAGCGTCTTCATCTTCTCGCAGCTGTAGGTCTTGTACTTCTTCCCCGAGCCCCTCATTCCGGCTAGGTGCTCGACCTGGTACCTGGCTATCCTCTCGTTGAAGTCAGGGGTGTTCCTGAAAAGATCGACTACCTCGTCGACCCCCATGCCTATGTTCAGGAGGAACGTGGCTATGGCGAACCTCGCGTGGTGGCTGAGGTTCTCCCCCCTCCTCAACGCCTCGTAGAGCCCGGCCATGCACGGGGGGAAGGCGTCGGGGTCGACGACGCCCTTCGGGACGCTCACCCTCCCGCCCCTGCCCCTCCTCGGCCTCCTGGCCTCGCTGAGCAGGCTCCTAGCCTCCTCGAGCACCCATGACATGTCGTCTGGGAGGCGGAGCGGCATCATCCCCCTCACCCTCTCCTCTATCCTCGACTGTATCACCTCCTTCAGCACCCTGGCCGCCCTCCTCTTGTCGAGGTAGACCCTCCCTCCCCTCACGGGCAGGTTTATCGGCTTCCAGGCCGGGTCGCCGAGGAGCCTCCTGGCGGCCCTGAGGTAGGAGGGCATGGTTATCGAGAGGCAGTACTCCCTGTAGATGGGTACGCCGTTGAGCAGGCCAAGCGGCTGCCTGAGGCAGGGCCTCTCCGGCCTCAGCCCAACGCCGAGCAGCCCCCCTATGGCCCCGACGACCTCCTCTTCCTCCTCGAGGAGGTGGCTGTAGCTGTGCTCGGCCTCTGCGAGCGCGAGCCTGGAGGCCAGCCACCTGTCGCCTAGAGCAGCCGCTATCATCACCGCGGCGTGGTGGCCTATGACGGCCTTCTCTGTGTCCTTCACGCAGCCAACCCTACCCCTCTTCACGGCCTCGGAGAGCCTCTTCACGGCGTACTCTAGGAGGTCCCTCCTCATCCGGAGGAGGGTCAGCGGGCTCCTCACCCCATACCTCCTCGACACGTAGTCTCCTAGGCTTACGAGAAAGGGGTAGTGTGCAACGTCGACCACTACGTGCATCTCGCCTACCGCAGCCCCTCCCCGGGGCGGAGCCATGAAGCGTATTACCCCTCTTTAGTGTTGGGGGCTGGGGGGTGGGTTGAAGAAGAGGTCTATGACGAGCCTCGACGCGGCCGCCGTCGTCTCATCGCTCGCGGGCAGGCTTAGGGGGGCTAGGCTGGTCAACGTGTACGGCGTCTCCGGCGTCTACCTGTTCAAGTTCAGGACTGGGGCCGGCCACGTGCTCCTGGCGGCCGAGCCGGGTGTGAGGATACACTCCACCAGGTACACGTTCTCCTCGAAGCCCATGCCATCCCCGTTCGTGATGGGGGTTAGGAAGCATATCAGGGGGAGGAGGCTCGAGGAGCTGGGCCAGGTGGGCTTCGACAGGATAGTCTACATGGTCTTCGACAACAAGTGCAAGGTGTACGTCGAGCTCGTGCCCCGCGGCTTCCTCGTCCTGGTCGACGGAGACGAGGTGATCCTCCAGGCCGACAGGTACGCCAGGATGAGGGATAGGAGCGTGGAGAGGGGGGCCAAGTACTCGCCGCCTCCCCGCGGCCTAGACCCGAGGAGGGAGCCTGAGAGGCTCAGGGAGGTCGCCGAGAAGACGAGCAACCCTAAGAAGGCCGCGAGGATCCTCGGGCTCCCATACGAGCTCGTGGCGGAGGCGTACGCGAGGGCGGGGGGCGACGCCTCGAGGGTTCCTGGGGCAGCGCTCGACGTGATCAGGGAGGCTGTGGAGGAGCACAGGGGCTACATAGTCGTCGACAGGGAGGGGAGCCCCGTCTGGCTCCTCTCCTTCAGGCCCAGCAGCCCGGAGGCCTTCGGAGGCGTGGAGGTGAGGGAGTACGGGGACATAAACGAGGCGGCGGACGAGTACTTCCTCGAGGAGACGAGGAGGCTCCTGCTCGGCGGCGTCGAGGCCGAGGCCGAGGAGAGGCTGAGGAGGAGCCTGGAGAAGGCCGTGGAGAGGCTGAGGGAGATAGAGGAGAGGGTGAGGGAGGTGAGGGAGGAGGCGTACGCCGCGTCCCAGCACATAGCCGAGATAGCCGAGGCGTGGGAGTGCGCCAGGAGGGTGAGGGAGGAGGAGGGGTGGGAGAGGGTGGCGGAGAAGTGCAGGGGGGTCGTCGAGGCTAGGCCGAGGCAGGGAGTGATAGTGGTGGAGGTTGGGGGGAGGAGGTTCACCGTACCATTCACGGCCACTCCCTACGAGTGGGTCAACACGCTGTACAGGAGGCTGGGGGAGCTGGAGAAGAAGAGGGAGAGGGGGCTCAGGGCTGTCGAGGAGCTCAGGGAGAGGATAAGGGAGTTGGCGAGGAGGATAGCCGAGAGGAGGGCCAAGGCGGCGATGGCTGTGAGGAGGAGGGAGTGGTACGAGAAGTACCACTGGATGTACACCAGCAGCTGGCTGCTCGTCATAGGGGGGAGGGACGCCGGCCAGAACGAGTCCATAGTGAGGAAGCACCTTGGAGCCGACGACGTGTTCATGCACGCAGACATACACGGCGCCCCCGTAGTCGTCGTGAAGACGGCCGGGAGGGAGCCGCCCGACCAGGATCTCAGGGAGGCAGCGGTGATAGCAGCGTGCTACTCCAAGGCCTGGAAGGGAGGGGCTGCGGCCGTCGACGTCTACTGGGCCTACGGGAGGCAGGTCTCCAAGCACCCGCCGGCCGGCGAGTACCTCTCCAAGGGCTCATTCATGGTTTATGGGAGGAGGAACTATATCCGGGGCGTCGAGCTCAGGCTCGCCGTCGGCGTGGCGGACGACGGCGGAGCCCCCCTCGTCATAGTGGGGCCGCGCCACATAGTCGAGAGGAGGAGCATAGTCTACGCCCTCCTCGCGCCCGGCGACGAAGACCCCTCAAGGCTCGCGAAGAGGCTGCACAGGCTGCTCAGGCAGAGGGCGGGGGAGGAGGGGAGGCTGCTCGTCGACGCCGTCGGCGTCGAGGAGCTGAGGGAGAGGATACCGGGGAGGAGCAGGGTGCTCATGGTGGCTAGGGGTAGGGCCTCGGAGCCCCCCAGGCCGCCGAGGCGGTGAAGGGCCAGGCTTATACATCCCGCCGGCCGCGTAGACCGTGGCCGCGGGGTGCGCGGCTGTGGTGAGCGACGAGGACGTGAGGAGGGCGGCTGCACGCCTATACTACAAGTCCATCCTCAGCTACTTCAGGCTCGCAGTCGGGGTCGCCTCGGGGGCCGCCGGGAGCATAGCATGCAGGTTCTACGGCCTGGCCGCCTCAGTGGCTGTCCTTGCAGCGGTGTTGTCGGCGGGCTACGCGGCCACCTACAGGCTGTACCGGGGGGTGCTGCCGGCAAGGTCGAGGGCCCTCAGCGGGGTCATAGCGATGCTCGCCGGCGTCGTCGCGGGCATAGTCATCGCCTCCCAGGTTCCAGTTCCCTGAACTCCTCGTAGGTCAGCCCCCTCTCCAGGAGCCAGGGGAGCTCCGGGGGGTACTCGGGCCCGGCGCCCAGCACTGGGTAGGCGAAGGGCAGCTCCTCCTCCACCTCGATGTCGAAGTACCTCAGCCTTATCACTGGGTTCAATACGACCCTCACCGTGTAGGGGTGCTGCCCCTCCTCGACGAGCATGTATACGACCGCCGCCCCGTCTATGCTGTACTGGTGGGGGCCCAGGCTCCTCACGACCGCCCCCCGGAGCCTCCTGGTCAGCAGCGTCCTCGTCCTGCCGCGGGGAGGGTGGTCGCCGAGTATCCCGCCTATGACGACGGCGTCGTGCCTGCCGGCCTCCCCCGGCTCGAGGATCCTGTCGGCCGACGGGTCTAGGACTAGGAGCCTGTCCGGGGAGGCGTAGAGTATGCCGCGGAGCTCCGCTACGCTCTCCTCGAAGCACAGCACGCTCCTCCCGATCTCCCTCAGGAAGCTGTCGCAGTCCCCGGTGTTTGTGAACGCGACCCTCTCGGCCCCGACGATGTCGACGAGGTGCCTGTACTCGGCCCTCACCCACTCGCCCACCACGGGCTCGAGGTGCTCGACGACTATCCATGGCCGCGCCAAAGCTCCCTCCTCATAGACTCGAGTGGCCTCGGCTCCACCCCCATATACTCCGCGGCGGAGACGAGCCTCCCGCCGGTCTCCCTGCGCAGCCTCCTCAGCATCTCGAAGTAGCCCCTATCCCTGGCGAAGTGGTGGTCTGCTATCACGAGCGCCCCGGTCGACAGCAGCTCCTTCAGCCCCCTCAACCCCCTCTCAACGTCCTCGGCTGGGACCTTGTAGCCTGCGAAGTAGGTCGGGGGCCCGCTTATGAACACTGTGTCGGGCCTCCAGGCCTCGATTACCCTGAGCGCCTCCCTGCTCAGGGGCCCCTGCACGTCTGATGCGTGGACGAAGCACCTGCCGTCCAGCCTGTCGTAGACCCTCACCATGACGAGGTAGCCGAGCCTCGAGCCCTCCGCGCCGTGCGGCACCGGCGGCGAGAACTCAAGCACCACGTCGCCTAGATCATACACCATGCCGTCGGCGTAGCGTATCCTCCTAGCCCTCCCCCCGACCCCTCCGAGCAGCCTCCTAGCCCTCGCCATCTGGCTGCGGTTTATGTGGTCTACGGGGTTCTTGACTACGAGCAGCTTGTCGTTGTAGGCGTCCATCTGCTCGGGGCGGTAGAGGTAGTGGTCGTAGTGGTAGTGCGTTATAACGACTACGTCCACGGACTCCATGAGCCTAGTTATCTCCCTAAGGGAGTCCTCGAGCGCCTCGACCTCGACCCTGTGCGGCGGCAGCCCATACCTCCTGGGTGCGAGGCTGGCGCCCGGATCGATGAATATCCTGAGGCCCGAGACCTCGACGAGTGTAGCCATCGACCTTACTCCGAGGCTGTCGGCCGCCACCACCCGGATCCTCACGGCCCACCACTACGCCGCCGCGCATGGGGAGGTTCGGAGGCGGCCACCGGCCCGCCTCACCCCGCGCGGCCCCGGGGCGAGGTCGGGTGAGGGGAAGGCTCCACATCCCTCCCCTACTGGTGGCTGGCGGCGCGGGTTTCCACTCTTACGCCTCAACTATCTCTAGGCCCTCGAATAGGTGCTTGTACTTCTCGAACATCTCCTTCTTGACTATTATGTCGTCGCCGTCAACCCTGCACCTGAACCCCTCAAGGGGGTTCCTCGGGGGGTCGGGGTAGTCTTTGAGCTCGCTCGGCTTCTGCCTCCCGATGTACCTCCAGCGGAGCTTACTCCTCCCCTCCACCCTCTTCTTCTCGAGCCTCCACCAGTACCTGCCGTAGTAGTGGTACGTCTTTCTCCCGGACGGCGTGTTCCTGGTTACTATGTGTACTGGTTTGAGGTAATAGCCTGTACCTTTGATGAGCGTATTGTAGTGGTATATCGCCCTACGATACTCGTCTAGTATCTTGCGGAGCCTTAAGGCCCCTTTCCTAATCCTTATCTGGGCCGCCATCTCCGTATGCAATTATTCATTGACAAGTTACCCCCTTTTAGGGGTTAGCCCGGGCTTGGATTCGAAACGGAAGGGCTGGAAGGCTTTGAAGCCCCCACTCCACGTGGCTGTGGGCAACATAAACGTCGACATATACCTCAAGGTTCCGAAGCTCCCAGCCCCCGACGACGCCGTGAGCGCTGAGGAGGCTACCGTGAGGCCTGGAGGGGCTGCAGCCAACTACTCGGTGGCCGTCGCCAGGCTGGGGCACAGGGCCAGGCTGGTCGCGCACACGTCTAGGATAGCTGAGCTCCTCGGCGTCCTCGACACCCTCAGGGGGAGCGGGGTCGACACGTCGACGGTGAAGATGCATGAGGAGGGTATGCCGGGCATGGTGCTGATACTCCTCCTCCCCGGCGGCGAGACGAGCATGATAAAGCTGAGGGGCGTCAACGCCCTCCTGAGCGGAGTTGATGTGAGGGATGCGCTGCCCGCGGACGTCGTCCACTTCGCGAGCGTGGCGCCGAGCATCCTGGTGGAGGCGGCCGGGCTCCTCAGGGGGCTAGCCGGGCTCGTGAGCTACGACCCCGGCGGAGCAGTGGTCAACGCCTATGGGCCCGAGGTGGTCGAGGCGGCCAGGGAGGCCGCCGACGTCCTCACGATAAACCGCAACGAGTTGAAGGCGTTGACGGGGGGCTGGGACCCCGTGGATGCTAGGAGGCTGCTAGGGGGGAGGCTCAGGTACGTGCTGGTCAGGGTTGGGGGCCGGGGCGCCTACCTGGCGACGGACAGCAGGGTGTACTGGGTTAAGCCCTACATCCACGGAGTAGTCGTGGATACGACGGGGGCGGGCGACGTGTTCAACGCCTACTTCCTCGGCTTCATGGCTGAGGGGAGGGAGGTTAGGGAGGCGTTGGCTGCTGCCAGCATAGCCGCCGGGATAAAGGTCACCAGGCTCGGCGCCCAGTCAGCCCCCTATAGGAGGGAGGTTGAGGAGGTGTTGGAGGAGTATGGGGGTGAGCTCGTGGAGGAGATATACTAGGCCCTACCCCTCCTCCCCACCAGCCACCTGTACGTCGGCGCCATAGTCTTCGGGTGGTTCGCGTAGACCTGATCCAGTCTCGCGACGCTCGTGTTGCGCGGCGCCCTCTTCAACTCCCCGGGGTTCTCGTAGGCCTTCTCGGCTATCCTGCGGAGCGCCTCCGCATACTCCTCTATACTCCTCCTCGACTCCGACTCGGTGAACTCGACCATGAGGGCCTCGTCCACTATGAGGGGGAAGTATATCGTGGGCGCGTGGAGCCCCTCGTCGAGCAGCGCCTTCGCCACGTCCTCGGCGGTGACCCCGGTCTCGCGGCGGAGGGGGAGTGCGGAGTAGACGACCTCGTGTTTCCTCGGCTTCTCGGGGGAGTAGGGGAGCTCGTACCCCCTCACCCCCTTCATGAGGTGGATGAAGTAGTTGGTGTTTACGACGCTCTGTATAGCCGCCTCCCTGAGCCCCTCACCCCCCATGACGAGTATGTAGATGTAGGCCTTCAGGAGCGGCACTATGTTCCCGTAGTAGGCCCTCACCCTGCCTATGCACTTCTCGCAGCTGTAATCCCACCTGCACGCGTCCCCGCCGCAGTCGAGGAGGGGGCGTGGGAGGTAGTCGACGAGCTCGCCGCGGGCGCAGACGACGCCGGCGCCTGGCCCGCCTCCCCCGTGCGGCGCGGCGAACGTCTTGTGGAGGTTCAGGTGGACTATGTCGAAGCCCATGTCGCCCGGCCTCACGATACCCATTATCGCGTTCAGGTTGGCGCCGTCGTAGTACAGTAGGCCGCCCGCGTCATGGACTATGCGGGCCACCTCGAGTATGTTGTGCTCGAAGACGCCCAGCGTGTTGGGGTTCGTCAGCATGAGGCCGGCGGTTCTCGGGCCGGCCGCCGCCCTGAGGGCCTCCATGTCCACGGTGCCGTCGGGGCCCGTCGGTATCCTGACGACCCGGAAGCCGGCC
The DNA here is from genome assembly GCA_964476405.1 of uncultured Desulfurococcales archaeon. Classification (GTDB taxonomy): domain Archaea; phylum Thermoproteota; class Thermoprotei_A; order Sulfolobales; family Pyrodictiaceae; genus JAADEY01. The sequence goes on from CAYZCH010000050.1 coordinate 16,726, forward strand.
ATCGCCGCGCTGGCGGGGTTCGTGCCGTGGGCGGAGTCGGGCACCAGCATCTCGACCCTGCCCGGCTCGCCGCGGTCGACGTGGTACTTCCTTATCATTAGGGCTCCTGCGAGCTCCCCCGCGGCCCCGGCGGGGGTCTGGAGGCTGCACCTATCCATCCCTGTGAGCTCGGCCAGCCACCTCTCGAGCCTATACAGTATCCTTAGGAGGCCCTGCACGGTCTCCTCGTCCTGGTACGGGTGGAGGTACTCCAGGCCCAGCGCGGCGGGCAGGAGCTCGGAGACCTTAGGGTTGTACTTCATCGTGCAGGAGCCCAGGGGGACTGGGCCGCTGTCCACCCCGTAGCTCATCTCCGAGAGCCTCGTGTAGTGCCTCGCCAGCAGGGGCTCGGGGAGCCCGGGTAGGCTCGGCGCGTCGCGGCGGGCCAGGCTCCCGAGGGCCTCGCGTGGGTCCCCGAGCTCCCTCCTCAGCTCCTCGTCCTCCCAGTAGTAGGGCGGCCTGTACCCTGTATCCCTGGAGCCCGCCTCGTGTATGAGGGGCTCCGGCCACCGAGCCTGCCTCCAGCCCCTCAACCCGCCCCACCCAGCGCCTCCGCTACCGCGTCCACCAGCCTGTCTATGTCGCTCCTGCTGTGCGCCTCTGTCACGCAGAAGAGGGCCTCCCTGCAGCTCCTACCCCACCTGGATAGGGGGAGGCCGCCGAGTATGCGTTTCTCCAGGAGCTTCGCGTGCACCTCCCTGTAGGGGATGGGGAACCTGGCGGTGAACTCCTTGAAGAACTCTGCCTTGAAGACGGGCGCCTCGACGCCCAGGCTCCTCAGCCTCCTGGCGGCGTAGTGGCTCCTCAGCCATATGGACTCGGCGAGCCTCCTGAGCCCCTCTCCGCCGAGGAGGGCCAGGTAGGCCGCCGCCCTCACAGCCATCAATGCCTCGTTCGTCGTTATGTTCGAGGTCGCCTTCTCCCTCCTGATATGCTGCTCCCTCGCCTGGAGTATCAGTGTGAACCCCCTCTCCCCCTCAACGCTCCTCGTCATACCGACTATCCTGCCCGGCATCTGGCGTATCAGCCTACGCTCCCCCCTAACAGCCATGATGCCTAGGAGGGGGCCGCCGTAGTTAAGTCCGAGGCCTAGCGGCTGCCCCTCGCCCACGGCTATGTCAGCCCCCAGCCTCCCCGGCGGCCTGAGGATCCCTAGGCTGAGGGGCTCGAAGCCGAGGATGAAGAGGGCTCCGTGCCTGTGCGCCGCCTCGGCCGCCGCCTCCACCCCCGGGTCTATGAAGCCGAGGCTGCTCGGCTGCTCCATGTAGACCGCCGCGACGCCCCCCTCCCTCAGCTTCTCCTCTATGAAGCCTATGTCGGCCTCCCCGGTCTCGGGGTTGTAGGGGGCCTGGATCAGCTCTATCCCCTTCCCCATCAGCCATGTCTCGGCGGTCTCCCTGTGCTCGGGGTGCATGGTGGCCGGCACTATGATCCGCCTACGCCTCGTCACCCTGACGGCCATGAGGAACGCCTCGGCGACCGCCGTGCTCATGTCGTACATCGATGCATTCACGACATCCATCTCGAGCAGGTCGGCCACGAGGCTCTGGTACTCGAAGAGGGCCTGCAGCAGCCCCTGGTTTATCTCCGGCTGGTACGGCGTGTAGGCGGTGTAGAACTCGGCCCTGCCGGCCACCGCCTCGACAACAGAGGGGACGACGTGGTAGCAGAGGCCGCCCCCCATGAAGGGCGGCGGATCCCTGAACACGGCCACGTCACGGAACTCCCTCTCCACGAGCCTCCTCGCCTCATACTCCGTCAGCGGCCTGCCAGCCCCCACCCTCGGCGGCTCGGGGAGCATGAGGCCTGGGGGCACGTCGCTGTACAGCTCCCTCCAGTCAGCAACCCCCATAGCGTCGAGCATACCCCTCCTCTCGCGGAGGGACGGTATCCAGGACTCGTAGTTCACGGCCCTCCCCGCTCCACCCCTAACCCCGCCCGCCGCGCCAGGCTAAGGGCTTTAAGCGGGCGGGGGGCTGAGGGTGTTATGGCTGTGAGGGGAGTCATGCCTACTGAGCTGGTGATGTGTGCCCTGGGGTAGCCGAGCCGCCGAGCAGCCTCGCGACCCTCGAGAGGTACCTTGCGGCCTTCACGGCCCTCGCCGGCACCTCGACGACCCTCCCCGCCTCGTAGACGAGGTGTCTCCTCGAGACCCTCCCCCCGAGCCCCATGACCTTGAAGACCTCCTCGACCATGAAGTGTAGCTGGACGCAGTGCATTGAGCCGTCGACGGTGAACACCGTCACCTCCCTGACCCAAGGCATCCTGGCGAGCATCCCGGCCAGCTTGAAGCCGAGCATGTTTACGTGGTGCTCCTCGGGGCATGCGGAGAACCCCGGGTCGCCGGAGAGCACGGAGTCGAGGACGTCGGGGTGGAGCTGCTCGAGGCACCTGCCATAGACTATGATCCTCGCCGCCCCCCGCGCGCAGGGCGGGCAGGCGTTGGTGTCTATGAGGCGGCCGCACCTCATCCCGGGCCCCTCCCCCGCTAGGGAGGTGTCGTCGTCTATGGCTCTAGGTTTATAGGGCTCCCTGCACGGGGCAGTCTGCGGTGGGTGTAGCCTAGTTGGTTGAAGTGAAGCAGTTATTGATGATGCAGGTGTTCGCCGTAGTCATAGCGTTGATACTGGCCTACGGCGGCGCGTGGAAGGGCATGCTGTTCACGCTCCTCTTCATCGTGTACTTCGCTGGGATGATAGGCTTCAGCCTCCTCATGGCGAGGAGGCGTGGGAGCCCCGTGCAGGAGCTGGAGGACGCAAGGGTGTTGTTCAGGGAGGATAACGCCAGGGAGGTGATGGTGCAGGACGAGGGCCTAGCCGAGGAGTTCAGCGCCCACACGAAGATGTTCCTTAAGTCGTTCGCTGGCTTCGGCGCAGCCATGGTCATCTACTGGCTCGGCGGCATGTTCTACCAGAGGGGGGTTGAGGCTCTCGCCTCCACGCTCGGGGGCCACCTGGCCGGCTTCGTCTACTGGCTCATAGTCCTGGAGGTGGCGTATGTGGCGGCCTACGGGCTGGGGATGAGGATGAGTATGTCTAAGACCGCGTTCCCCGTGACGCCGGCGAGCTACACCGTCACGGAGAAGGGTATAGCGGTGAAGGGGCTGGGGGGCTTCGCGATAAAGTTCCCGCTGGAGGGCTACGAGGTCATCCTGGAGGAGAGGAGGGGGTTCGTGGAGATCAAGGGCGAGAAGGTGAGGCTGAGGCTGTACACCAGGAACCCGAGGAAGCTCTACGACCTGATCATGAGGCTGGACAAGAGGGCGAGGAGGCGCGCGGCGGGTGAGAGTGATTAGCCCCGAGGACACCACATGAGACGGTGAAGGGTGCTCCTCCGTGAAGTGGCCGAGGATAGAGGGCTTCAGGACGGTGAAGGGTAAGCCCTGGAAGCTTCAGCTGAGCAGCTTCCCCGAGCCCTACAGAACCCTCTACAGGATGCTCCTCAACCAGGGCTACGTCGTGGTGGGCAGGCACAGCGTGGTCAAGAAGTGCCACTGGACCCACATGGCCCTGACCGAGGGCAGGTTCTGCTACAAGTGCAAGTTCTACGGTATAGCGAGCCACAGGTGCGTCCAGATGAGCCCCTCCGCCCTCTGGTGCTGGAACGCCTGCCTACACTGCTGGAGGGCGAGGCCGCAGGACGTGGGGGTTGAGTGGGATCAGACGAGGCTGCCGTGGGTCGACGACCCGGAGCTCATAGCGAGGGGGAGCATCGAGGCTCAGAGGGAGATACTCAGCGGCTACAAGGCGCACCCGAGGGTCAGCGAGGAGATGTTCAGGGAGGCCATGGAGCCCAGGCATGTAGCCATAAGCCTCACGGGGGAGCCCACCCTCTACCCCAGGCTGGGGGAGCTCATAAGCGTCTACCACGAGATGGGGCTCACGACCTTCCTCGTCACGCGCGGCGTGAGGCCCGACGTCCTGGCGGGCCTCGAGGAGGAGCCGAGCCAGCTCTACGTGAGCCTCGAGGCATGGGACGAGGAGAGCCACCGCGAGCTCAACCGCCCACTACTCCCACGCACCTGGAGCCTCGTGCTCAAGACCCTCGAGATCCTCCCCAGCTTCTCGAGCCCCACCGTGCTCAGGATAACGCTGATAAAGTCGAGGAACATGCATGAGAAGGCGTTGAGGGGGTTCGCGAGGCTCATAGAGCTCGCGGAGCCGACCTACGTGGAGGTCAAGGCATACATGTACCTAGGGTTCTCGAGACGCAGGCTCAGCTACACCGACATGCCTAGGCACGTCGAGGTATACGGCTTCGCGAGGAAGCTGGCAGACCTGACAGGCTACAGGCTGCTCTCACAGCAGGTCGCGAGCAGGATAGTGCTCCTCTCAAGGCTGAACCAGCCGATAAGGATAGGGGAGGGCTGCCCAGGGGCGTGGAGGATACCGGAGGAGGAGTGGGAGAGGGAGGAGATGGAGTGGCGGGCGGCGGAGAAGGGGGCCTAGACGCTTCAAAGTGCACCGAGGCGCTCCTAGACGAGGAGCACCCGGCCTGGAAGAGGGCGGCCTGGATAGTGGCGATGCTCATACCCCCAGGCTACGCCGCGACATACAAGGCGGTAGCGGAGCTCATAGGGGTGCACCCTAGGAGGGTGGCGGCGGCCATGAAGACGAACCCCTGCCCACCGATAATACCATGCCACAGGGTCGTCTCCTCGAGGGGGCTCGGCGGGTACACGCCGGGCGGCAGGAGGGTGAAGGAGAGGCTCCTAAGACTGGAGGCCGGGGGTGGGGAGGTGAGGAGGGTGAGGACGGGGAGGGAGCTCGAGGAGCTAGTCTTCCCAGACCCATGACACCCGGCACCTAAACACTTAACCCCCCAGACACGCCTAGACAGTCCTCCACGGAAGCCGCCGTAGCTCAGCCGGCAGAGCGCCGGCCTCGTAAACCAGCACGGCTCCGGGAGAGCCGGTGGTCGCGGGTTCAAATCCCGCCGGCGGCTCCACCAAACCCCAACCCCCTCAAGCACCTAAGACCCCCCGCGCAGCCCCTTCTGGCGCCCCGGTGTGCCGTGTGGAGGACTGTATGGCTGTAAGGGTAGACCTCCTCTACACGGGCAGGGCCTCCGAGCCCCTCACGGGCGGCGTCTACGTCGCGTGGAGGGGTAGGGAGATCGTCTACGTTGGCCGGGGGAGGCCGCGCGGCTGCGAGGTCGTCGCCGAGGCCGCCGTGGCCACGCCCGCCTTCATAGACGCCCACTGCCACATAGGCATGGCTAGGGCTGGGGAGCCGTACACGGAGGAGGATACCAACGAGAGGCTCGACTCGGTAGTCTCGCTCGCCGACGCGATCCACGGGATCTACATGGACGACCCGATGTTCAGGGACTCCGTCGAGTGGGGTGTGCTCTACTCCTGCGTGCTGCCCGGCAGCGGGAACATCATAGGCGGCAGGGCCGCCGTCATAAGGAACTACGGGGTGGACGTCGAGGACGCCTTCATAAGGCACGCGGGGGTGAAGGCCGCGCTCGGCTACAACCCTAAGAGCACCAGGGACTGGAAGGGGGTAAGGCCGTACACCAGGATGGGTGTCGTGGCACTGCTCAGGAAGTGGCTTATGAGGGCCAGGGACGCGCTCAGGATGGTGGAGGAGGGGAGGAAGAGTGTCGAGGAGGTCGAGCCAGAGCTCCGCGCCCTCTTCCCGGTCGTCCGGGGGGAGGAGCCCCTGAGGGTCCACGTGCACAAGCTCGACGACATAGTGGCCCTCACGATGCTCAGGAGGGAGTTCGGCTTCAGGGCCACCGTGGAGCACGCTGCCGACGTCCACACGCTCCACGGCTTCGAGTACATCAGGAGGGAGGGATACCCCCTCGTCTACGGCCCCATCGACGCGTTCCCATACAAGACCGAGCTGAGGCACCAGACGTGGAGGAATGTAAGGCTCCTCGTGAAGGCCTCGCCGCTCTACGGGCTCATGACAGACCACCCGGTAGTCCTCCAGAGGAACCTGCTCCTCCAGCTACGCTACTTCCTCCACGCAGGCGTCTCGAAGGCGGAGTGCATCTCCATAATAACGTCGAGGAACGCGGAGATACTCGGGGTAGACGACATACTCGGTACACTGGAGCCGGGGAAGTGGGCCAGCCTCGTACTCTGGAGCGGCGACCCCTTCAGCCTCGGCTCCAGGCCAGTCACGGTTATCGGTGAGGGGAGGGTGCTCCACCAGGAGGAGTGAGGACCCCCAGCCATGCCCCTCCCCGGAGCCGAGGCGTACAGGAGGGGGTTGACGAGGAGGAGGGCGAGGCTACAGGAGCCCGTGGGGGATGGGAGGGCCAGGTGCCTGACCTGCGAGAGGAGGTGCGTCCTCGGGGAGGGCGTGTGGGGGCTCTGCAGGAACCGTAGGTGCGTCGGCGGCTCCATCTACAACGAGTACTACGGGGTGTTGAGCGCGGTCGAGAGTAGGCCGATAGAGGTCAAACCCCTCTTCCACTACTGGCCCGGCAGCACAGCCCTCACCTACAGCGGGTGGGGCTGCAACTACAGGTGCCCGTGGTGCCAGAACCACCACTTGTCGCAGGTTGAGCCCGACCCGCAGGCCAGCATATACATGGAGCCCTGGGAGCTCGTGGAGGAGGCCGTGAGGATAGGCGATGAAGGGATATGCGCTAGCTTCAACGAGCCAACGATACACCTCGAGTACGTCGTCGACGCGTCGGCGGAGGCTAGGAGGAGGGGGCTGTACAGCGTCGCGGTGACCAACGGCTATATGACGAGGAGGGCCGCCGAGCTAATGGTTGAGGCGGGCGTCGACGGCTTCAGCATAGACATAAAGGGATGCCCCGAGACGTACAGGAGGTTCCTCGCCGCAGACCCGGAGTACGTGTACAGGAACGCCAGGCTGCTGAAGGACATGGGGGCTCACGTTGAAATGGTGTTCCTCATGGTTACGGGCGCCAACGACGACGAGGAGTGCGTCGAATGGGTTCTCGGGAAACACCTAGACATCCTGGGCCCCGACACACCCCTCCACATAAACCGCTACTACCCCGCGAACAGGTACCATGAGCCGCCCACCGACATCGCCAAGCTGCTCGCGGCCTACAGGGAGGCGAGGAGGATGGGCATAGAGTACGTCTACGTAGGCAACATCGGGTCGGCGAGGTACGAGTCCACCTACTGCCCGAGGTGCGGCAAGCTGCTGGTCGAGAGGAGGGGGTACAGGGTGACCTACTACGCGCTCGCCGGGGACAGGTGCCCGAGGTGCGGCCACAGGATACCCATGAGGGGGAGGCCCGTGCTGAAGCAGGGCTGGGGCCCGAGGGTGTTCTAGGGGGCGTGTAGGGCCTGGGGGGTTTTACGGTGTCTTGCACCACTAGTAGCCTACAGCTCGGGGCTTGTATTGGCTGATGGTGCCTGCCTGCCGAGCGGGTGGTGCGACTACGGCGACGAGCATAGGAGGCTTAGGGAGACCCTCGAGGCCATGGTGAGGGGGTACCTTGAGGGTGGCGGCGGCGAGTACTGGGTGCCCGTGATAGTCGCCCCCTACGGGTCTGGGAAGACGACGCTCCTCCGCCACCTGGAGTGGTTCTGTAGGGAGCAGCTCGGAGTCGAGGCGCTGAGGGTCGAGCTCGCCGAGCTCGTAGACTACATTGTTGAGAGGAGGGGGAGCATACACGAGTCCGAGCTCCCATCAGTCATCGAGGAGTTCTTCAGGGAGAGGACGGGGAGCGGCAGGGGAGTCCTCCTCGTGGACGAGGTGGAGGAGGCCTACGACATCCTCCGCGGCGTGGTGGAGCACGAGACGTCCCCCCTCCGGGGGGTAGCCGAGGCCGTGAGGACGCACAGGCTTAGCGTCTACCCCGTCTTCGCCTTCGGCCCCTCATCGGTTCTTAAGGAGGCGGTCTTCGGCCCCGTGGCCTGGAGGAGCAGGGTCTTCACAATACCCCTGCTCAGGAGGAGCGTCATCGAGGAGTGGGTCAGGGAGGCGGGTGTTCCGGGCGAGTTCGTCGAGGGCGTAGCCAACATGGTCTGGTGGGCCTCGAAGGCGAGGGTTGCGTGGGCCCGCATGATATGCGGGACGGTCATACCGAAGATAGCTGAGGCCCTCAGGGACGGGAGGTACGACGTGCTGGAAGCCATACTCGTCTCGGAGGAGGCCCTCGGGAGGGAGGTGGTCGACGGCGTACCATTGATGGACAGGTCGGGGTTCAGGGAGGTCGCCAGGCTGGCGCCGAGGAGGATAGCCGCCCTCCTAGCAGTCCACGTCGGCCCGACGCCGCTCAGCATGCTGGAGGCCGCTGGTGGGGAGGCGCTCGCCCCGACACCAGCCCTCGTCTACTCGAGCATGGGTATACGCGTAGACGACCTCGTGGCCGAGGCGGAGGCGTGGCTGAGGAAGCTTGCACGCGTCCTGGCGGCGTCGTCAGAGGAGGTGGACAGGGCGGTCGAGTGCCTCCGCCTGGTAGCCGAGGCGTGGAGCAGGGAGGGCATACTACCCTACGACCAGCAGTCGGTCAGGGAGCTCGTCTCCCTCGCTGCCGACCTGGCGAGGGAGGTGTACACGGACGAGCCGAGGGTCTACAGGCTGCTGGAGTCGCTGAAGCCCGAGCTGCTGGCCCCCGAGCCGGTCAGGCTGGGCGAGCCCGTGGCGGCGCTCAGGCCCGGCCTCCTAGCCCGCCTATACCCCACCCTCTCCAGCACACCCCTCGTCGGCTGCGCGAGGAGCGTTGGTGAGGCCGCGGTAGCCGAGGCCGTCTCCAGCCTGACGCTCGAGGAGGCCGTCAAGTACAGTGAGGCCGTCTCCGAGGCCCTAGGCCTCGGCAGCGTCGCCGCCAGGACAGGGCTCAAGCCCCTCATAGTGCCCGAGGACGCGCTGCCGGCCCTCGCCGAGGGCATCGCCTGCGCAGCGGTCGAGCAGCCAGTCCTCCTCATAACTGCGACCCACCGGACGCAGCCGAAGCCCCTCCCGCCGGTCCTCGAGGCGCTACGCCTCCTAGGGAGAGTGTACCGGGTCGAGGCCGCGGGGAGGCTGGGCCTCTTCCTTGAAGGACTCCTATACAACGCGTCCATGCCGGCCAGGGCCTGCAGCCTCGACAACCTCCCCGGCTGCGAGGAGAGGAGCCTCGAGCTACACGGGGAGCTGATACGCAGCATAGTGCTCGACTCCCTCCAGCCGAGCCAGGAGACGAGGAGGGTGCAGGAGGCAGTAGAGAAGCTGAAGACTCTGCTGGCCGGCCTCGGCGACGCAGCCGCCGACGCCTGGGCAGCGATAACCAGCGGCTCCCTCGACCCCTCGAGGCTGAGGGAGGAGGCCGGGAGGGTTCTCGAGGCGGCCAGGAGGCTCGCGGAGGCCGCGGGGGCGGCGCCTCCCAAGCCAAGGCTCCTAGCCCTCGTGGACGCCCTCGCCGAAGCATACAAGCTCTACGCGTCGGTGGCGGACGCCATACAGCCCCTCCTCGGGCTCAGGAGCTGCAACGCGCTCGGAGAGCTCCTAGGCGTAGACACGGGCGGGGGAGGCCCACCCGCCCCGCCGGACACGAGGCAGCTCGCCGCCCTGGAGGCAGCCCTCGAGAGGCTCCCACCATGCAGGGCCGTCGAGGAGCTGGGGGAGGCGGTGCGCGAGGCCAGGAGCATACTTGAGGGGCTTAGGGGCTGGGAGGCGCAGGTGCTGGCGAGGCCCATAGTCGAGGCCGCCGCGGCGGCGGGGGAGAGGGCGGTGGAGGCCATGAAGGCGTACAACGCCGTCGCAGGCCTCGCCGCCGGGCTCCCCGGCAAGCTAGGGGAGAGGGTCATGGAGGCCCTCCGCGCCGACCTCGAGGCGGCCGGGAGCCTGGCCGAGCTGGCCTCCATGCTGAGGGAGGCCGCCGGCATAGTCCAGGCGTTGTCGGAGCAGGCCGCGAGGATGCAGGGGTGGGCCTCCAGGGTGGAGGAGCTCAGGAAGGCGCTCCTCGCGACACTCGAGCCCCTCATAGCCAGGACGCCCCGCACGGGGGCCAGGGCAGGAGGGGAGGAGGTGGAGGTGCATGCCTAGCCTCGAACACCTGGTCGGCGTCGTCCGGGACTTCCAGGAGGAGGCGGAGCTCCAGTCTAGGGTGGAGAGGCTACTCGCAGACTCCCTCGTCAAGGCGAAGACGCTCGCCGCCGCCTGGGGGCTCGGGGGCTCGGAGGAGCTCACACGCCTGGTCGAGGAGGCCTATAGGCTGGTGAGGGACGGCTCACCCGACTCCCTCGAGAAGGCTGGCGGGCTAGTCGACGAGGCCTGCAGGGAGGCGGCGGCGAGGGCCATCGAGGCCCTCACGGGGAGCAGCCTGGAGCCCGACGAGTGCGCCGCACCTATACTGGGCGAGGCGGTCTCGAGGCTCGCCGGCCTCGAGGGGCCCGTGAGGAGGGTCGCGGCGGCCCTGCTCATAGGCCCCGCAGGGGCGCTGAGCACCCTGGCGGCGAGGGCGGGGGAGGTGGTGACGGGGGAGAAGTGGGGCGAGTTCATCGACGCCGCGAGATCCCTCGCCAGGCTGCTCGGGGAGCTCGGCGAAGCCGGCGTGGACGCCTACACAGCCCTCAGGGAGGCTGCAGCGGCGGGGAACCCGCTGGAGGCCGCGCTGAAGGCGGGCGAGGTGCTCGGCGGGCTTGCCGCCGGCCTACGGCAGGCCCTCTCAGCCATAGGCGACGCCGAGAAGACCCTGGAGTTCTGCTGGGACGAGGCCCCGGCGGAGGCCTGTGAGAGGCTAGCCGAGGAGAGGCTCAGGGCGGTGAAGCTGGTGGAGGGGCTGAGGGGGGCCAGGCTCGGGCTCTCCGAGGCCGCGGAGGCTGCTAGGAGGCTGTCTCAGGCGGCGTCGACGCTCCGCAAGACACTGAGGATGGTGAGGGCTGTCATGGACGCCATGGTCGAGGCCGGGCTCACGAGCATAGCGGCGGAGATGCTTATGAGGCTCATGGAGGAGGGGAGGGTGGATCTGGCGAGGCTGACGCCCGCGGAGGCGGAGGCGGTGCTCACGCTATGCCGCCGCGGCCTGGCACGCTGCACGGCCACGCTAAGGTAGCGGTCGTCTGCCTCGGAAACCCCCTCTACGGCGACGACGCGGCTGGCCTGATAGTGTGCAGGCTCATCAACCCCCCGCCCGGAGTGAGGGTCGTGGAGGCGGGGCAGGACGCCTCCAGGGCCATCTCCCTCCTAGCCAGCGGCTACCACGTCATACTCGTGGACGCGGTTCAGGCGCCGGGGGTTGAGCCGGGCACGGTTATCGTCCTCGAGGGCGCCGACGCCGCCAGGCACCTCCACACCCCGCCGGGGACGCATGGGCTGAGCCCCCTGGGGCTCCCCGGGGTGGAGGCCAGGCTTACACTGGTAGGGATAGTTGTTAGCCGCGTGGGGCTGGGTGAGCCCGTGTCGAGGGAGGCTGCACGGGGGGCGGTTTTGGCTGCACAGCTAATAACTGAGCTATTATCCGGTGGTGGTAACCGGGTGGAGGGTTCTGAAGATACACGTACTCGTGGATAACAATGCGGCCCCGGGCCTGGAGGAGGCCTGGGGCCTCTCCATACTCGTCGAGGCTAATGGGCTGAGGGTGCTTTTCGACGCCGACACGAGCCCCGGCGTCCTCTGCAGGAACGCGTGGAGGATGAATATAAGTCTCCGCAGCCTAGACTTCGCCGTCCTGAGCCACTGGCACCACGACCACTACGGCGGCTTCCCCTGCGTCGCCAGGGCGGCCCCGGGCCTCGTCGTCTACACCCCGCCGGGGGCTGGGGCGGAGAAGTTGTCGTCGATGGGGCTGAGCCCGGTCACCATCCATGAGAGGTGCAGGGTCTCCAGGGGCTTCACGATCATAGGCCCGGTGGAGGCGTGGGCCGGCTTCTACGAGCAGGCGCTCCTGGTGGAGGAGGGTGGGAAGTCCGTGCTCCTCGTGGGCTGCAGCCACCCGGGCGTCGACAGGCTCGCCGAGGAGGCCGTCAGGGAGGCCGGCGCCCCCCTAGACCTCGTGATAGGGGGCTTCCACGAGCCTAGCTGGAGGGAGCTGGACAGGCTACTGGCGTTGACGAGGAGCGTGATGCCGCTACACTGCACCGGGAGGGCTGCCACGGGTTACCTGGCGAGCATGGCTGGGAGGAGGGTGTTATCCGGCTACGCCGGAGCCGTCCTCGAGCTCTGAGAGGAACCCTGCAAGCCCCTCGACGCCCACAGCCCCCCGCCCACCCCCGGCTACGCCGTGGAGACGCTTAGCCGTCCTGACGACGTCGCTCACCCTCCTCCTGCCACTCCTCTTGTAGGCCCTGACGTCTCCGAGGAGGAGCGGGGCCACAACGTGCTCGACGTAGACGTCGCAGACGACGCAGGTGTCTATGCAGAGCCTGCAGTGTATGCACCTGGACTCGTCGACGACGACCGCGCCTGGGCCGCCTGCCGATACTGCGGCCGCCGGGCAGTTGTGCTCGCAGCTCCCGCAGCCCGTGCACAGCATCCACCTCACCAGGAGCTTCAACGCGTCCAGGGCGTCCTCGACGCCTCCACCCTCGACGACGAGCCTCACCCCGTCATAGCTGTACCTCTTAGACCCGGCCTCGACGACCACGGCTCCCCCCTCGGCGCGGCTGGAGCCCCCGAGCACCGCGGCCTGCGCCGCCAACCCCCTGGGGTCGAGGCCGGGGTAGTGTATCTCGACTAGGCCGCCCACGGCCCTCATGGAGGGGGTGGCGCCCGCCCACCTGGACAGCATGCTCCTCCAGTGCCTCACCCAGACGCCGGCCCCGGACAGCTCCCCGAGCCTGCGCTTGTGGGCTGTGGGCTGCAGCCACCTCCAGAGCCCCTTCGTCACCCAGCTCCTCGGAGCCCCTATCCTCCTCCTCCACTTCTCCAGGAACCCGACCCACCTGCCCC
>CAYZCH010000051.1:0-8660 GCA_964476405.1 uncultured Desulfurococcales archaeon
GCGGGAGAGCGCCCGGCTGAAGACCGGGCGGTCCGGGGTTCGAATCCCCGCGGCGGCACATACAACCCACTCCCCGGGTTCTATTGTTGAGCGTCTTGTGTGACTCGCCTGGACTCCTCAGCCTTTCCGGCTCTCTTCACCCTTCAAGAGACCCTCTTGACATCATCGGAGCCCGGGGCATTGGTGTATGCTTTGCAGGGGCATAAAGTTTATCGAGGGGTGCGCTGAGGCATGTGTCTACATCGGGGCGCGGCGGTCGTCTAGCCTGGACTAGGACGCCGGCCTCCCAAGCCGGTGACCCCGGGTTCAAATCCCGGCCGCCGCACCAAATACCAGCCCCTTCTCAACCCTCCGGCCGCCTTACTTGCGGCCTCCCCCTAGCCTCCCCTCACCCCTTTGCCTGCCTCCTCCGGGTAAGTAGTCCTTGGAGCTTGTATGTCTCGAGGACGGCGATGTTGTCGACTTCCTAAGGTTTGTGTATAGGTCTGGGTGTAGGTGTAGGGTTGTGTGTTCGGGTGGTATGTGTAGGCTCTACGTGGATCATGTGCCGTCGAGTCTTGGTGTTCGGCGGGGCTTAGCTGCATGGTTGTCGTACCTTGCTGGGAAGTGTAGGGTTGTTGTGCCGTTGCCGCGTGAGAGCCTCCCCCTACTGGGTGGGGGGCTTGGTTCTGGCGGGGGAGGTGGGGGTGTGTGCTTTGACGTGGTCGGTGGCGGCTCCGCCTGTCTGGGTCTCGACGTCTTCTGGAGGCATCTGGGCGTGTTCGGGTCCACGGGCTCGGGGAAGTCGACGACTGCCGCCTATATCGCGTCGAGGCTCGCTGAAGAGGGCGTACTGGTGCTTGTATTCGACTGGCACGGTGAATACGGCTCGCTGCTTGAAGGGTGGGGTGCGAAGCCCTATGTCTATGGGCGTGGCGAGCTGCCGCGGCTACCCATAATACCGGCTGGCGATATCGACGCCGCGGTCGAGGTGCTTGGCGACGCCCTCGGGTTAACCGATAACCAGTCCCTGCTCCTAACAGACCTGCTTGAAGGCATAAGGAGCTACTGCGTCGCCGGGGAGGCTACTGGTAGGCTCTCAGTGCTGCTCCACGTTGGCGGCTGGCCGAGGCTCGAGGAGTTGCTCGGCAGGCTATGTGGGGGCAGGGGGTCTCTCCGGGTGTTTACGAGGTTCCTCGCCGAGCTCTACAACAAGTTGTATGTTGTCGAGTCCCGGGGCGAGAGGGAGTCCTGGGCGGCGCTCATCAGGAGGCTCAGACTCGCCCTCAGAGAGGAGAGCGTCTTTGAGCTGGAGTCCGGGAGCATGGACGACGTCCTGAGGCTCCCGCCCGACGGGGTAATAGTCTTCGATCTCTCAGGCATACGTAGCACGAGGAGCCGCGCCCTATACGCCCTCCTAATGGCGCGGCTCCTCTACGAGGACGCGTACAGGAGTAAGAACACCGTTGACTCGATACTCGTGTTCGAGGAAGCACACCACGTCGCGCCTAGGAGGGGGTCTATCGGGGGAGGAGTGCTCAGCCTCTTGGCGGAGGAGGCGAGGAAATACCACATAGGCCTTGTGGTTGTCGAGCAGTCCCCATCGCTCCTAGACGCCTCACTACTCTCAAACATAAACACCGTGATCCTCCACCGCATACATTCTGCAGCTGACCTCAACGCGCTACGCACAATAACCCCGCATGTCGGCGAGCTGGAGAAGACGCTACCCTTATTGAAGCCGGGGGAGGCGGTGCTTGCATCAACCAGCCTGCCCGCGCCAACACCGATAATTATAAGGCCTGGGAACTCGAGACCACCAGGGATGTAAGGCGTGCCCACGCCCACCCCACTCCTAGTGTACAGGGTCGGTTACGTGGAGGACTACGCACTCGAGGGCCTCCTTGCAAGCCTACGCGGGGTCTACGAGACGCACAAGCCCGTCTACGTGGGGGACATGGAGCCACCCATCTCGGCCTACAACTGGCGTAGGAGGCAATACGACAGCACAGTGCTGCTCAACACCCTGGCCTCACGAGTAACCCCTCCAGGCCCGACACTGTTCGTTGCCGGCGTCGACGCGTACGCCGACAACCTAAACTTCGTGTTCGGTGAGGCGATGCTCGGCCGGGGAGTAGCTATCGTGTACACGCCGAGGCTCAAGCCCGAGTTCTACGGCCAACCACCCGACATGGGCCTCTACCTCAGCAGGCTCCTAAAGGAGTCAATGCATGAACTCGGCCACGCCTTCGGCCTACACCACTGCACAACGCCTCACTGCGTGATGAACTTCAGCAACTCGATCATAGAGGTGGACGAGAAGGAGGCAGCGTACTGTAGCCAGTGTGCATCAAGGCTCCTGAGGGCGGGTGTAGCTGTATCCAGCAGCTACATCCTCCACTAGATATCAACAACGAACTGCACCATCCACAAGCCGTCAAGCCTACGGATACACATCTGCGCATACGTTACAGCCTTAACAATAGTCCTGTACTCGTGTCTCTCAGGGTCGAAGGCCTCGCCACACCCCTCCCCCTCCACGACGTAGCCGCCATCAGTCTTCTCTATGCGGTGAACCCTGAACCTAGAGAACACCAAGCCCTCGGCATCGAAATAGAAGAGGAACTCCTCAACCCACCTATAAAGCGCGTTCTCGAGGTCGATACCCTCGACCCTCACATGCTTACAGACCCTCGGCTCAACCTTAGAGGTATCGGTTATAACCTCGAACACGCCCCGCGCGGCATTAGCAAAGGCCTCCTCAAGACTCCTACCATAAGCGCGGACTAGCACATCAGCCGTATGCTCGCACAGCTCGAACGCCTTGAACCCCTCGGCGCCCCGGCCGGGCACCAGCAGACACCAAGACAGACGAAACGCGGGCCAGCCTAGTAGTTGTTGTGGCGGGCCGGCCGGGATTCGAACCCGGGACTTCCGCCCGCCGGGGATCCCGCCAGCCCTCGGCGGCCAACGGGTTAAAAGCCCGCCGCTCTGCCTGGCTGAGCTACCGGCCCATCCACGTGCTGGCCGTAGGGGGAGCCCCCCATAAAACTAACCCCTCAGTAGGCCGTGAAGCCTCCTAGAGAGCCTAGAGGCAACCCTTCCAGCCACGTACAACGGCTCGGGAACCCTGCTATAGAGCTGCAGGCTACACACGGTGCTAGCCACATAACCGAACCCGCACCCGATAGCGGCAACGTAGACCACACGCCCCCTCCCGCAGTCCAGCCGGCGGAGCAGGGAATACACGACCTCCACGCGTGCGAGCCTCTCACGCCAATCCCTGAAATGCCTCCTAAGCGCACGCCCTATGGCCGGCATGTCGGGCCAGTACAGGTGGACGGACGCCACGGGTACCCCGGTAACCCGCTGAACCTCCAGGAGGTCGGCAACATTGAAACCAGCATAGATCGGTGTATCCACGAGTACGAGGCGCGGCCTCACTCCAAGCCCCTCGAGAAGCGAGACTATAGCATTGGTGGAGTCGGAGCCATCCACCTCCACGAGCTCGAACCCCAGGCCAGCAGGAACCCAGGACGAGCCCCCCAGCCTGCAGTAGAGGGAGCCGCACAGAACCGTGTACCTCCAGCCCCGCTCGAAGAACCCGTCATCAACCCCTACCACGCAGTCTCTGCAGCACCCTTCCAAGCAGCGGGTCAACGCTTAAAGCCTCCACCACCGTATCGGGGTCAGCGCTCAACGTAATAATCCTAGTCTTGCCATACCTACCCCTGCTCACTATACGAGCGTTTATGACTCCCAGCATGTCAAGCTCGTTTATTATGTCGCTGACGCGCCTCTGGGTGACTGGGTCGACGCCTATCCTCTCCGCTACCAGGCTATACGCGTTGTACAGTTCACCAGTAGTGGTCGACCTAACCCCCCTCCAGCGCAGCAAGACAAGCGCGAGGAGGACTATTCTAGCCTGGAGGGGGAGGGATCTAACGACCTCAAACACCCTATCCCTCTCAATAACATCCCAGGCGCGCTTAACATGCTCGACGCGGACGCTCGAAGCACCCTCCCGCTCAGCCAACTCCCCTGCAACACGGAGCAGATCCAGGGCCCGGCGCGCATCGCCATGAACCCTCGCGGCCAGGGCGGCGCAGTACTCTATAACACCCGGCTCCAGGACGCCCGGGTGGAAGGCCCTCTCAGCCCTCTCGCGTAGTATGTCCTCCAACTGCTCCGCGTTATAGGGCCGGAACACCAGCTCCTCCTCCCCGAGACTGCTCCTGACACGCGCGTCCAACATATCGACGAACTTGACATCGTTAGTTATCCCTATCAGGGAAACCTGCATAGACCCCCTCGGCAACTCATACCCTATCCTTGTAAGCTTGTAGAGGAGGTCGTCACCCCTCCGCTTAACAAGCCAATCCACCTCGTCGAGAACTACTATCAACACCCCCCTCCTCCTCGACAAGCCACGTACAAGCCTAGCATACACCTCCGCTGTAGAGAGACCTGTGAACGGAACCCTAACACCGATACTCCCAGCGATATCAGCCAACACCTTATACGCCGTGTCCCTCTGCCTAGTATTCACATAAGAGTATACAACGTCGACGCCAATACTCCTGGCCTTAGCAACAAGCCTCCTCAACACATAGAGCGTGACCGCAGTCTTCCCGGTGCCGGTCAACCCGTAGATGAAGACATTGCTAGGCCTACTACCCTTCAGCGCCTGCGCAAGCACGCTACCAAGACTCCTTATCTCCTCCTCACGGTGCGGCAGCCTCTCCGGAATATAATCAGGGCTAAGCACGTCACGGTCACGGAACACCCTAGACGCCATAACCCTCTCAAACACCTCATCAAGCACATCACCCGACACGCCGCCATCACCCTACCCATAGAACAACGAGCACCGTCCTCGAGAGGACACCCACCCGCTGACAACGCTCAGTGGGCCCGGGCCTCAAAAACCCCAAGCCACAATCCATCAAAAGAATAAAAACCCCTCAGCCTCCAACAACCCCTCCTTGGAAGGGCCGGTAGCTCAGCCTGGAAGAGCGCTCGGTTCGCACCCGAGAGGTCCCGGGTTCAAATCCCGGCCGGTCCACCACCCCCTCCTCCCACCAGAGCCGCGGACCGCGTAGGCACCATGATGTGAAACCCCCTCCTGAAAAGCAGCAGCGTTCGTGATGAGTGCGCCATCGGCTGAGCCTAGGAGGCTAATGGGAGGTATGTTAACGACACGCTCTGCCTGACAGGTCTCTCGGCGTATCTCCTACGCGCGGTTCTAGGTATCTTGCTGTAGTTCCAAGAGGTGTCTATCTTTAGGTCATCGACCCTGATTACCTTGGCATGGCTGCTCACAGCGTACTCGTAGCTAAAGAGCCTGGGGTAGCGCGTTTTGAGCATGTGGAGAACCCTCCTAACCATAGGCCCATCGCGCCCGAGCACGCTCCTCTCATCAATGGTCACCCGTACCTCGACACCCCTCCTCAGCAGCTTGTCGAACTCCATGAGGGCGTCTGGGGTGGTATAGGCGGTTGTCACGTCGAGCCTGTATGCGGCGGAGAGCGCCAGCCATCTTAACGCGTAGCTCGTTGCGAGGAGTCTCGCCCCCGTCCTACGGACGCCAGCAGCTATGAGGAATAGTTTAAGCACGCATGAGCTCACGAAGAGTGGCTGGAGCCTCCCCTCCCTGCAGTCAGCTAGGAGGATGCTATCCCCACACGAGTCTAGGCACGATCTAAGCCCTCTAAGCCCAGCACCAGCCAGCACGGCGACGGTGTGTGGGTCGGGTGCGAGGCCCAGGTCGCGGAACATTCTTGCAATACTGCCTCCAGCCTCAAAGCCTTCAGAGTGCTCGCTGACATATGAGCCAAGCGTCTCCGCCAGGCCAGCCTCAACACACCTCCTCCCTCCCTCCTTGAACCCCTCCCACAACTCCCCGACGACGTCAACGCCACTAGTGTCAACTATCCCGGCATAGTATAGCCTCCTCCCATGATGCCTTATAACACCATAGACCGGCTCGACGGCCCCCCTTGAAGACCTTGCAGCAGCCTCGACGAACAATGCATGCGCTATAGTGTGGGCTGCAACGACCCCAAAGTAGTCGTAAAGACTCCTCATCTCATCCCACTCCCCCACGCTGAGACGCGCTAATATGCTGGCCGCAGCGCTCCTCATGTCCTCCTCGCCGAGGATACGGTACGCGACGTACTTGGCTAGCACCACGTCCCTCGCAGGCCTACCCGAGCACTCGACGTCGCTGTTCAGCATGAGTGTTGCCGCGAAGTCGCTGAAAGTATCTTTAAAGAACACCACCAACGCAGACCCAACGCTAAGTGGGGCTGCAAACGCGTAATCAGCCCTGGTAAGCATGTACGGTATCTTCGTCGCCCAGTACCCCGGCCAGCGGGGCAGCACCAGGATCTTCGCGGGCGCCACGACTCCTTAGCCCCCTCCCCCTGGAGCTGAGCACTTCCTCCCTTAACATGCTCCATATTACTTGTATAATACCCGAACCCCCAGCCTCTAAACACTCATCTACACCCCTGATACATAATCCACTAGCAGCCAAGTATAATTTGAGTATGCACCCAGCATAATCCAGGGCTGCATAATCGTACTCCACTACAAGCCTCTTCATCAGCTCATATATCCTCTGTGCCGATGTGGTGTAGCCGAACTCCCTATAGAGCCCACACACGCCAGCCTCCCATACACCAGCACTCGACCTAACAGGGGTGCTCGACGACGTAAACCACTTGTAAAGCTTGTAATCAACGGGATCCGCCAAAGGGATGAAGGCCGCGGTACAAGCGGCAACACCGCCACGAACACCCGCGCCCATGTCGGCCGCGAGCTGGTTGACACCCGCCATTCCGCCGGCATAAACCAACCCCCTCAACTCCCCCAGGGACTCCATTAGGCTCCTAACGGCCTCCTCCGGGTACCCCCAGGGCATGTGTATGAAGAACAATATTATCTTCCTCATTGACTGCGAGAAGAGGGCGGCGTCGACACCGATTACTCTTGGCTCGCCACCGGTAATGAGGGCGGCATCCCGCCTCCCGCCATACAGGTAGTTGCCTGCAACGAGCACGCGCGCCCCGGTACTTGCCTTCAGTAGCCGTGTCAGCGCCGCGACATGCCTCACCCCCCACCCGTCCAGCCTCTCTGACGGCGACACTATGAGTAGCCTCCAGCCTGCATGATGTAGGAGGATCTCCTCCATTGCGGCGTCCGGGGTGTAGATGTTGTCTAGGCCGTCAACCCCCCATCCATCATCGGGTGTGATGACGGCTGCTACATCACCGTAGACGCTGGCAATGACGGCCACTACTGGTCTAAGGTCGACGCCCGGTGGAGGCGTCAACGCTGTATCCATTCCCTCGCTGAGCGACTTAAGGGCGGATGCGAGCAGCATTGCCTCGACGGGCTTCAAGGCGCACCTGCCGACAGAAGCTAGCGCCTCCTCAACCCTCCTCTTCGGAGCCCCCACTAGTCTACATAGTAGCCTCCCGAGCCTGGTCTCGTCGCAGACCTCTATGCACTCGTCCCCCGTGTCTGCTGGTATGCTTGCAACGTAGTAGTCTATGCCCCCTGACACCTCCATAGCCTTCTCGGCGGCCTCTGACACTATGGTTCTGCAGCGCCCGGAGCTGCATGTTACGAGTCCAGACTGGATGAGCTCGTCCAGTATGGCCTTATGATCAGGTGACCGTATGCCTATCTCCCTGAGAGGTGCTGGTTTAGGCCTTCCCGTGAGCCTGTAGAGCACCCCTCTGGGTATGTCTCCTGCCTCTCGGAGTAGTATTGAGGCCCCTCTGAGCTCTAGGTCTACGAGCTCGCCGAGGAGTGTTTCGGCTGTATGCATGCCTCACCTCTCGGCGTGTCAATCATCGTTTCCTAATAGTTATAAGCGTGTCTACCAGGCGTACACAGGTAAATAATAAGAGTTGAATCAATCTGCTTAGAAAAATAGATCGAGCGGGATTCCTGTCAGCACCCTCGGCCCACGTGGAGTTACAAGAACCATCTCCTCTATCCGCGCCCCCACGCCGCTTGACTCCATGTAGACGCCAGGCTCAATGGTCACCACCATGCCAGGCTCCAGGCTCTCAGAGCCGCCCGGCGCTATCCTTGGGTACTCGTGCACCTCGAGCCCAACCCCGTGGCCGAGGGAGTGTATGAAGTATTTGGCTAGCCCATGCTTCTCCAGCTCTCTCCTAGCTGCGGCGTCGACCTCCCCGGTCTTAACCCCGGGTTCTATGGTGTCCAGGGCGGCATTTATCGCATCCACTAGGGCCTCTATGATAGCCTTGTAGTCGGGTGTTGGTGAAGGATACATGAACGACCTCGTCATATCGCTGCAGTAGCCGTGGTAGACAGCCCCCGCGTCAACCACGACTGGCGTGTGGGGGTGCAGGTATCTTGTTGGGGAGGGCTCGGCGTGGGGGTATACCGTGTTCGGCCCGAAGGCCACGATGGTGGGGAAGGCGTATGCCTCGGCACCAGCACCCCTCATAGCCTGCTCCAGGATCCCCGCGGCCTCAGCCTCGCTGAGCACCCCCCCGCCAAGGAGCTCCTCCGCTAGTGCGCGGAACCCGCTCTCGGCGCACCTCACGGCTTCCCTGATAGCCTCTACCTCCCAGCCCTCCTTCACAGCCCTCCACTTCCCGACATCAACCCTCTTAAACCTCCTCCTCGATGGATAGCCA
>CAYZCH010000052.1:0-12113 GCA_964476405.1 uncultured Desulfurococcales archaeon
CCGCCGGGTCCACCTCGCCGAGCACCCCGCTGACCCCATGCCTGGTCTCTATGTACGCGGTCCTACCCTCTATGAAGGGCTTATGGCTGCACGGCCTAACCACGCTTACCTCGTCTCCGAGGAGCCTTAGGAGGCCGTAGACGTACGCCTGTATATCCTCATAGCCGGCCTTCTCCCCCATGACCGCCATGGCTAGGTGGAGCCTCCTCCCCCTCCCCGGCGGCGGGTAAACCTCACCCACCTCGTAGACGCCCACCCCCGGCCTGTTGCTGCGCGAGAGCGCGGCCAGTAGTGATGGTAGTAGCGCTGCCCTGACGCAGGAGTGTTCCTCGGAGACGGGGTTGGACAGCCTGACTGGCTCGACCCCCCAGACCACCTCCTGCAGCCTGCAGCTCGTCAGGGTGAAGCTCATGAGCTCCATGAACCCGTAGCCAGCCAGCAGGTCTCTGGCGAGCCTCTCCCATACACGGTGCGGGGGCTCCGACGGCCTTAGGAGCCTGCTGGGCCTCCTGAGAGGGATCGATGATATACCCTTAACAACCATTATTTCCTCGGCAAGGTCGACCCAGTGGAGTACGTCGACCCTATACCTGGGGCTCTCAACCACGATAACTCCATCCTCCTCCCCCCTCCGCGCATCCATCCTCGCCCGTAGGAGGGCGTCAACCGCCTCATCGACGCCTATATCAACCCCCAGGAGGCGCCCCGCGTCCTCGACCTTCAGCTTCAGCCTCCTCGGCCTCATATCGGGTGTAACCGCCTCCCAGCCTGGCCCCTCGACATGTACGAGGCCTATCCTCCCGTCGCCCCTGTCAGCGAGGCTGGCGGCTAGGACGGCTAAGGTGTCTAGTACCCCGCGCCAGTCGGTTCCCGTCACGTCAACGAACAGGTTCCTGGTGCCCGGCTCTACGCGGGTGAGCTCAGCGTTTATCACCGGGGGGACGGATATGACCTCGTCGCCGGAGTAGAGGACGGGGTGCCTCCCCTCCTTGAGTGATATGGAGCCGTACTTAGCCCCTTGCTCCGTCTCGGCGAGTACTTGACGTAGCGTTGCCTCCCTCGAGCCACCGAGAGGAGTGAAGACCACATTGTCTATATCCTCGAAGGCGTAACGCATGGTTCTCGACGGCAGCTTGTCGAGGTCGTGTAGGCCTATAGCCACCCTCGTCCTCCTGCCCCCAAGGCTGTTGTGGAGCTTCTCCTGCAACTGTATCAGCTCGTCGAGGTAGTCCTCGTCGACGTCGACGCCCCAGGCGACGAGCCCGCCTATGAACGGTCTTGTCTCAACCCTCTCGGCAACTATACGGTACCCGGAGTCGACGAGCCTGTATCTCGGCGCCCCCTTCTCAACCCCGAGGATTCCGCGGATGTACCGTGCAACCCCCTCGGCTATGTACATGTCTGGCCTGTCAACCTCCAACTCGATCTCCACGTACTCCTCGTTAGCCTCCTCGACCTCCGCCTTAGCCCTTTCAAGGTAGTCGACGAGCTGTCGGAGGCCTATGCCCGGGCCGACGAGGCTGAGGAGCCTGTATGTCTTAAACCTCAACACCGGCATAGATCCACCACCTTAACTGCTTCTCCTCGATGCTTGGCAGGTCGAGCGTGTAGATGTCCCTTATGTCGCGGAGCCCGTAGAGGCTAGCCATCAGCCTCTCGACGCCTATGCCCCAGGCCGCGACGGGCTCGTCGAAGCCTACGGACGCTAACACCTCCGGCCTGAACATGCCGCAGCCCCCAACCTCTATCCAGGAGCCGGCCACCTTGGCGTATACCTCGGCTGAAGGCTCGGTGAAGGGGAAGTATGCCGGCCTGAACCTGTACTCGCGTATGCCCAGCCTCTCAAGTATCTCTGCTATAATGCCTAGGAGTGAGGCGAAGGAGGTGTCACCCTCGCTCATTATCCCGTCGAACTGGTGGAACTCCACTAGGTGTTTCGGGTCGGGCTTCTCAACCCTGTACACCCTGCCGAGGACATAGTATCGGAATGGAGGCCTGGGCTTCAGCTCGGCGAGCGCCCTTATAGTCACGGCTGTGGTGTGCGACCTCAGTATTACTCTCGCGGCCTTCTCCTCGCTCCACCTGTAGCCCCAGCCAATGCTCCCAGCTATGCCGTCTTCATGCGCCCTCTTAACCCTCTCGACGATCCTCCCGTCGGCGTCTATGCCGCCCGCCTCCGCGTCCACGTAGAACGTGTCTGTGGGGAAGCGTGCGGGGTGGAACTGGGGCTGGAAGAGCACATCATAGTTCCAGAACTCCGTAACTACTATGCTCCAGCCCTCGAGCTCCCTGAAGCCGAGCTCGCGGAGGACATCCCGTATCCTGTATAGGAACTCTGCGAAGAAGTGCTTCTTCCCTGGGAGCCTGCGCGGGGGCTCGGCCGCGACGTTGTAGGGTCTGAGCCTTAGCCTCCTCCACCTCCCCGAGACTATGTCCTCGTGCGTCAGCGCGCCTGCCTCGACCCTCACCTTCTTCAACGTCTCAGCAAGCCCCGCCGGGATCTCGACTATGGTCTCGCTCCTCTTCTCAACCCTCACAAGCCCCCTCCTCCTGAGCAGGCGCAGGGTCTCCGTCGGCACCCTCCCACCGCTGAGCAGGCTGCGTAGCGCCTCCCTCTCCTCCCTGCACTCGCCGCCCCCCAGGAGCTCGATGACACCCTCCCGGACCCTAACCCACCCCTTCCTGGCGGCGTTCGCCATCGCTATCCCGAAGAGCCCCCCAAGCCTCCTCTTGGCCTCCTCGAGGCTGAGCCTCCCCCCTGCCTCCCTGAGCAGCGCTGCCAGCCTCTCCTCAGGGAACCCCTCCTCGAGGTACCTGCGCCCCTCCTCGGTCACAGTGTAGCTCTCGAGGCTCCGCCTCTCCACGCGTAGGAGCCCCCTGGATGCTAGGAGGCGTACAAGCGCCTCCACCCTGCTCTTATCCATCCCCATGGCCTCTG
This sequence comes from uncultured Desulfurococcales archaeon, assembly GCA_964476405.1. GTDB lineage: Archaea > Thermoproteota > Thermoprotei_A > Sulfolobales > Pyrodictiaceae > JAADEY01. Next base: position 2,939 of record CAYZCH010000052.1, read on the forward strand.
CGAGCTGCCCCGTCGTGTACCTACCGGGCTTCAGCTCCGCGAGCCTCTCCAAGAGCTCGTACTCCGACCTGGAAACCGTAACGCTCATAGCATTCCCTCCTTGTACATCATCTCGGCTATCAACACGGTGTTTCCCGCGGCGCCCCGCACCAGGTTGTGTCCGAGGACTATGTAGCGTAGGAGCCTATCATCAAGCATCGAGGCCCTGCCAACGGTTACTGACATGCCGCCTCCGGCGTCGCGGTCGAGCCTCGTCTGCGGCCTATCGGGCTCACTCCTCACAATCACTGGTCTCTCGGGCGCGGTGGGGGCTCCCTCGATCCCCCGGAAGCTCCTCCACGCCTCAACGACTTCCTCTAGGCTGGCGCTCCTCTCCAGCTTGGCGTACACGGTCTCCATGTGGCCGTTTATCACGGGCACCCTCGTACACGTCGCGTATACCCTGAACCCTGCGGGCTCCACGTGGTCGCCGCGGAGCCTGCCGAGTATCTTCCTGGTCTCGTTGACCACCTTCTCCTCCTCGTTCCTTATGAATGGTATTATGTTGTCTATTATCGCGACTGAGGGTACGCCGCGGTAACCCGCCCCGCTCACCGCCTGCATAGTTGAGACGTATACCTCCCTCAGCCCGAACGAGTCTAGGAGGGGTTTGAGGCTGAGGGTCAGTATGGCGGTGGTACAGTTGGAGTTCTTCACTATGACCCCCCTCCACCCCCTCCTCCTACGCTGGGTCTCGACGAGCCTGATGTGATCCCAGTTAATCTCGGGTATGATGAGGGGGATGTCTGGTTCAAGCCTCAGGGGGCTGGCGTTGGAGACGACTGTGAACCCCCTCCTGGCAGCCCCGACTTCAACGTCGAGCGCCACGCTTGAGGGGAGTGCTGAGAAGACGAGCTCCACCTCACCCGGGATATTCTCGGGGTCTACAACCCCTACCCTGACGTCGGCCACCTCCTCCGGGGGGTCGCCGCCCAGCACCCAGTTCACGGCCTCCGCGTACCTCTTCCCAGCGCTCTTCTCGGAGGCCGCTAGGTAGTATGGCTCGAAGTATGGGTGGCCGGCTAGGAGCTTGACGAAGACCTGGCCCACGAGCCCCGTAGCCCCCAGTACGGCGACCTTTACCCTGTCGGCCATTAACCCGCCCCTCTTTTAAGGCCGCAGCCCCACCCGATATAACTATGGTGATTTACATGGCCTCGGTGAAGGTGCTGGGTATACTCGGGTCTCCGAGGAAGAATGGTGAGACCTACAAGTTGTTGAGGGTCGCGCTCTACGTGGCTGAGAGGATGGGGGCCGAGACGAGAATGATAAACCTATACGACTACAATATCAAGAAGTGTATAGGCTGCGTCTCCGAGGACGTGAAGAAGTGTAAATACCCCTGCGACATACTCGGAGACGACTTCCCCAAGTTGGCCAGGCTAGTCCTAGAGTCGGACGCACTAATATTCGCAACCCCGATATACTGGTATATGGCCAGCGCAGCCATGAAGAACTTCATTGATAGGCTGACATGCTTCGAGAACATGATACACCATACTGGTAGGAGTCTGCTCGAGGGAAAGGTGGCGGCGTTCATAGCCGTTGGAAACGATACTGGAGCGATAATGGCTATATCATGGATGATGGTCACCCTCAACTCTATGGGGGCGCATATACCCCCATGGGCGCTCGCCTACTACCACAAGCCCGAGGGGGACGTGTTGAGTGAGAAGAGCTCCCTCCTAGACGCCGCCAACATAGGCAAGATAGTAGTCCAGGCCGCCAGGGCGCTCCGCGGCGAGAAGGAATGGTATGACGCTGGCCTTGAGGGCCTCGTGGCCGAGGTGGTCAGGGAGCTGAGGGGTGGCGGGGAGGAGTGAGGACAGCCTACTACACGGGGCTGCGGGCGCCAGCGGTCATACTGCACGGTGGTGCTGGCAGGTGGCTGAGCAGGGCGCGGAGGGGTCTCGTCGGCGAGGCACTTAACTACATGGTTGCTGCGGCTGAGGCAGCCCTTTCAACAAGCGATGCATTCTCCGCGGTGGTGGAGGCTTTGACCGTTATGGAGGACAGCGGCGTCTTCAACGCAGGGGTTGGAAGCGTGTTGAATTACGCCGGCGAGGTCGAGATGGATGCAGGGGTTATGGCCAGCTGGGGGCCTGTAGGGGCCGTAGGCGCGGTCAAGTACCCAAGGAACCCTATACGGCTAGCAGCGGAGGTCGCCAGGAGGACGAGGCACATCCTGCTAGTAGGGGAGGGCGCTGACAGGATGGCGAGGCGCCTCGGCCTGCCGAGGCACCCAGGCCCCCTCAGGAGGCAGGTTGAGAGGTACAAGCACCTAGCCTCATCACCCTCCAAGCCTGAATGGGCGGCTGTGCTGGACGAGCTCTACGGCGCAGACACGATAGGGGCGGCTGCGGCGTGGGGGGCGGGGCTCGCGGCCGCGGCGAGCACTGGAGGCATAGTGCTCAAGCACCCGGGAAGGGTGGGCGACTCCGCCATTCCCGGGGCAGGCTTCTACGCCTCAGAGGCGGCGGCATGCAGCGCCACGGGGATAGGGGAGCAGATAATCCGGCTCTCGACGTGCAGGAGCATAGTGGAGATGGTCGAGGACGGAGTGAACGTACTCGAGGCCGTTAAGGCGCTGGTCGAGGAGCACAACAAGGTGTTCGGGCCGGGAGGCGTCGGCGTCGTGGTATTGACGAGGGCTGGTGAGGCGGCGGCAGCCATAAACACGGAGGCGATGCCCGTCTGCATCGCCGACCAGTTACATACCTCAGCGTTCCTCCTACACTAGCCCCGCGGCTAAAACACGTACAATGGGGGTGCTCTGCTAGAAGCCGAAGAGGGACTCTAGGCCGGCTGCGAGCTCCTCCTCGCTCACTGCCTCCTTCTTCTCCTCTTCCTCCTCCTCTTTCTTCTCCTCCTCCTTCTTTTCCTCCGGGGGCTGGGGCGCTGAGGGTATGCTGACCTCTATTCCCAGCTCCTTCGCCTTGTCGCCTAGGGCGGCGACCACCGCGAGGGCCTTGGCCACCGCGTGGCGTATGACGAACTCGGCGGTCTCCGGTGTCACGTAGCCCGCCTCGGCGGCCACCATCAGCGCCCTGCGTACCGCGACGGGTATCGCTACCTTGAGTACCTCGGGCTCGGGGTATCCTATCTCTACTCCTAGCCATAGGGCCGTCTTCGCGGCCTCTATGAGCTTAGACTCGTACTCCTTGAGGTCTAGGTGTAGCTCCTCGCCCGGTATGACGAGGCCGTGGTCGTAGGCGGCCTTGAGGCTTATCTTGACCTCTATTGGTTCTATACCGAGCTTCTGTAGCAGTGACGCGAGCTCAGGCGATATCTCGTCGCCTGGCTTGGCCGCTACAACGTCCTTGGTTATCCATATGGTGCCCTTCTGCACCCTTATGGGTATCTTGAGTTTACCGAAGACGCTCATTATCGGGCCTGGCCTGAAGCCCGTGTCGCCGGAGGGTATGGTTATCTCGCAGGGTGCCTTCATGCCCGGCTTCGCTGGGGCGGTCACCCTCGTCTTATCGAGTATGAGTGCGAGCTCGAAGGGGTTCATGTCGGTGAATATGAACATGTTGCTCCCGGTCAGGTACTTGTCGAGCTTCTCGGGGTCTATGCCAGCCCTCTTCAGCGCGAGGCGGAACAACGTGTTCTTCGCCACCCTTGTGACTATCCTGTCACCGTACCTCTCATGGAGCTTCTTCTTTATCTTCTGGAGCTGGGCCGTCGGCACACCCTCAATGCTCGCCACCGCTATGACCGGGTGTGCTTTTATGAGCTCGGCTAGCTCCTCCACCTCCCTGATCTTCCACTCGGGTATGGCCTTCTTCCTTCTGATCATGACGGCGTGGAGCATTAAGCGTCACCCAGCTGTCCGGCTAGGGGGCGGGTGTGCAAGGATTTAAGGCGTTATCTTAGCTTTACCTCGACAGGCGGCCCCATCGTGGTCTTGACTATTACCCTGGCTATGTTGTGTCGTGGGTTCTTCAGTTTGCCTTCGATCGCCTGGAGCACCTTGTAGGCGTTCTCTGCTATCTCGCCTACGGGCATGTCCTCGGTCCCTATCCTGCACATGAGCTGCGGCTGGTCCTTTGTTCTGAGCCTGACTGCTGAGCGGTAGCGGCGGATTATCTGTTCGGGGTCTGCGTTGGGCGGTACTGGTACTGGGGGCTTGCCCCTGGGGCCGAGGGCCGGGCCTAGAACCCTGCCCGCGAGTGGCATGAGGTTTACCTGGACTAGCACCCAGTCGCAGTACTCTGCTATCTTCTTCGCGGCCTTCCTGTTCCCTACGAGCTCCTGCAGCTCACGCCTGTTTATCACGCGGTCGGCTACGCCCTTAGCTTTCATCTCCAGGTCTCCCTCAGCCACTATGCATACCTTGACGGGCTTCCTCGGGGGGTGGGGTAGGAACACTACCTCCCTTATCCTGCCTTGGGGAGAGCGTGGGTCTACATCACGTAGGACTACTATCAGTTCTACTGACTGCTTGAAGTTCCTCTTGGGGGATGCTCTTATAGCCTCCTCTATGGCCTTCTCCATGTTGCTCCTGGGTATGAACGACATGTACACCCACCTCACCGTCTACGCCTTGGCCCATTCCTCCTCGTGTTTCGCCAGCACAGCGTCATATAGGCCTTCCTCCACCTCCCTGACGACCTCCTTCGGGTCCTTGCCGTCGACCGTCACCCCTATACACCTGGCGGTGCCGAGGATTGTTTTCACTGCCGCCTTCAGCGTCTTGCATATGAGGGCGGGCTTCTTGAGTATCGCTATCTCGACTATCTTCTCGAATGGTAGGTCGCCTATCTTGTGGTGCATCGGGTCGCCGGACGGCTCCTTCGCCCCCACAGCCTTCAACAACAGCTCGGTTGTTGTGGGTGGCTTAACCTCTATCTCGTATTCCTTCGTGTCCTCGTCTATCATGACCTTCACTGTAACCTCGAAGCCCTTATACTTCTCAACAGCCTTGTTTATCTCCTCCATTATGGCTGATGGGTCTAGGCCGAGCTTGCTTGCAGCCTGCTCGAGGGCCGGTGGTACCTCCTTCTCCCCCGGCCTCACCTTGACCGTTACCACTCTCAGTTTGCCCACGCAGTCATCACCTCCTCTCCCTCCTGGGCTTCACGGAGCCTCCAGGCACCGTTATCTGGAGGGGGTAGGACGCGTCAAGGAGTTTTAAGACTACCTCGTTCCTTGCCTTATCTACCCTCACTACCTGGCCGGTCATCCCGCGGAATGGGCCGGAGACTATCTCTACGAAGTCTCCCGGCTTGAGGGCCTCTATCAGCGCCTGCGGCTTTAACAGCTTCTCGACCTCCTCGACCCTCAGTATGCCCGGTACTATGCCCTTCGCGTAGCGTAGGCCGTGGATGACCATTGATATGTAGTGGGCTGCCGGCGCCTCGAATATGACGTAGCCCCTTATGTCGGGCAGTATGGTGATGGATGCTATCGGCACCGACTCCGACTTAGCCCTCATCTCAGCTATGAGGGCTACGTCGAGCTCCCTGCCGGCAACCGTTCTCACGGCGTAGAGCTTGGTCTGCCTGGGCTTGGAGGGCCTCTGCTCTGCCTCGGCCACTTCGATGCACCCTTAGGGTGCGCCTGCAGTAGGGGCCTATGTGCCGAGGAGGATGAAGGCGGTGAGGTGTATGATGTACGCTATTACTCCTACTATTACCAGTCCGAGGACTACGGCTTTGAGGTTTTGTTTGAACTCCTCCCTAGTCGGCTTCTTGACCCTCATGAGTGTTAGCTGCCAGCCCTTCATCGATTCCTTGACGGCCTTCAGTATGCTCTTGCGCTCAGCCCGCTGGGCCATGCTCCTGCCCCCTTACTCCCGCTCCGGTCTAGGCCTCTAGCCCCTCAAAAATCCTCTCGGCAAATACTCTTGGGTCGAATTTCTCGAGATCCTCGTAGTTCTGCCCAGTCCCTATGAATATTATCGGTTTCCCCGTGGCGTGTATGAGGCTTATCGCTGTACCACCCTTAACGTCCGCGTCTACCTTGGTTAGCACGAGTAGGTCTATGCCGACCCCCTCGTCGAACGCCTTAGCTTGTTCGACGGCATCGTTGCCGGTTAGTGCATCTACTACTAGGAGCTTGTAGTCGGGCTCCGCCACCCTCACGAGCTTGCGGAGCTCCTCCATGAGGTCTATGTCTGCGTGCATCCTCCCCGCCGTGTCTACAAGGAGTACGCGGTAGTTCCTCGCCTTCGCATACTTTATGGCGTCGTACACGACGGCCGCGGGGTCTGAGCCGTACTTCGCAGTTATTATGGGTAGTCCTAGGCGGTCGGCGTGCCTCTTCAACTGCTCCTGCGCACCTGCACGGTAGGTGTCGGCCGCTACTATGACTGGTGTTATCCCGTGCTTCTTGAAGTAGTAGGCTACCTTAGCTATGGTCGTGGTTTTCCCTACACCGTTGACGCCGAAGAAGACTAGTTTTAGGAGCTGCCTCCTCTTAGCCTCCCTGACGAGGTCTATGTCTGTCCTACCCCTCTCAAGTATCGATATAACCGCTTCCCTGAAGGCGTCTAGGACGTACTTCTTCGGATCGGTGAACCTCCCTATCTTCTTGCCGATGAGCCTCTTCTTCAGCTCCTCGGCTATAGCCTCGGCTGTCTCGTATGCTACGTCGCTCTCTACGAGCCCTATAACTAGGTCTTCGAGGAGCGGCTCTATATCCTCCTCCGTCAGCTCCCTGTACGCCACCTTACTTGTTATCTTCTGCGCCGCCTGCGAGACGAAACTCTTGACTACCTTCTTGAGCCTATTGAACACCATTCTCTACACTTCCCCTTAAGCGTGTGGTGTGGGTGGAGGGGTGTATAATTGGGCTTGCCGTGGTCAGCGCTTCCCCTGCTGCCCTGCCCTGCGGGCCGCCTCGACGGCTTGCTCGACGGCTGCCCGCAGGCTCTGGTAGTACTGTGCGACGCTCACCAGTTCACGGCGGTAGCTGTCCAGGAGCCTGGCCGTCCTTGCCCTCTCCTCCCTTATCAGCTTGAGGGTCTTCTCCCGGTTAAGGAAGGCGTAAAGGTCTAGGCCTAGGTGGACTAGGAGGCGGTCCGGGTCGACGACCCTCGCGTTGAAGTATATCTCTCCGCCCCCGTCCAGCCCTGCAAGCACCTCCTCGTCCTTCTTAAGTGACTGAACGGCGTCCTCCGCCTCCGTCAGCCTCTCTATCCTCTGCTCAAGCGCTGTTATGAGCGCCTGGAGGCGGCCCATATAGTCCTCGAGTGCTGCCAGCTGGGCGAGCGCGTCCTGGAGGCTGATGCCGCGTGCCTGCTCAGTCAACCTTGACCCACCTCTTGAGCTCTGCTAGCCTCAGCAGGTTCATGTCCTCCAGCTCCTCGAGCTCCACGGGCTTAACCTCCTCGATGACTATATGGTATCTCTTAACCTTATGCCTGCTCCCCAGCTCCGACAAGACCTTCTCTACGGCGTGCTCGGGCTTCACGGCTCTAACATCTATGCTAAACTTCTTCCATTCGGGGTTCTTGTAGTGGCGTATCAGCATCCTCCCCCTGACCCTGTAAAACTTGACCTCCATGGCGACGCCCCGCTGATACGGGCTGTCACTCCTCTGGTCTTAAGGCTTGCTGAATCCTCATAAGCTCCGGGCCCGTGGTCTCATCGCCTACTAGTACGCCCTTGTCGTTTGCGACTATACCGGCCTTTACAAAGTATACTCCGAAGTTGACTGTTCCAGTCATGAACTCTACTCCGAACAGGTTGTTGAGTATCTTGAGCTCCTCCTCGCTGACACTGGGATGTACTAGCCCCCCCTTATTGGTGACCACCATCATTGACCCTATGGTGGGTATGTTCGCCAGCTCCCTCCGCAGGACGACCTCAACCCCCAGCGCCTCCTTTATCAACGGCACCGCTGAGGGGTCAATCATTCTTGATATTAGTGCGGCGCGTGAATTCGCGACTATCAGGTTGCCGAGCGCCGTCGCCTTGACGTTCAATATTACTATCTTCATCCTCCCCGATAACTGCTCCTTGAGGTACTCGTATTCCTCGGGCTTAACTATCCTTGGGAGGAGTAGGCCCTTGTCGTTGCCGGCTAGGAGGACGCCGTTTATCACCATGTCTGCTATCTTCGTCTCTATAACCTCGACTCCGAGTACGTCCTCTATCTTCCTCCTCTCCCTCTGCGTTATGCCTGGAGGGGCTATCGCTACGTGGTTGTTCGCGAACAGGTATACTCCTATGTTCGGGTTGCCGTAGATGCTCATAAGCTCGATCAAGGCGCTGCTACACCATGTGTTGTATGGGTGCGGCGGGCTAAAACCTGGCTACTTCTTCTTCCTCACGAGGAGGACCTTGACCGTGCCCTTGTCCGGGTCCTTCACGGCCTTGACGGTTATCCTGCGCGGCGGCTTCTCGATCCCCCTACTCCATATATACTCGTTGACGTCGGTGTGTATGATGACCTTCTCGGGCTCCACGCCGAAGTGCCTCGCTATGAACCTCCTTACAGCCTTAACGGCCCTGGCCGCCCTGTTAGTGCGCCTACCCCAGTATATCCTGCCGAGGGGGATTGTGTAGATCATCTCCTTCTTGTCCTTCACGGCCTAGCACCCCCGAGTGGTTAGAGCTTGAGGCTCACCCTCCTCCAGTGCCTCCGGCGTGGGTGGTTTGTGAACCTCCTATTGGTCTTCATGACGACCCATAGGGGCACTGGGCTGTTCGCCTTACATGCCCTGGCTAGTCTGAGCTTCCTCGCCAACGGCTTGTTGCGCGCCATGGTGGATCCCCGGGGGCTCCGCCTCCCTGTTGCTGGGGGGTGCTTAGAAGCCTCCTCTCCTCTTAACCCTTATCCTTGTCTCGCGGTGCGTCTGCTCATAGATTGTGCTTAGTAACTGCTTGACTATGTCCTCGTCGACTGGCGGCCTGAGCCTGCCGCTCTGAACCAGTGCTATCAGTTGGTCTTCGACGAACTGTGCGAGCTCGGGGCGTACGAGCTTGACGTTTGCGAGCCTCTCCCTGGCCTTGGGTGTTAGTATGGCTCGTAGTATCGCCTCCCTCCTGGCGCGTGCCTGTTCCTCCGCCTTCCTCCTCGCCTCCTCCTCTAGGAGCCTCCGCTGTAGCTCTAGTAGCTTCTTCCTTTTGATCGCCTCTAGCTCGTCGTAGTCCCCGCCTTCATAGTAGCTCACGGTTGACGCCTCCTA
>CAYZCH010000053.1:0-10056 GCA_964476405.1 uncultured Desulfurococcales archaeon
CAGGACATGGTCTGCTTCGCCGCCGGCCTCGCCCTGGCCGGGAAGAGGCCCTACGCGCTCGCCTTCGCCATGTTCATGATGAGGGCCTGGGAGCAGGTGAGGAACACGGTTGACAGGATGAGGCTTGACGTCAAGCTAGTCGCGACCCACAGCGGGTTCAGCGACCACGCTGACGGCGAGAGCCACCAATCCCTCGAAGACATAGCGCTGATGAGGAGCCTCCACAACATGACTGTTGTGGTGCCCGCCGACGCCCCACAGGCATACAACGCCGTGAAGACGCTCCACAGGCTCAGGGGCCCCGCCTACATCCGCGTCGGCAGGGACTACTCCCCGAGGGTCACAAGCATAGACACGCCGTTCCAGCCGGGGAGGCTGCAGCTCCTACGCGACGGCTGCGACGCGGCCATAGTGTCCGCGGGCCCCGTGCTCGCACACGCCCTCAGGGCAGCCGAGCTGCTCGAGGAGAACTACTCCCTCAGGGTGGCAGTGGCGAACATGCATACCGTTAAGCCGGCCGACGCCGACGGCCTCGAGAAGCTCGCCAGGAAGACAGGGATAGTCTTCGTCGTCGAGGAGCACGCGCCCAGGGGAGGCATCTACGGGGCTGTGGTGGAGGCCCTAGCCCCGAGATACCCCACCCCCATACACCCGATAGCGGCGAAGGGCTACGGGAGGAGCGCCAGGAGCATACAAGACCTCTACAGGGCCCACGGCCTCACGCCGGAAGCCATAGCCAGGAGGGTGCTGGAGGTGGTGCTGGAGTGGAGGAGGAGGGCGTAGGCAAGCTCCGAGCAGGGCTCATAAGCATAGACAGGAGCATCGTCGACCTGATAGCGGCCAGGATGAACCTCGTCAAGATACTCGGAACCCTAAAGTCAAGAATACATGCACCAGTGCAGGACGAGAGGAGGGAGATAATAGTAGCGAGCATGCTGGCCGAGGAGGCCGAGAGGAAGGGCATACCCGCGTCACTCGTGAGGGACGTGTACTTCGAGCTGGCGAGGTGGTCTAAGTGCATGCAGGTCTACTGCCCCGTCAAGTCGAGGATAGCGATATACGGCTACGGCTCCATGGCCTCCATGATAGCCTCGATGCTCTCTAGGGCAGGGTGCTGGCTCGCGATAACGGGCAGGAGCCGTGTCAAGGCGGCGGCGCTCGCCGAGAAGGTTGCCGCCGAGGCCATGGATGAGGAGGAGGCGATAGAGTGGGCCGACATAATGCTGTACGCTATACCCTCATCAGCCATACCATCGGTTCTCGAGAGGCACTGGGGGATGCTGAGGGAGTCCATGCTGATCCTCGACATATCGTCGGTCAAGAAGCCGGTCGTCGAGGCATACCATAGGCTCGCGTCGAGGGGAGGGGAGCCGCCCGAGTACGCGAGCCTCCACCCACTCTACGGGCCCCTCGAGTGCCCGGCAGGGGAGACCATAGCGGTGACGCCCGTGAACCTCGAATCTTGGAGGGAGAGGCTCGAGGACCTGTTATCTAATGCGCTGGCTGCGAGGATAGTCTATGTTGACGCGGAGACACACGACAAGGTGATGGCCGTGAACCAGGTGCTCCACCACCTGGCACTGGAGGCCCTCGCCGAGGCCAGGAGGAGGGCGGCGGAGCTGCTGGGGGTTGAGGACGCCGACTTGAAGGAGCTGGCGACGCATAGTCTGAGGAAGACCCTCGCGGTCGTCGACAGGATAACGGGCCTCGAGAGGGTCGTGGAGGAGATAAGGTCGGAGAACCCCTACACGTGGGCCGCCGCGGAGGCCCTCAGGGAGGCTGTCGAGGAGCTCCTCTCTCGGCTAGGTGGTAGTGGCCATACCTCCTAGACAGCCATAGGAGCAGGTGATCTGCCAGGGTGAACGCCAGCATGGCATCCACCACCGCCACACCCCTCACAGCTATAGCGGGGTCGTGCCTCCCCCTCCCCTCCACGGGGGCCTCGACGAGGCCGCGGATGTCTATGCTCCTCCTCCTGGCCCTCACCGTCGGCGTCGGCTTGAAAGCCACCCTTACAACTATGTCGCCGACGCTGAACCCCCCGAGCACGCCGCCCCATGGAGTCTCGATCCTCAGCCTACAGTCCTTCACCGATATGGCCTCCTCGAGCTCCTCGGAGGACGCGTCAGCACCCCGGAAACCCTCGCCGAACTCGACGCCGACGACGCCCGGTATCGAGAACATGGCTGCCGCTATGTCGGCGTCCAGGCCGTGGAGGTGTGGGGCGCCGAGCCCCGGTGGGAGCCCCTCGGTGTACGCCTCGACGACACCCCCGAGGCTCCAGCCCCTCGAGGCGGCCTCCCTAAGCTTCTCCGCCATCTCCTCCTCAGAGGCCTTATCGGGGCATCTGAGCGGGCTCCGGTAAACCTCCTCCCTCCCGGGCCTCCCAGCCCTGCACTCTACGCCTCCGAGCCTCTTCAGGTAGGCGGCCACACTCACCCCGTGTCTCCGGAGGATGAGCCTCGCGAAGTACCCGGCGGCGACCATGCCTGCGGTGAGCCTACCGGAGTGGAACCCCCCTCCCCTGTAGTCGTGGAACCCCATGTAGGCCATGAGGGCGGCGGCGTCCGCGTGCCCCGGCCTCGGCTTGAACCTGACCGTCTTCTCGTAGAAGCTGCTGTCGACATCCCTGTTCCATATTATGACGGTGACGGGGGCTCCGGTCGTGTAGCCCTTGTATACCCCCGAGGCTATGAAGGCCTCGTCCGCCTCCCTGCGGGGGCTGGTGTAGGCGGCCCCCGGCCTCCTCCTGGCCAGCTCCGCGTTGAGCTCCCCTGGGTCGACCCTGAGGCCCGGCGGCACACCCTCCACCACCACGCCGACGCATGCTCCGTGGCTCTCGCCGAAGATAGTCATTTTCAGTACATGGCCTAGTCCCACGGGTCTAACACCTCTTATTCCCACGAAAATCCCACCAGTTTATAAGGTGCCACCCCTCCCCAGGCAGCGGCGGGGACGAGGCCCGGCCTTGAAGAGGGCGAGGCTCTTCATAATAGGCAGGGACATAGGCTACACGCTCTCGCCGGCCATGTACCGCCGGGCCCTCAGCGGCATCATAGACGTCGAGTACGGGGTCGTGGATGTAAAGAGTATTGAGGAGGCGGTGGCGGCTATAGAGGGGTGCCGTAGGGACGACGCCTGCGTGGGATTCAACGTCACCAAGCCATACAAGGTCGACGTAGTGAGGTACATAGACGAGGTGGACGATGAGGCGGGCTCGATAGGGGCGGTCAACACGGTCTCTAAGAACGGGTCGGTGCTCATAGGCCACAACACCGACTGGTACGGCGTGATAGCCTCTCTCGAGAGGCACGGCTACAGCGGCGCCGACGAAGCCCTAATCATAGGGGCTGGCGGGGCGGCTAGGGCGGCCGTCTACGCGCTGAGGGGGAGCGTCGGGAGGCTCTACATAACGAGCAAGACGGGCGTAACGGCTGTGAAGCTAGCCATGTACGCCGAGAAGCTGGGCGTGGAGGCCGTGGCGGGCAGGGCTAGGCCGGAGTTCTACGAGGTGGTCGTGCCCAGGGTGCATCTCCTAGTGAACGCGAGCCCGGCGAGCGGCAGGAGGGTTTCACCGATACCGCCTAGCCTCATACCGAGGCTCCCGCGGGGCGCGGTCGTCATGGACATGGTCTACACCCCTCCACGCACGAGGCTCATAGTCGAGGCCGAGAGGCACGGCTACACGGCGGTCGACGGCCTATGGATGCTCTCCTACCAGGCGTCGAGGAACGTCGAGATATGGTTCGGGCTCAGGATACCCGCCGAGGAGATGAGGGCCCACGCGCTCAGCGCACTGGGTGAGAAGAGTTGATGCAGTGGCTCCGCGAGGTCTCGAAGAGGGTCTATAGGAGCATAGTTGAGATGGGGAGGATAGAGAAGTCCGTCCACGTCGGAGCGTCGCTGAGCGTCGCCGACATACTCGTAACGATCTACTTCGCCAGGGGCCTCAGGGACGACGGGGCCCCGACGCGGAGGGACTGGCTCATACTGAGCAAGGGCCACGCGGCGCCAGCACTATACGCGGTTCTAGCGGAGCTAGGCGTGATACCCAGGGGGATGCTGAGGAAGATAAGGTGCTTCGACGGCCTCGAAGGACACCCCTCCGTATCCATACCGGGCGTCGACGTCTCAACCGGTAGCCTCGGCCAGGGCCTCAGCATAGGGGCCGGGATAGCGTACGCCATGAGGCTCGAGGGCACCGATGACACGTACCGCGTGTTCGTCATACTCGGGGACGGCGAGCTTGACGAGGGCCAGGTATGGGAGGCGGCCGCCACGATAACACACTACAACATCTCCAACGTCATACCCATTGTCGACGTCAACGGGTTCCAGCTGGACGGCCCCACGGACGCCGTGAAGAAGAAGTGGGACATACCCGGGAGGTGGAGGAGTCTAGGGTGGAGGGTCGTGGAGTGCGACGGCCACAACCACTCAGCGATACTAGACGCTATAAGATCCGCCGAGGAGTCGCCGAGGCCCACGGTGATCATAGCCTACACCAGGAGGGGGAAGGGTATCGGGAGGCTGGAGAAGACGGGCGCTCAGCACCTCTGACACGACACCAGCTCCGCGACGACGACGTAGCCGCCAAGCATGCCCGCCAACACGCCGGCCGCCTCCTCGGCGACCCTACGCGACCCCGACACCACGTAGACGCCCGGCCCCTTCCCCGTCACACCCACCGAGAGCAGGTCGTAGCCCTCCAGGGGGGCGAGAACCCTCCCTGGATCCAGGCCGAGGCTCAGCAGCCCAGCGGCCCCGTTGACGGTGGCCGCGCCCCACCAGTCGCCGGCCACGGCCAGCCTCCACGCCGTCGCGTACAGCCTCCTCAGCCCCTTGTACATCTCCGGCCTAACAGCCCCTATCTCCAGTGAGCCCGGGACGGCGACGCCTGCATAGAGCCTCCCGAGGCACGGGTCGTGCCTCACGAGGGTATCGGGGTTAATGGTTGCATAGGCCCCGCAGCCGGAGACCGCGAGGTGGTCGTCCAGGGCCCCGGTCACGGTGACCCCTGCCCTGTAGGCGGCCTCCACACCCATCACCGCCCTCTCGTAGCGGCTCACCTCCACGCCGCAGTAGTTGAGGAGGGCGTGGAGGACGGCGTCTATCAGGGCGCTGCTCCCCTTAAGCCCCGCCGCGTACGGGATCTCGCTCACCCCCTCAACCCTCAACCCGGGAACCCTACACCCCAGCCTCTCGGCGGCGACGGCCGCGGCCGACTCGAGTATGGCTGGCGGCACCCTCCTCAGAGCACCCCTAGTCTTGACAACCCCCTCCCAGACGCCGGCCTCCTCGACACACACCTTCACCTCAACCCTTAGGTTGAGGGCTGCAGCCGCCCCAAACCCCCCAGACCCTATAGCGTTCACTATCCCGAGGGCTCCGTGGCTTAACCCGCGCACGCAGTGCGCCAAGGACTGGTCACCGGCGGGTCAGGTCCACCAGCAGGTTCTTCACTATCCCCCAGCACCCCTTCCTATACCTCAGCTTCAGCCTCCCCTCCCTAGTCCTCTTGGCCTCCACGAGGTTCCTCTCGAGGCCTCCGTGGGCAACGAAGTTCCTCGGACTCGCGGATGACGACATGCACTCCTCCTCGGGCCACACATCATCACCGACTATGAGTGGGCAGCGCTCCTCATCGGGGTTTTCTAGGCAGTTCTTCTTCAGCGAGTCGCACTCGTTGACGGCCATCATGCACCTCGTCATCCCGGCGCCCTCCCCCTTACCCATGTTCTCAGCCACGGCCTGTAGATCCTCGACGCTAACACCCTCCTCCTCCGGGTTTAGGGCGACGTGGGCGACGTTTCTGACGACGTAGTCTGCTATGCTTGCAGCGGCGGTAAGCGCCCAGGCGCTGTTACGTGGAGCCGCGAGAACCCATTTCGCCTTAACTCCTTCACCATCCCTGGTAACCTCCACCGCTTTCCGGGCGAGCTGCAGGGCCTCGTCTAGCTGGCTGACCGCCCGGCATAGGTTGCAGTCCTCATTCCTGCTGCTGGCGTAGTATATGGCTGCGAGCCCCGCGCACGCCTTGTATGCGCCGACGGCCACGAGCCAGTCGAGGTAGTGGCGGGAGACCTCGCGTCCGAGCGCTCTAACCCTCTTCTGGAGCTCTGACTGGAGGCGCCCGGCCTGCTTGGTTAGCCTCAGCCCCTTGGAGCCGTGGAACCATTTAGTCGAGTAGGCGAGCATGAACGCTGCCTTCGGCGGCTCGATAGTGTAGCTGTCGAGCATGTGTATTCTGTAGGGCCCGGGGTAGTTCCCGTAGACGGGCTCAGAGTTGTACACGTAGATATTGACGCTCCTGCCGCGCGACACCGCGTATGTGCGGGCGGCGTGTAGGGCTGCTCTGAAAGTCGCGAGCGGCATGAAGTTAACGCCGTGCGTCAAGTCGACGACCACGCTATCATACTCCCCCCTCCCGTCCAGGAGCATGTCCAGTATATAGGATAGGGCGTGCACCTCGTAGAGGCCGAGGGGGGAGACTACCAAACCCCGGCTAGTGAGCTTATCGTCTATCGCCAGGCTGAGCATGCCCCTCGGCTGCCTAACGCTCCCTATCGGGAATGAGCCTATGTTCGGCGCGACCTTGATGTACACCCGCCCAGCGCTATACAGGTTGGCGAGGGGGTCGTCACCGACTATATTATCCCTGATCCAGTCATCGATGGTCGAGCGGGCTACCTCCACTATATCGGTGTAGGCTGAGACCCTCTTAACCCACTCCTCGTCCCCCGACTTGGCTGCGGCGGAGTCGGCTACTATTATCAGCGCGGAGCAGGACGAGTCACCGCTACAGTGTTTCTTCACGAGCATGCTCAGCGAGGTATACGAGCTGAGCCTCTCCCCCTCGAGCTCATACTCAACCCTCTGCCACCTATGCGGGATCCCCCACGTAGCGACGAGGAGTGTTCCGGGCAAGGGGGAGGACGCACCCACGGTAAAAACACGCGTAGCCCCTATTCTTCGTCTCCCAACCCGCCAGCTAGAACGGCAGGGGGAACCGGAGCGCCACCTGGAATATCACTGCAGCCGAGATGTAGTAGGCCAGCACGGCGGTCTCCACGGCCATGAAGCCAGCCGGCTTCGCCGCAGACCCCCTACCATGCACCAGGCATAGCAGGATGCAGAGCACCGTTATGCTCCACAGCAGCGCGGCGAGCACGGGGTGGCCGAGCGCGAGGCTCCACGCACCGCTCAGTATCGTCCAGATGACTATCGCTATGTCGAGGTAGACTAGGGGGCGTGGGTCGAGGTTGAAGTAGTCGTTCAGCCATATAGCTATCCAGAGGACGCCGAAGATCCCGAACGTCGTAGCGCTGAGCGCGTCGCCGGTGAAGACGAACAAGAGTATGCTTGTAAGCAGCTGGGCTATGCCGCCGAAACAGAACCCGTTGGCGGCCAGCGCCGCCCTAACCCTCCTGGCCTCCTCGCCACCCGAGGCTGGGGGGAAGCCCGTCAGCAGGTATAGCCCGTACGTCATGGCGGCGGTTCCGTAGCCGAACAACCCGTAGGCCACCGGGACGGCTGGCATGCTACACCACCAACCAGATACACTCCGGGCTATACTGTGTCGGGGCACCCGGAATAATTAAATTATTCTGCAACCAAAAACCCTATACAAACAATACACTACTACAGAATAGTTCAGACGACGACAGCCCCGGAGCCTAGGAGCAGCGAGCCCAGCTCACGGAGCCTCTCAACACCCCTCGGGGGCTCCTCCAGGAGGGGCACGGTGTACACGATGTCCCCGAACAGCCTCCTGAACTCACCCACGATCCTCATGCTCCTTTCCGCGGCGGAGACGAAGGGGCGGCAGTCCGGGCACGTGGAGGCGTCGGGGACCATGTTCACGAGCACCCTCCTCGGCGACCCCCCGATCTCGCCGAACTCCCTCACAATCCTCCCTGTCACGGACAAGCTCAGCTCGTCAGGCTGCGCGACTACGTGGAGCATGTGGCTCCCCGACGCCAGCATGGAGAGTATGTCCTCCGCAAGCCTCCTCCACCCCTCTATAAGCTCCAGGGGGCTCCTACCGCCACGCCTACCCCTAAGCCTGTCGAACACCCCCTTCAGCTTCAGGTAGAGGGCTGCCGCCTCGCCGAGATGGCGGTAGAACTCCTTCTCAAGCCTAAGCAGCCTTATACTACCACCAGCCGCCGGCGTATCCCATACAACGTAGTCGTAGACGCCGCTCCCAAGCATGACGTAGACATAGTACATGAGGAACTCGTCCGCGACGCCCGGGGCGCCCGCCACATAGTCTATTATTGACTCGTCGACGGGGAGGAGCGACGACAAGACCTCATAGACCTCCCCGCCGAACCTCTCCCTCCACATCCTCAACACCTCCTCCTCGCCGACCTCGGCAGCGTAAAGCCCACCCCACACCCTCCTAGGCTCACCCCCAAGCTCCACGCCCAGGACCTCGCCGAGGGTCGGCGTCGGGTCACTAGAGAACACAAGGACGCGGCTACCCCTATCAGCAAGCGCGACGGCGACGGCCGCACTCAGCGTTGTCTTACCCGCCCCACCCTTACCCCAGAAGCTCACAAGCCTAGACACGCCGCAGTCCCTGGGGCCATAGGCCTTCTTGCAGGGTTAAATGGGGGATTGTGCGGGGAGGGGGTAACTAATTAAGCCTGGGGGTACACATAGGTATAGATGGTGTAACACTTATTGATGTGTCCGAAACGGATACTCCTCCTAGCCGCCGTCCCGGCAGCCATAACCCATGTACTCGCAGCCGCTGAGGCGGCGTCGAGGAGCAGCGGCGCGGCCTCGACGCCAGCGCTGGTGCTCGGGTTACTGATACTCACACTCGCCGTGACCCTGCTCGTGTCGGAGGCTGCGCCTGTGAGGGACGCGGAGGCTAGAACCACCGGCTACCCTGTATCCGGAACACGCAGCACTCGTCCCCCTTAGCGATGCACTTCTCCTCTACCACCTTGACCCTCTTACCCGTGCACTCCTCCACCCAGCCGGCTATGAACCCCGCTATGGGTGTGTCGACGGGCTTCTTCTCCCCCTTCATCCTCGAGCCGAATATAGTCCCCTTCATCTTTATCCTGTCACCCTCTATGCTCACCTCCTCAGCGTAGCCTGATATTACGAAGGACTCTGCGAGCACATCGAGGCAGGTATCCCTCGTCATCAGCCCCCTCTCCATGAGGCGGCGGGCCATCATCTTGCCCGCCTTCTTCGAGACGTTGTAGAGGAATCCTCCGACGAATTTCAGGAGCTTCTTTGAGCTCTCGTATAGGTCTACGAGTATGTCTTTCGCCACGAGTATCGAGTCGGCCTCGACGACCTCTTTTAGCTTCTCCTTGTCTACGGGGGGCTTCGCGTTCAAGGTCTTTCTCCAAAATTTCCGGCGAAGGAAATACAGTATTAGTATTTAACTCTTCTTAGTTTTAGAATGAGAACAATTAAATAAAATCCATGCAGCCTCAGCCCCTAACCCTGATGAACCTGCGCAGGATCCTGGCCAGCTCCGGCAGTATACGCGTCTGCACATAGACCTCGGCTGGCCCCTCCACCTCCACGACGAGGCCCTCCCCGCTGAACAGCGTCGCCTTCAACCCCCCGACAGTCCTTATACGGTACCTCGTGTCTGCAGGCATGGCTACGAAGTGGAAGTTGTCCACCACCATCCTCTCGCCGGCCCCGACCTCGACCCTCTCCAGGGCACCGTAGGCGTTCACCCATGCGACGCCCCTACCGCTGAGCTTCAACCAGAAGAGCTCCCCCTCGGCCAGCAGCCCCCTACCGCCACGCCACGCCACTCCGACGTCTATGTCCCCGTAGTGCGCCAGGTAGCTCATATCCTGCACAACCCAGCTCCGCGAGCCATCGAGCTCTATGGCGGCTATGTCGCCGGGGAGGGGAGGCACGAGCCACACCTCGCCACCTCCCCCACCTGCACGGTAATGTGTCAGGAAGACGCTCTCCCCACCAAGCACCTTCCTGAGGAAGCCTTTCAGGAGCCCGCCGGTCTTAGCCTCGACCCTTACGTCGCCGCGTATGAGCATCATGGCTCCGGGCTCG
>CAYZCH010000054.1:0-4151 GCA_964476405.1 uncultured Desulfurococcales archaeon
CGAGTATCTTCTGCCTCCTCGAGTGGTAGGCGTACCACTTGACCCACTGTGGGAGCAGCCAGCCCGGGGCTAGATCCTCGCAGGCGGTCAGCACGCTCGTCTTGAGCATAGTATTGTATGTTGTGGCCACACTGTTCCTACCCGCACCCGCTGGTATAAGCTCCCTGCAGAGACCGTCAGCGTCCTCGTCGTCGCTGAACCTGCACTTGGACTCCCAGAGCAGCCATGCACCCATTATGTTGATGAACGCCGCCCAATGGACGGCTACGAGCTCCCCTACCCCCGAGTTCAGTATACTCGTCACTGCATTCGAGAACGACTGGGGGTCGAGGCCGAGTATGTATTCTATAGCGTGTAGCGTCCCCCTCGCCTGCACGCTGCCAGCGCCGCCCCGCCTGGAAGCCTCGGGTCTCACGATCCACCTATGGAGTGTTAGGTGTCCTTTGGGGATAGTTATGGGTTGCCCACGGGCCTACTTCATGAACATGGACTCGAACTTCCTTATGTACTCGATGCTCTCCCTGACGTCGGCGAAGTACTTCGCGGCCTCGCGTACATGCTCCGCCCTGACCTTCGCCTCACCCATCCTCTCAGCCAGTATGCGCGCCGGCTCCATCAGCTGAACCGCGTAGCGTAGACTGTGTCTAGCCGCTATATCGGTCAGCTCCTCCAGGGCATCATCAGTCAACGGAACCTCTTCCTCCTCGGCCCTTATCCTTATGATCTCCCTCAGCTCCTCCCTGCTGTACGGCTTCAGCTTTATGATTAGCAGTCTGTCGAGGAGGTCGAGTGGTATCCCGTGCGGCGACTCGATATCAGTCCCCCTGATCCTGGTCATCCCCCTATTCGTTGCGAGTATCAGTATTGGCGCGAGGTCGCTCTCCATGGCTCTAGAGAGGAAGCTGAACGCCTCTATATCGAGCATGTGTGCATCGTCTATGAAGAGCACGCCGGGGACCAGCTCGGCCCTCCCTTCATCAATAAGCTTCTTCACCTGCTTATCGACCTCCTCCCTGACCTCCGCCGGTATCTCCCTCTCAACTCCGAGGCCGAGGAGGGCTGATATCGCGGCCCTCCTGGCGGCTACGGCGGTGTCGAGGTCGTGTAGGGTTAGCGTGTGGACTATCTCCTTCTCCTTCTTGACTGGGCCCTTCGGCATCTCGACTACGCGGTAGACATCGACGTCGAACTTCCTCTTAGACTTCTTGGCTCTGCCCACCTTGTGGACGGTGCCCGTCTCCGCATCGATCCATATTACATCCCCCCTCCTCACGCCGAGCTGGAGGAGCTGCGCCGCCACCTCGCCCCCGACTGTGAGCACCAGCTCGTCGTCCTGCGTGGCTAGCCTCAGCCTAGCCTCCCTGGGTATCTTGATGTAGGGGTTCATGGGGTGTCTCGTGAACGCAACCCTCAACTCCTCCACGACACCCTCGTAGATCAGCCTCCTCTCCTTTATCCTGACCCCTATCGCCTTCCTTATAGCCTGCATCAACACCTCGGTCTTCTTCATGTCGCTGCTGTATATCTCGGAGCCCGACATCGCGACGAAGGGTGTGTCCTCTCCAAGCTCCTTCGCTACCGCTATGGCGAGCGCCGTCTTCCCGGTGCCCGGCGGCCCTACGAACAGTATGCCCCTACCAGCCATCTTCCCCTCCTTTATCATCTTAACGACGACTCCTGCAGCCTCCCTGGCCTCCACCTGGCCTACGAGCCCGTCTCCTATGAACCTCGCCTTGCCCTTCTCGTCTAGGCCGAGGCCGTGTATGTGGCTGTGTGCGCCTATCCTCCTCGGCCTCCTGCCGGGCACCTCGTGTATCTCTATACGCGGCATGCCCGCCCCCTCCTTGGCTCCTGTTGGTCTCTTGGCGGGGATGCTTCTACATAAATATTGTTCTGCATTATTTAACATTACTGGCGCGAAATCCAAACATATAAATACCGGTTACCCCTCCTACTATAGATAACCTAATATGGAAGCCCCTCTGCAGCTTTCCTGCTGTCCAGGGCTGAAACAGCCTATATCCAATCCTGCATGAGGGGTGAATAGCCATGGCGAGGATAAGTGTAGGCCTAATAGGTCAGGGCTACGTCGCGACTACCCTAGCACTGGGGGTCGAGCGTATAAAGAAGGGGTCTATAAAACCGTACGGTGTACCATTCGCGGACGCCGAGATGGAGTATAGGATAGAGGACATAGTGTTCACGTCGAGCCTCGATGTCGACGAGGGGAAGGTCGGGCGGACGCTGGCCGAGATAGCATCACAGTACTACCCAGACCTCGACATACCCGAGTCACTGAGGGACGTTGTCGTCGAGCGCGGCCTGCACCTTGGGAGCACTAGGGGCCTCCCGATAAAGGCCCGGGGGCTCGAGGAGGAGGTTGACCTAGAGGAGGCCGTGGAGCGTGTGGTGAAGCTCTGGGAGAAGACGAAGCCGGACGTCCTAGTCCACCTCATAACGACGGAGAAGACGGGCCGGGTGTCATCGTGGGAGGAGCTGAGGGAGAAGATTAGGCGCGGCGACGTCAAGGCGTTGTCGGCGAGCCAGGCATACTTCTACGCCGCGATGACGTACGCGGAGACCGTGAAACCGGTGGTCTTTGTCAACGCGATACCAGCAACCCTCGCGAGGGATCCCGTAATGGTTGCTGCGGCCGAGTCGAGGAACAGCATAGTACTCGGTGACGACGGCGCCAGTGGCGCCACCCCCCTCACAAGCGACCTCCTAGAGCACCTGGCTGAGAGGAATAGGCACGTGCTGGGCGTGGTGCAGTTCAACATAGGCGGCAACATGGACTTCTACGCCCTCCTCGACCCGAGCAGGAACCTCGCGAAGGAGGAGACCAAGAGCAGTATAGTCAAGGATATACTGGGGTACGACGCGCCACACTTCATCAAGCCGACGGGCTACCTGGAGCCCCTCGGCGACAAGAAGTTCGTCTCGATGCTCATAGAGTATGTGAGCTTCAACGGTGCGAGAGACGAGTTGATAGTGAACGCCAGGATAAACGACAGCCCGGCCCTAGCCGGCCTCCTAGTCGACGTGATAAGGCTGGCGAAGTCGGCGCTCGACAGAGGCTACAAGGGCACGATATACGAGGTTAACGCGTTCTTCATGAAGAGCCCCGGGCCCGCCGGGTCAAGATCCATATCGAGGATAGTGGCATACCAGGTGCTCATCGACTGGATGCTCCGCAACAAGATAATAGAGAGGCCGCCGAGGTACTCGGTGCACGACTTCATACCGTGTAGGCCGCAGGCATAAAGCCTTAAGCGTTCTTTTACAGTGCCCCACCACGCCGGTGGGTGTGGAAACCCACGGTGTGGTGGGGCCAGGGTGGTGCTCAAACCCCTCGTGGTCGCTAAGTTTGGCGGCTCGGTGCTCAACTCCCCGGAGGCATACGTCAAGGTCGCCTCCGTCATCGAGAGGCTTAGGGAGGAATACACCGTAGTCGTCGTAGTCTCGGCTATGAAGGGTGTGACGGATAAGCTGTTGAGGATACTCCACGACCCCCGCGACCTTGAGAGGCAGTTGTCCGCGTTGACGACGAGCCATGTACGCGTCCTGGAGAAGACGGTTAACGATATGAGTATCTTCGGCGAAGCCTTCGCGTATATAACGAGGCTCTCCGACGAGCTCGCCAGGATACTGTGGGCTGTCAGGTACCTCCGGCTCGTGACACCCAAGCTGAGGGATTACGTGCTGAGCTTCGGGGAGAGGTTCTCGGCTAAGCTCCTGGAGGCTGTCTTGAGGGCCAGGGGAGTCGATGCAGTCATGTTGACGGGCTGGGAGGCCGGTATAGTCACTGATGACAGGTTCGGGGAGGCCAACCCTATAATGGAGGAGACCGTGCCGAGGGTCAGGAGCAAGCTGGGCAGTATACTCGAGGACGGCAAAGTCCCGGTCATAACGGGCTTCATAGCGGCCACGAGGAGCGGCGAGATAACGACCCTGGGTAGGGGAGGAAGCGACTTCACGGCGAGCCTCCTAGCCTCGATACTCGGCGCGCACGCGATAATCTTTTACACCGACGTCCCCGGCGTGATGTCGGCCGATCCACGCATAGCCGGTAACGCAGTGACGGTTCCAAGGCTATGCATAGAGGAGGCTTTCGAGTTCGCGAGGGCCGGGGGTAAGAAGTTCCACCCGAG
>CAYZCH010000055.1:0-6812 GCA_964476405.1 uncultured Desulfurococcales archaeon
GGTCATCCTCATAGCGTTCCCAGTCCTACTCCTCTTCTACCTGCTCTAAGAACCTCTGGTACTACCACCTCCAACACCTCCTAGCCCCTGTGAACACTACCGAGTCAGAGTAGGGGGCGCATGCAGCTACAGGATGAGAGAGGCGACAGGAAGCTTGGCAGTGGGCCAAGGAGCAAGGTCGTCGAGGCGATAGCGGTACTGCTGCTAGCCAGGCCGATGAGGGCTGCTGAGATAGCACAGGTTCTGGGTAGGACGTCGAGGTACGTCAGCAGCTATCTAAGCTACTGGAAGACGCGCGGCCTCTTCGAATACGTGAACGGGTATTGGCAGTTGACACGCGAGGGGGAGGAGTACGCCAGGAATATCCTCGAGAAGCAGATGAACAGCCGCGTACATCAGTACATGGCGCTGGCGAAACAGATACTCGAGTCCGGTGAACAGGTAAGGGCGGCAGTGAAGGACAAGACAAGGGGAATACGCAGCCGCGGATCAGGTCTACTCCAGCCGTTCACAGTCGCAGAGACGTATAAGGCTGACAAGAAAAAACAAAACATACCCCCCGAGTACTGCATACAAGCCATCATCGACTACTCCGAGCTCACACCCGAGGAGCAGGAGGTGCTAGACCTGCTACTCTCCCACTACATGAAGTGGGGCACTACATACCTCTACGCAGACCAGCTCCAACGCGAGCTCGATGCCGACGCGTCCTGGCTCCTCAGGGTGCTGCGCCTCCTACAGACCAAGGGGATAATCTACATCTACAAGGATCGGCGGCTTGGGATCAGGATCGGGTTCTCGAAGAGGGTTCGCTCTCAGCTCGAGGCATGTCTCTCACTATAATCCCCACCTCTACAACGGGGTGGATGCCTCCTGGGTATTCTGGCCGTAGTGTTACCCTGAGACATGCCGGGGGGCTGTGGGCTGCTGGCTGTTATTGCTCCTGACAGGATCCAAGAGCAACTCTAATTAGCCAAACACCTCTCTATTGCCAGACAAGAAACTACCTGAAACACCACACAACATGAGACATATGGTGAAAAGATGGGGAGGGAGCCTGCGGCGTGTTACCCTGGCACCATACAGGTCGGCCATCTACTGTGGCTGCTGGAGCCCTGGGAGTGTCGTGTGGTGGTTGTTGCTAGTCTAGGCCGAATGCAAGCCTTCTGTTCCTTATCTTCACCTTCCAGTAGAGCTTCTTGATCTCGTCCGTGAGGCTGACTTTTATCGTGGTGCCGTTCACCAGCTCTATGTATGCGTGGCCGTTATGCAGGTGTATGTCCCTTACTATGTCGGGGTCGGGGGCTCCCTCGTGAAGGCCTTTGTGGCCTATAAACAGGTCTGGGCTCACCATCAGCATCTAGTACCTCGGTGTTCCACTATTTTAGCGCTTGTGTTCATAGTGGTGCTAGATGAAGGTGAGTAGCTTTTCCCTTATTATGCTTTTAGCCTCGTCTGCGCTTATCTTACTGTACGCCTGTGCGTTCAGGAGCTCCAGTATCTCCTTGGCGTTCTCCTTGGCGGCCTTCAGCACGTCCTCGTAGGGTTTATCTATGACTGTCTCCATCCTGTACGCATTTTTGTTGGCTACTATTATTGATTCGATCCTGGTCTTGCCGTCCTCGGGCGTAAAAGACACTATCCCCAGCTCCTCGTCCTTGGTGCCGGTTAGGTTGAATAGTGCCCCCTCCCCTGTTTTACCGAGGAGGACTAGAGCCTTCACCTTCACTGGTGGCGCCTGAAGCTCGGGCTTTGGCGCGGTTGGCTGCTGCCCAGTCCATGCGGCCTCCTCCGCGCTCACGGGCTTGGCGAGCACCTCCTCGGCTGCCTTGAGTGTCTCGTCTACAGCCTTCTTCACCTCGTCGTCCGGTATGCGTTTAAACGCCTCTATCTGTAGGGTGTTGAGCCTCCATTCTATGTTTCCGTCCTTGATGTCGTACTCTATCCTTATCCTCACGGCGTCGCCCTTGTCTAGTTTTAGTTTGTTTACGAGTATCTCGAAGAGTATGCGGTTTAGTTCCCCAGCCTTTTTAGCTACTTCCTGTCCCTCTATCTCCTTGCTCTTTATCTTGTCCCTGAGCTGGGCGAAGAGCACTCTGCGTAGTTTATCTGCGTATGCGCCGGCTATGACAAGCCCCGTGGACAGCTGGGGCATGTCTCTACCCTGTACTCTCATAGGGATTACCCACATCTATAAAACAGTTCTAGTCCCCTGAGGCTAGGAAGGCATCGAGGCTAGTCTGCGTCCTCAGGAGCTTGAGGAGCCTGGAGGAGGCGAGCGCCCTCGAAGCCCAGTATTTGTCCTTGGTGTGGCGGAGTAGGGCGGTGATTGCCTCTTCTAGGCTCTGTGCCTCCGCTACAGGCTGCCTGGAGAGGGCTTCACGCACCGTCTCTCTTATGTGCCAGTTGCCTACGGGGGCGTAGTAGTCTCTTGTGACCTCCCTCACTATCAGTACGGTCGCCTGCCTCTGCTCGGAGTATAGTTTCTCGAGCACGGGGAGCCTCGCCGCCATGTATCCCCCATCTAGCGGCGTCACCCTACCCCTGTTGTCCTCGTCGATGTATACTATTGTTGGCCTCGAGGCTGTGGGGGTCCATGGGGTCAGTGGGTACCATATCTCTATCATCTCGGCCCTGTAGGCGCCGGGTGCTAGGAGTATTGTGAACGTGTTCCCGAGGTAGCTAGCCCTGTACACCTTGTACTTGTCGAGCGGCTTGTATCTCTTGACGTGCTCCAGTAGCCAGTCCCCGACTATATCGTCTACCGCTGTTATCGCCCAGCGTGTCGGAACCAGCCTCCTGTTCCTCAGCCTTCCGAGCATCCCGAGGCTGAACGCTGTTAGTATAGTGTAGTAGTCTACTCCGCTGCGGTACAGCTCTATGGTCGCCTCGGCGGCTGGCGCGTCGTCCCATACTAGTTTCTCGAGCTTCCTGGGCGGCTTCGGGTCGCCAGCGACCCTGACCCTATTGGCTGGCGCGGAGGGGCCGTGGGGTGCTAGGAGGCCGTCGAACCGGAGTATGGGTTCCGGCTTCCTGGCCAGCAGGGTCTCGGTTTCAACGGGTCTTGTAGAGGTCGCGGCGGGCGCCACTTCCTGCTCGTAGAGCCTCCACGGGCTCTTTACGTGGATCCTCATTATCCCGCCGACGAGGTAGGAGCGGTACTCTATGATCTTTGCGAGTGGGGTTCTGGATGCGTGCCAGTTCTCCGGGTCGTCGTACCTCCTCGCAGCCTCCCCGTGTATCCCGGGGGGTGTGTAGAGGATGACGGGTACTCTTGGGTAGTTCTTCTCGCCGACGAGTATGCTTGGCGGTGTTGAGCCCTCAACCTCCCTCGATGAGACCCTGTTGGCTCCGAGAACCTGGCTCCTGAACTTGGCTAGTATGGGGCAGATGTGTAGCCCGCAGAGCCTCTTGTAGCCCTTGCAGCGTGTACATAGCGTCGGGGGTATGCGGTTGCCTGGCATACCGTCTCCGCTGACCCTTCATTAGTAGATCCTGTAGCGTAAAACCCCTACGAGGCCCTTGAACGTCTTCTTTATCCATTCGGCCTCGGGTATGCCGTCTGAGAGGAAGTATACTTTCGTCCCGCGTTTCTCGGCCTCCTCTGCCAGCTTGTCCGCCTCGGGGTGTTCCTCGTCTATGATTAGTGTCTTGAGCGCCCCCATCTCGAGCGCGGCCTTCACCTCCCTCGGCCCATATACGGCTAGTCCATCGTCTTTGGCTAGGTGTATCTTGAACTCCTCGACGGCTTTAACGAGCTCCACGTACTTCTGTTTAGTCAATACATCCTCGGCTCTTATCACCAGCTCCCTTAGGCCTGTCTCGCCCTGGTACGCGACGTCGAAGAGCCTCGGGACTATCAGTTTCCTCAGCCTGTAGTCTATGAAGTTTGTCTCGAGGAAGTCTTGCTTCGCGTAGCCAGGCCCCCCTACGAGTATTGCCTTGAGCACGCCCTTCTCGAGTAGTGGGAGGAAGTGTTTGTTCATGGAGTCGGCTACTTGCTTGTAGAAGCCCCTTACAAACTGCTCTATCTGTCTATCGAACCTGCGCTGGCTCTGACCCCCCTTATGGTGTTTGCCTGGGACGTAGCCCTCTATCTCCTCGAGTACTTGTATCCTTGTGCCCTTGAGTATCCCTATGGTGGCCTCGTCCCTCTCCACCACTACTAGGCCGTAGACCTCGTTCCCCTCAACCATCTCCTCCAGGAATTCGGTGTGGAACCACTTGTCGGTTCTGTAGTAGAAGACGGGTACTGGGTCTGGTGGGCTGAACATTATGCATATGAAGTCCCTGGTCTCCATGTTCTCGCCGCAGAAGACCGCGAGGCCGTTCTTCGGCACCTTGGGTATGCTAGAGAGCCTGTCCATGGCGGCGGCGAGCGCTCGTTGTACGGCGTCGCGCGTCCGCTTCAACTTTATGTTGTCTGTTATGGCGTGCTCTTGTCTGAGCAGGTTGAGTACATCGCTTATAGGCCTCCCCGGGGGTATGTATAGGCTGAGCAGTACGGTTGCGGGCGCCTTCCACTTCTTGAGCTCCTTGATTATCCTCTTCAGTATCCTCCTGTCGACTGTTAGCCTCTTCTCCAGGTCTGCGGTCACGCTGTATTCCCCCTTGTCAATAACACTCTTCCTGAGAAGCCTGAAATATATAGCACGCGCGTGGCTGCGGTGAGGTGATACCTGCCCACCCCCCTCTTAGGCGGGGGCCGCCAGTATCCCTGACCAGTGGTGCCGTGTTTTGGAGGGTGGTGTCGTCAGGCTGGTGTTCTTTAGAGGGTTTGGGTGGATGAGCAGTGTTGTTGAGCGTATTGTTGAGAGGGTTGTTGAGGATGCTAGGCTCTGCGGGCTCCGCGTGGTGGTGGAGGAGGTCACGGTGCCGGCGTTGGATGAGGAGGGTTACACGCCCTCGCTGCTAGTTAACGGTGTGGAGGTGCCTATAGTGTTGAATGAGGCGGCGATGCTGGGCATGGTTGTGGAGGGGGCTGGGAGGGGGTTAGGGCTGTTCTCTACCGATGCGGTAGAAAGGGCAGGTTTTCCAGTACCTGTCACAGTTTGAGACCTCGTGCTTTGTCAGCAGCCTGTTGAGTACGCGGCAGTAGGCGAGGTAGCCGCCAGCATAGTTTATGATCTTTATGAAGGGGCATGCCGATGAGGGTTTGCGCGGAATGACATGTATTGGTGGGTACGGCTTATACTTCTGCGCCTCGGCGGGTGCTGGCGTCGAGAACCTCTCTATGCCCTTGCGCTTACCCCTCCTCCCCTCCTTCTCGGGCTCGACGTAGTACTTGCATAGGCGGTACGCCTCGGGGCCTCCCAGGCACCTCTCTCTAGACACCACCAGCTCTGAGGCCTCGGGCAGCTTCGGGGATGTACACATGCCGTTCTGGTACCATGGGCATGGCATTAGGGCTGCCCTTCTGGTTCCAGGGGTTGCTGGTTAATCGTTTTTACTTGCAGAGCAGCTCCCTTACCTTCTCGAGGGTCTCCTTGTACTTCTTCGCCTCCTCGCGTATGCGCGCGTTCTCCTTCTCGAGCTCCTCTATCGTCGAGCGGAGCTGCTTGAGCTTCTCCTCGAGCTGCTCCGGCTTCACGCATTGTTCGAGCTGCTTCTTGAGCTTCTTGTTCTCCTCCTCGAGCGCCTTCACCTTCTCCTCCAGCGACTTAAGCCTATTGTACTCCTCGGCGGTTATCTGTATGCCCGTGAACGGGACGACGAGCCTTAGCTTGCCCTTTGCGAGGAGCTCGTAGGTCTCGCGGACGAGCTTGCCCGCCTTCGTCTTGCCGTGGAGGTGGTTCCTTATGGTCGTCTCGCTGCGGCCCAGCTCCTCCGCTATCATGGGTATAGTGTAGCCGGCCTTCTCCCTCGCTAGGGCGGCCGCCGCGACGGCTAGGCTGTCAACCCACGTCGCCCTCTCCAGCGGATCCCTGATGAGCTCAAGGACCTCTGGGCGGTAGAGGGTTCCTATTATCAATGCCATCTCCAGCTGCTGTATCTCCCTCTTGCTGGTCGGCCTTAGAGGCACGTTGGAGAGGTCTATCTCGATCTTCTCTACCGCCTCGGGCATAGCCTCTTACCCGGTAATATGTCGCGGCTGCGTGGTTATTAAAGCTGTGTATGCCGGTTATCGGGTGTAAGGATGGGGGGTGGGTGATGATGATCGGCCTCTGCTGAGGGGTTGTGATGTCGCTTTAGGCCACTGACCCTCCCCCATGGGCGGCCTCGGCGAGGTGTTTGTTTGCCTCGTGGAGGAGGGCGACTATGTGTGCTGGTAGTCTCGGGCTGTGGCCGTACCTGAGCCTGCTAAGTATCCTTGAGAGCATGTGTGCTGCGCGATACAGTGTATACTGTGTCGGGTTCGCCTCGCTGCAGAGCATCTCGTATATCCTGGTGGTGTCCTCGACAAGCGTGTTGGCGGTTGAGAGTAGGCTTGTGTAGGCCCTCCTCTCGACCTCCAATGTTGCCTCGGAGAGGCTGCCCCTCCTGGCCTCGAGCTCGCCGATGGCCCCCCTTATGTTCTCTATGAAGCGCGTGGTGAGCTCTATCGCAGCCGCGAGCTTTGGGCAGACATACACGGTCAGCTTGGCTGCAGCGGCAGAGCTCATGACGGCTGCCCTTACCCTAGTTCTGCGCCGTATCACCCTTAACCATGTAGGCTAGTAATACCGGCAAGGGGTATGTTAAGTCCGATTAGCCGGCCAGGCTTTATAAGGGTGCGGGTATATGCGTGTAGCATGGCTGCCTGGGTGTTGCAGATGAGCCGTGGTGGTTTTATGAAGACATCGGACCCCCGGGGGAGTGACGTATACGTATAC
>CAYZCH010000056.1:0-31001 GCA_964476405.1 uncultured Desulfurococcales archaeon
GTTCGTCGCCTAGCTCCACCCTCGGTAGGAGCCTGCGTGCCTCCTTTATCCTCCTCCTGGCCTCCTCCTCGAGGGGGCGGTACTTCTCGTAGAAGCCTATGGGGTCTTGCTTGAACTCCTCCACCCTCCTAACTATCTCCATCCTCTCCTCCGGGTTCTTGGATGCCTCGACCTCCACGTAGAGGCCGAACCTGTCGAGGAGCTGTGGCCTCAGCTCACCCTCCTCGGGGTTCATGCTCCCAACTAGTATGAAGCGGGCGGGGTGCTTGAAGGAGAACCCCTCCCTCTCCACTATGTTCCAGCCGGAGGCGGCGGCGTCTAGTAGGAGGTCTGCTATGTAGTCGTCGAGGAGGTTCACCTCGTCTATGTATAGTATGTTCCTGTTCGCCTCCGCCAGGAGCCCCGGCCTGAAGACAACCCTCCCCTCCCTGAGAGCCTTCTCCACGTCGATGCTCCCCACGAGCCTGTCGACGGTTATGTTTAGGGGTAGGTCGATGACCCTCATCGGCCTCTCCACGACCTCTAGCCTGGCGCCCCTCCTCCACGCCCTGTAGTGCTCATCGCACATCTCCATCGGGTTGTAGGGGTTGCAGTTGAAGGGGCAGCCCTTGACGACTGGGATGGGTGGGAGGAGCTGGGCGAGCCCCCTGACGAGCGTAGTCTTGCCAGTACCCTTGTCCCCCGCGAGCAGCACTCCCCCGATGGCGGGGTCGACCGCCACAGCCATGAGCGCCTTCTTCGCCTTATCCATGCCCACTATCGCTGTGAAGGGGAACCTCACCCTCCTCTCCTCGCCCTCCTCCATGCCTCCTCAACCCTCTCCATGGACGATGCCCAGGCGGGCACGTCGGCCGGGGTGTAGACCCTCACCTCTCCCCCCTGGACGCCGGGGCCCTGCACGCCCTCGAGCACGGCCTCCACCTCCATGCGTGCGTCGAGGAGCAGCTTCCACGCCCTCTCCCCGGGCCTCCAGAGCCCCCTCTCGGCCGCCTCCATCATCCTCCTGGTGAGCTCCTCGAGGGCGTAGGGGTTCACCCTCCTCATCCACTCCCTGACCCTCCTTGAGAGCAGCTTCTCGGCCAGCATGTCCCATGCCCTGTCCGGGAGCGCGTTGCTCGTCGCCTGCCACCCGTAGAGGTGGTCGACCTTCTTCATTATCTCCGCGGCGCCGCGGTACCCGTGCCTCATCATTGCCTCGACCCATGCGTCGTTGAGGAGCTTTGAGTGCAGCACCCTGGCCAGCTCCTCCCCGATAGTCCTTGCATGCGGCTTCGAGGGGTCTGTCGTGTCGACCACGATGTTCACCGGCTTGGCGCCCAGGCTCTCGGCGAGCGCCTGCAGCCCGCCCTGGTAGGCGTAGTAGCAGCAGCAGTTCGTCGGGTCGTGCTCGTCGGTGTAGTGGTGGCGGACTATCAGCCCCACCCTCCTCGCCTGGAGCATTAGGAGCTCGGGCTCCTCGGACGAGGAGTCCTTAAGGTAGAGCGTCGAGCTCCACCTGGCCCAGACCTTGCCCAGGTCGTCCCTCGTCCTCCACGACGACGAGTAGACAGCGTAGTTGACTCCGGCCCCGTAGGCGCCCTCAGGGTCTCCCCACACCCTCGCAGCCGCCTTCTCCTCCGCGGCCTCCACGCCGCGGCTGCGGAGCTCCTCGAGGTACTCCAGGTAGTGCTTCCTCGGGTAGTTCGCGTCGATTGGCTCATCGAGCGACACCACAGTCCTGACAGCCTCGTTCACGAGGTCTATGTAGTTTGGCAGCGCGTCCCTCACTATACCGCTCACCCTGACGAGCACGTCTACCCTGGGCCTCCCGAGCTCCCGGAGCGGTATCGGCTCAACCCCCTCAACCCTGCCTCCCGGCCCCCATACCGGCTTGACGCCAAGCATGTAGAGTATCGCTGCCAGCTGCTCGCCGCCGGCCTTGAACGCGTCTATGCTCCAGAGTATGTGGCCGACCGTCTCAGGGTACCTGCCCGTCAGCCTCCTGGCCCTCTCGAGCGCCTCACGGGCCGCCCTGACCCCGACGATCCATGCACTCCTCGTCGGCAGCTTCGAGGGATCCAGGGTGTACATGTTCCTGCCCGTCGGCAGGACGTCGACGGCCCCGCGCTCGAGGCAGCCGCTCGGCCCCGGCTCCACGTATGAGCCCGAGAGCGCCCTGGCCAGGCCCCTCCTCTCCCATAGGGGGGCCTCCATGATGGCCTCGGCTAGCCTGAGCCCGGCCCTAAACGCCTCGAGGAGCCTGGCCGCGTCCAGTGCGGCACCCTTACTCGTCACCGGGTGCACCACCCCCTAGTATACCGGCGGTCGCTTCTTCAAGCGCCTCGGCGAGCTCCCTCACCGTGAGCCTGTCTGATTGAACACCCTTCTCCAGGAGCCTCGACAGGGTCTCCTCGACGAGCCTGACGGCCACCTCCCTGCAGTCGCCGCTGCACAGCCCCCCTCCCCTGAGCTCCTCGGCGACCATGTCGACTAGCGGCGGCCAGGACGCAGTCCCCCTCCTCATAAGGGCCGCGGCCATGGCCGCTGCCCGCCTAGGCGGAGGCTGCTCCCCGAAGACGTGGAGCCCGTCCTCCACCATGCTCATCCTCGTCCTCTCTAGTAGGCGGTGTAGCTCGGCGGCGAGCTCGTCGCCCCCGAGCCCCGCGGGGACGGGTATGCCTGCCTCCCCGGCTGCCAGCCTGAGCCTCTTCAGGGCCTCCGTCGCCCTGGCCTCGTCGCCAGCCGCCCTCGCCTCCCTGTACTCCTCCAGCGCCTCCTCCACCCCCTCGAGGCCGCCGAGCCTGGCCCTCATAGGGGGGTGTAGGTGGTCTACTATCACGGCGTAGGCCCTCCTCTTGGCCACGACAGCCTCCATAGGGTTGGTTACAGCGTAGATGTATATGAACGGCTTATCATCTATCGTTATCTCTGGCCAGCAGAGCGGCGACACCCCGACCCTCTTACCCGGCCTGAACTCGAGCGAGCCGTGCGTACCGACGTGTAGTATGAGGTCTGCGTCGAAGACCCTGGTGACCCACCGGTACACGGCGAGCCACTGGTGTGGAGGCGGCACCCTGGGGTTGTGGAGTATCTTGCACACCGTGCCGTCGCAGGCCGGGCCCGCGCAGCCGAACTTCGGCTGCGGCATCACGACGACGTTTCCGAACCTGAGGCCTGGGACGACGAAGCACCCCTTATACATCGCGGCCGCGAGCGCGCCCCTCGGCCTCCTCGGATCCCCCCACCACTCAACCATCTCCCTCCTCTTCTCCTCCGGGAGCTCCATGAACCACTCCATGTACTGTTCGACGGGTATGAGGGCTAGGCAGCCTCCCCGCTCCACTATATCCCTCGGGCTCGTCCACCTGAACTCGCTGAGGGCGCGCCGCTCGAGTATCATGTCGGCCAGCTCCTGCCCGGTCTCGGGCAGCCTCCCCTCCACCCTGTAGCCCTCGCTCCTCAGCCTGTGCAGGAGCCTAGCCACGGTCTCGAGCGCGTCGAGGCCGAGGGCGACCCCGACTGTGGCCTCCAGCATCTTGCAGGGCGGGTTGTTGAGTATTATCGCTATCCTCTTCTCCCAGGGCTTCTTCCTCCTCAGCCTCACCCAGGACTTCACCCTCCTCGCCAGGTAGGCGGCGTGGGGCCTGTATGGCTCGTAGAGCCTCCACCCGCCCCCCGCCGCGGGCCTCGAGCCGGCCAGGAACACGGGCTCTATGACTCCGTCCAGCTCGGGCATG
Source organism: uncultured Desulfurococcales archaeon (assembly GCA_964476405.1). Taxonomy (GTDB): domain Archaea; phylum Thermoproteota; class Thermoprotei_A; order Sulfolobales; family Pyrodictiaceae; genus JAADEY01. The sequence continues at coordinate 3,717 of CAYZCH010000056.1, forward strand.
TAGACCTCGTATATCAGGCTCTGGGGCGACACCCCGGGCGCCCTCAACCACTCCGCTACGCTCAGCCTCGAGTCCCTGACCGCCTTCAGGATGGGCACGCCCAGCCTCCTCAGAAGCCCAACCCCCTCACCCCTCCCCCTCTCCAGGAGGAGGAAGCTGAGCATGTCGACTATGACGTCGACCCTCGGCTCCCCGGAGGGGGCTATCAGCTCCCTTATAGTGTCCTCGGCGGAGGGCTCACCCATGGAGCCGTGGTAGCCCGTCGTGAACACGGGCGCCGCGCCGACGCCCTCCTCCTCCAGGGCCTCCACGAGGGCCTCAACGGGCTCCGTGTTCCCGTAGAGCCACCAGCTGCGGTGGAAGAGCACAGCCGCTACGCCCTCCCATCCACCGCCGTAGGCCTCCAGGTACTCGTCGATGCTGCTGAAGACGCCCAGTCTAGGGTGCCAGACCCCGTGCCAGGGGACGCGTTCGGGGGGTGGAGGCTCGGCGCTGGAGAGGCCGAGTAGGTGGGCTATGTAGCGGGCCAGTCTACGCAGGTTCTCCTCCCCGCCCAGCCTCATGTACTCCCTGAGCCTCTCCACGACCTGCGGCGGCCCCCTGGGCTGCATGCCGCCGGTGTCGCCTACCGGTACAACCACCCTGGCGGAGTCGTAGTCGACGCTCCTCGGGGGCGTGGGGGCGTAGACGACTAGGATCTCCGGCCTGCCCGTGGCGGAGGAGGGTGGCTCGACCCCGATGACGTCTCCGAGGCCCTCCTCCTCGACAGCCCTCCTGGCAGCCTCGAGGAGCGGTGAGCCGTAGCCGACGACTATCAGCGCCCTCATGTACACCCTTCCCCCTCTCCAGGGGCATGTACCCCCCGGCTATCCCTTAGGTATTTTTACTCGCGCGCAGCCCCTTGTGCATCTACTCTTGGAGGAATGGTGTACATGGGTAGGGCTGTCTACGCTGCACTAGTCGCGGTAGCGGTGATCCTAGCGGTAGTCGCGGGATGGCTCGCCTACACCAGGTTCACGGGGGCTACGACCATTACGGAGACCGTGACCGTGACGAGGACGTTAACGGCCACGAGCACCGTTACCATGACACGCACGTACACGGGCGCGGGGGTCGCCGCGAGGGATGGGCGTGGCGTGCTCGTCTCCCTGCCTAGGCCTGCAAGGAGGGTTGTCGTGCTGGCCCCCTACTGGGCGGAGGTCGTCACTGCGCTGGGGAGGGCTGATACTATAGTCGGTGTAGGGAAGTACGTCAAGTACGACCAGTACCTGCCTGCGAGCGTGAGGTTCAAGCCCGTCGTCGGGAGCGAGTTCTCCGGGGTGAACGTCGAGGAGCTGGCCGCGCTGCACCCAGACCTCGTCATAATGGACTATGGTTGGGGCAAGTGCGGCGAGATAATAAAGAGGCTTGAGAGCCTCCACATACCCGTCGCAGCGTTCTTCATAAGGGGCGTCGGGGACGAGGTGAAGGCTATCAGGGCGATAGGAGTCCTCCTCGGGGCCACCAAGAGGGCCGAGGAGCTGATAGGGTTCATAGAGTCGAGGCTCCACGAGATAGAGTCAATTGCCTCGAGGATACCGGAGGGCAGGAGGCTCAGAGTAGTCATGGTGGACGCCTACAGTATACTGAGGGGAGGGAGCCTCAGCGTCTACGCGAACACTTCGTGGGGGAGTAGCATAGTCGATGTAGGAGCCGTCAACGTAGCATTGGAGGAGATGCCGAGGGAGAAGTGGCCGAAGATAGGGTTCGAGACACTGCTCAAGTGGAACCCGGACGCGGTGCTGGTCGCGGGCAGCCCATCAGCCATACAGAAGGCCCTCGACAAGATCCTCAGGGATCCGAAGTGGAGGGCTCTGAAGGCGGTGAAGGATGGGAGGGTCTACGGCGTCCCCTGCTGGGGCAGCATAGGCGGCGTGCTCGACTGGGGCCCGAGGGACATCATAGGCAGGGAGTATATAGCATCCATACTCTACCCGCAGTACTACAAGTCGCTCGACTGGAGGAGGGACATGGAGACCCTGCTGAGGAGGTTCTACGGGGTCTTCATACCGGAGCAGGCCTTCGCCTCCTACGGGCTGAAATGGATGGAGGTCGTCGACCTCCTCGGGAACCATGTGAGGATACCCAGGCACGTCAGCAGGGTCGTCGACTTCATAAGCTACCAGCTCGACGTAGCCCTCCACGCCATGGATAAGCTTGTCGGGGTCTCCAAGTACGCTAAGTACAACATAGTCGTCTCCAAGGCCTACCCCAACATAACGAAGATACCCTCCCCCGGCTCCAGCTTCAGCGTAAACGTTGAGGAGCTGGCCGCCCTCAAACCCCAGCTCGTGATAATATGGCCGTGGAAGAGGAGCGTGGTCGACTCCATAGAGAGGCTCGGGATACCAGTGATAAGGGTCGAGGTTAAGAGCTTCAACGGCGTCAAGAGGCTGATATGGCTGCTAGGCCTCATATACGGTAGGCTCGAGAGGGCCGAGAAGCTGATCCACGACATGGACACCATAGTTAGGCTCGTAGAGGAGAAGGTGTCGTCGATACCCCCGGGGAGGAGGGTTAGAGTACTCTACCTCTGGAGCACGCCGACCACCGTTCAGGGCGGCAACGGGACGGTCAACGACTTCATAGTCCTGGCGGGCGGCGTCAACGTCGCCGCCAAAGCCTACCCCGACAAGGCGTACGTCCACGTGGACTTCGAGCAGATAGCGCGCTGGAACCCGGACATGATAGTGATATGGTGGTGGGCGAGGTACGGGCCCGAGAAGATCCTCAAGGACCCGAAGTGGAGTGCTTTGAAGGCTGTTGAGGAGGGGAGGGTGTATAAGGAGCCCTTCTACGATCACTGGGGCGTCGGCTGCAGCCTCTTCATACTATGGTTGTCGATGAAGATGTACCCGTCCCTCTACAGCGGCCTCGACTTCTACAAGATCGCCAACATGTACTACAGGCAGTGGTACGGGATCCCCTACAGCAGCGTCGCGGCGGGGGGCTGAGCTCTTGGACGCGAGGGGCCTCGCGAGGTTTTTGGCCGCGGCGTCGGCCCCCTTAGCCGTCGTGGCCAGCCTCTTCCTCGGCAGGTACCCGCTCCCCCCGGGCAGGGTTCTAGACTGCATAGCGTACGCCCTCCGCCTCACCCACAGCCCGGGGGAGGCGGCTGTAGCGATAGTGCTTCTCTACAGGGCGCCGAGGGTCGTCGCCGCCGCGGTGACGGGCGTCGCGCTGGCGGTCTCGGGGGCTGCGCTCCAGAGCATGCTGCGGAACCCGCTCGTCGACACCTACATACTGAGCATCGCGGCCGGCGCGGGCTTCGGGGCTGCACTCGCGATAGCATTCCTGCCCCCCTGGTTCCCCGTGGAGCTGGCCGCGTTCGCGGCCGCCCTAGCCGCGTTCGCCGTCGTCATGCTGATAGCGTGGAGCTGGGGCGGGGGCTCGATAATAGCGCTGGTGCTCTCAGGGGTCATAGTGAACGCGTTCTTCTCCGCCATGCTAAGCCTCGTGAAGTACTTCGCGCCCAACCCGCATAAGCTGGCCTCCATAGTCTACTGGCTGATGGGCGACATAGGGCAGGCGGCGTACTGGCCGACGGTGGCCAGGATGCTCGCCGTCACCGCGCCCGCAGCCCTCCTCATAGTCCTCCTCCGCTGGAGGCTGAACGTGCTCAGCCTGGGGGACGAGGAGGCGAGGGCGCTGGGGGTGAACCCGTCGAGGGAGAGGATGCTCGTGGCCGTCCTCTGCGCCCTCCTAGCGGCGGGTGTGACGGCGTACACGGGTATAATCGGGTGGGTCGGCCTCATAGTCCCCCACATAGTGAGGCTCAGCGTGGGCTCCGACAACAGGGATGTTGTACTGTATAGCGTGTTCGCCGGCGCCGCCTACATGGTGCTCGCCGACGACCTTGCAAGAACGCTGCTCCCCGAGGAGCTGCCCATAGGAGTGCTGACAACGCTCATGGGCGCCCCCCTCTTCATATACCTCCTAAGGAGGGCTGGGAGGGTGTGGAGGTAGTGGGCGGCAGCACCCACCCCCTCTCGGCAGAAGACATACACTACGGGTACTCGAGGGGCAGGCCGGTGCTGCTGGGGGCGGGCTTCACGGCGCCGCGCGGAATGCTCACCTGTATCCTCGGCCCCAACGGGGCCGGGAAGACCACCCTCCTGAGAGTCCTGCTGAGGCTCGTCGAGCCGTGGAGGGGCAGGGTCCTGGTGTTCGGGGAGGACTGGGGGAGGATGCCGCGGAGGAGGCTGGCCAGGCTCATGGGGTACGTCCCCCAGTCGACCAGCACCGTCTTCTCCTACAGGGTCATAGACTATATCGTCATGGGTAGGACGCCCTACCACGGCGTCCTCGGGCTCCCGGGCAGGGCGGACTACGAGGCTGCCAGGAGGGCGGCCGAGCTCCTGGGCATAGAGGGGCTCCTCGACAAAGAGTTGGCAGAGCTGAGCGGCGGGCAGGAGAGGCTCGTGGTTATAGCGAGGGCGCTCGCGCAGGAACCCAGGATACTCGTCCTCGACGAGCCCACCGCCCACCTGGACGTCGCGAACAGGCTTAGGGTGATGGAGACGGTTAAACGCCTCCTCGGGGAGGGGGTGGTCGAGGCCGCCGTGGCAACAATGCATGACCCTACCACGGCGTGCCTGTACTGCGACCACGTAGCGGTACTCCACGCGGGCAGGGTGGTGTGTGAGGGTGGGCCTGGGGAAGTGTTGACGCCGGGGGTTCTCGGGAGGGTGTATGGGGTCGTGTTCAGGTCGGTGAGCATAGACGGCTCCAGGGTGGTTGTGCCCGTGGGGCTGGAGGGCTAGCAGCCAGGGGCCCTGCGGGCCTGGGTCGCCTGGAAGCCTAGCACCTCCACGAGTATCCTGAGCACCCTCGACGCAGCCTCCCTGACGAGCTCCTCTGGCACACCGGGGACGCCGGCCGCGACGACCATCACCCTCCTCGTCGAGGGCCTTACCATCGTCTCGACGGAGTCCCTGTACGGGTATATGTGCATGACCCTCCCCGCCGAGTCCACGAGGATCGGCACGCCCGCCCCGAGTACGCGCTCCCTCCCGCCGATGGGGTGGAAGACCTCGCCTCCCCTGCTCAGCCTTATCCTGAAGGGCGGGTCGGCGTGGTCTATGTCGTATATCCCTATCGGCACCAGCGTCTCCGCAGAGACTATGTTGCCGGCGTCTACTATGGGGCTTATCCTCGGCAGCGCCCCCCTCCTTATAATCCTCCTCGCGAGCGCCTCCCCCGACGGCCTCGTCTTCGTCGGGTCTATGCCTATCCTCCAGTAGAACCTCCTGTAGGCCTGCACGATGGGGCTCCTGGTCAGCGCTGAGGGGTCGGGGTACCTCCTCCTAACCCTCTCGACGACGCTGGCCGCTAGCTCCTCGAGCCTCCCCGGGTACCCTGCGGGAGGGTTGTCGGCCCACGCGAAGCCGTAGTAGGTGAAAACGCCGAGGCCCGCGGCCCCCTCCTCAATGCAGAGGCTGAGCTCGGCCAAGGCCCTGCGCCGCCCACGAGAGTGGGCGTGGGGCTACTTCACCCTTATCGGCACAGCCGTCAGTATCTCGCCGCTCCCGTAGGGCACGAAGACTCCCTGCCCGGCGTCGGTGTCCCAGCTGTGCGGCTTGAGGTAGAGGAGGCCCGCTGCCTTAGCCGCAGCCTCGTTGCCCCCGAGGCTGCCTATGGTGGCAAGCGACGGCGACGCGACCAGCTCGGCCCATGTGACGGTGCAGTTCTCGTACACCTTGACCGAGTTCAGCATATCGGTGAAGCTCGGCGGGTCTAGGAAGAGGGCGTGGAGGTAGCCCCCGCTGCAGTGGTAGACCCACACGGCTATCGTGCCGTTCGTGAACACGGTTACGCGCAGGACGTGGTCGACGTAGTTGTCTAGCGTGTATAGCTGGGCCGGCGTCCAGAGATCCTCGTACAGTATTATGAGGTCTACGGCTACGTCGTACTTGCTGCTTGCGACGGGGCTGAAGTCGTAGAGCCTAGTGTCGCCGAAGACCCCGTGTATGTACACGGTGAAGTTCCCGACGCCCCACTGGGGGTTGAGTATCACTATGAACGGGCCGAAGTACTTGTACATGAGCTGCTTGTACTCCGCGGCCCCGACGGAGTAGTATAGGTCGTAGAGGTCGGCGGAGAACGTCGTCGAGTTTATCGTTATGTATGTTGAGAGGGGTGCGGGGAGCTGGGTGGACAGCGTTACTAGCGTGGTGACGCCGCTGCCCTCCTCGCCGGAGTAGAGGCTCACACCGGAGGAGTATAGGTACTGGTAGACGCCCGTGAGGGGGTTCAGTATGATTGCGTGGTCGTAGATGAGCCCGGGCGTCACGTTGAGCACGGTGTCGAGGGCTATGCTCCCGTAGTTCCAGGCCCCTCCCCTATCCACGAATATGCCTATACTGAGCTGCGACATGGCCTCCTGGATGTAGTATCCCAGGTTTATCGGCTTCTCCGTGGATGCGACCACGCCCGTCGAGGAGCCGAGCTTGAGGTAGACCGGGCCCTGCGGTATCTTCCCCCGGAACAGTATGACTGGTATGTATACCACGCTCACCCTCCCCGGCTCGACCCTCACCTTCGCGGGCAGCTTGATGACTGCAAGCAGGGAGCCGCTCGGGGAGACGAGGTAGACGGTGTCTATGTAGGGGTCGCCGGAGACCCCGCGCACGTACACAGCTATGTAGCCAGGCCCCACCTTCACCGCCTCTATCACGGCCTTGCCGCGGGTGAGCTGCTGGAGGCCGGCGGTCGAGCTCGCCCCCTTGCTCGTGAAGCCGGTCAACCAGACGTACACTATGACGCCCGCTGAGACGGCCACGAGCAGTAGCAGCACCACCGCCGCCACGTGCTCCACTCCCCTCATAGCCTGTAACCCCGTCTGGGGCATAGGCGCCCAGGAGGGTAATTAGGATGGATGCCCATACCCGCTGCAACCCGTGGCGGGTGCGGGGGGTGGAGAGGTACCCTGTCATCGGCCCGGGCGGCGTTATACGCGGCTGGCAGGTCACTGGAGGCGACTTCACAGCCGTCTACGGACCCGACGGCTCCCTGGAGAAGCTGGTGTTCTGGGTTGAGCCCGGGAGGGGGCTAGACGCGACAAGGTACTATGACGCCGAGGCACAGTGCCTCGTCGTGGGCGGCGCCGCGTACCCCGTGTGGAGGATGCTAGAGGACATACCCTGGAGACCCGCATACGTCTCCGAGACCGTCCAGGGGTACGTAGAGTGGGTTGGGGGGAGGCTTAGGGAGGAGGGTGTGAGGATGGGGGCTAGGGTGCTCGTCAACTTCAGCGGGGGGAAGGACAGCATGGCGACACTCTACATAGTCGCAGAGCTCTCGGACACGTATGGCTTCGAGCCGCACGCAGCCTATGTTCACGTCTGGCCCCTGGAGCCGGAGAGGAACGCCCGTTTCGCGGAGAGGGCCGCCAGGAGCCTGGGGGCCGAGTACCACGGCCTGGAGGCCGACAGGGCCTACATGGAGTCGAGGCTGAGGAGAACCGGGCTCCCCTACAGGGGGGCTAGGTGGTGCACCTACCAGAAGCTCAAGCCCCTCAAGATGCTCAGGAAGGAGCTCTTCCCAGACTACGTGGCCCAGGGGGAGAGGCTACTCGAGTCCTGGAAGAGGTTCAGGAGGCTGCACCAGCTATCCAGGAGGCCGAGGCTGACGACGGGGGGCATGATGAGGCCTATATACGTCACAAGCCTCCTCGACGTCGCCAGGATGACGAGGCACACGGGCCACATACACCCAGACTACCTGGCCGGCCACCCGAGGGTCGCCTGCCTCGCATGCCCCTACAGGAGCCTCCACGAGTTCCCCCCGGGATGGGTGGACGAGCTGCCGGACCCGGGTGTCGTCGAGGAGGCGTTGAAGGCGACGTATAGGCTGAGGGGGTTCGGGGAGAAGGGGATAAGCTACGAGGACTACCTCTCACAGAACCTCTGGAGGTACCATGTGGAGGAGGCCTACAGACTGTATAGGCTCCGGAGGCTCCTAGAGGCGGAGGGGGTTGAGGAGGTGGACGCCTCAACCGTGAACCTGGGCTACAGGAGCCTGTGGACGGGGGAGGAGCCCGTGGCCAGGGTGGTCGACCCTGAGGAGTTCCTGGCGGAGTGCGTCGAGAGGCTGACCCCCATCCTCGAGCGGGTGAGGAGGGCCCTCGAGGAGGGCGCGGCGTGCCTTGCGAAGACTAGTATGGCTTGACGCGTTGACGCCGAAGCAGGCGTTGTTGATGGCGTCGATGGCGTCGAGGCTCGCATCCTCAGGCTACAGGGTGCTGCTGACCGTCAGGAGCTACGACTACACGGTCGGCGTGGCGGAGAGGCACGGGGCCAGGGTAGTCGTCGTCGGAGGGTACGGCGGGGCCGGGCTAGACGGGAAGCTGAGGGCTGACGCGGGGAGGGTTGAGGGGCTCCTTGAGGCCGGCGTCGGGGAGGCCTGCGCCGCCGTCATGTACCCGAGCCCGAGCGGGGCGAGGGTCGCCTACGGGCTCGGGAAACCCCTCATAATCATAAGCGACAGCCCCCACAGCGTGCCAGCCCACCGCCTCACAGTCCCCCTGGCCGACTACCTCGTACACAGCAGCTACATACCGGGGCACCTCTTCGAGAGGTACACGCTCCACGCCTACACGAGGAGGCTGACCTACAGGGGCTTCGACGAGCTGGAGTACATCGCCGGCTATAGGCCGGGGAGGGGGGTGCTGGAGGAGCTCGGCCTCGAGGAGCTAGGCTACGTGGTCGTCAGGCCCGCCGAGTACAAGGCGGCCTACTACAGGGGGGCTGAGCCGCCGAGGCTGGAGGAGCTCATACCCGGGATACTCCGCATGGGGTACAGGGTCGTCTACCTCCCAAGGTACCCGGAACAGGCCAGGGCGGTTGCGGGCCTGGAGGGGGTGGTCGTGCCCCCGAGGGCCGTGAAGGGGCTGGACCTTGAGGCGTGGGCCGCGGCGGTCGTGACGGGGGGCTCCAGTATGGCGAGGGAGGCGGCGATGCTCGGCGTGCCCGGCATAACACTGTACCCGGGGAGGCTCGAGGTCAACGAGGCCGTGGCGAGGCTCGGGGCCCCGCTAATGAGGGTGCGGGGGGTCAGGGAGGCGTGGAGGGTGCTGGAGAGGGTGCTTAGGAGGCCGGAGGACTACAGGAGGAGCATGGCCGGGGCCTGGAGGCTCATGGAGAAGCCCTCCGACGTCGTGACCCCGGCCCTCGAGAAGCTCTGCTGGAAAAACTGGGCGTGAGCGGCAACCGCCTATATCGAGAGCGTCGGCGGCCTCCTACCCGACTCCTCCTCGCCGCCGATGGACTTCGCCGTGGCGACTAGGGGGTTGAGCTTCCCCTCCCTCGCAAGCCTCTCCAGGAGCTGCCTCACCTCCCCCGTGTGCTTGATGTCTATCTCGAGCAGCTTCTCCAGTATCTCGAACATGGTCTTCCAGACCTCGAGCAACTGCTCCCTGCTGAGGTGAGCGATGATCACGGGATCCTGGAGCCAGTTGTCGAAAGCCTTTATCGTCCTTAGCATGTGCTGGAAGGCCGTCCTCGTCGCTACGACGAGGTCGAGCCTATCACCCTTAGACACTTGTTCCTCGACGCTGCGGAAGGTCTCGAGAACCCTGCGCTGCATCCTAACCCACTCGTCGAGGTTGCGTAGGAACGCGTAGTCTATCACGCGGCTTGGATCCATAATTCGACACCCTTAGGGCCCGCCTAGGGCTCCCGGTGAGGGCCCTTGCTGGCTACCACTAATAGGGGTTAACCATTAAATAACTCAGCGGCCCGCCCTGAGCCAGCATGGGACGCCGTCCTTCAGCTCCATTGAAGCCCTGCCGGAGGAGTGGAGTGCCAGGAGGAGGGCCCTCACCGTCGGGGATAGGACGGAGTAGGCCCTCCTGCTCCTCGAGAGCCCCGTGGCCCTGGCCGCCGAGGCTATAGCCTCGTCGAAGTAGATGCACTCCTCCCCCAGGAGGCCCTCTACAAGCCTCATCATCTCGTCCACCTTATCCATGTTCATCTCTATCAGCCTCCTGGCCCTGGCCGCACCCTCCACGGGCGACCCGTGCCCGGGGATGAGGGCGTCCGGGTCGAGGCGGGCCAGCTTCTCGAGGCTACGCATCCACTGAACCGTGTGGGTGTGGTATAGGAGGGGGTATCTCCTCAGGTACTCCTCCCCGTAGACGACGTCCCCGGCCACAAGCACCCTCCCAGACCCCGTCTCCACGAGGTAGGAGTGGTGGCCGGGCGTGTGGCCCGGCGTGCTGTAGGCCTCGACCCTCAACCCTTCAAGCTCGAGCACGGGGCCCTCCTCGACGAGCACGTCGACCCTCACACCCCTGCCGTGGAAGTGCAGCGTGACCGTGTCAGGGGGCTCACCGGCCCACCCTATGGTGGCCATGTGGTTGACTAGGGGGTTCTCGACGAACGCGACGCAGTGCCTCGGGGCGTAGACCCTCGCACCCCTCCCCCTCAACAGCCACGCGTAGCTGAAGTGGTCTGCATGCCCATGGGTTATGAGGGCTGCCTCGGCCACCACCCCGCCGGGGTCCAGCGATGGGTCTATGACGACGCCCGCCGCCACGACCGTGTTTACCTCGAAGACGCCGCGGCAGACCCTCAGCCCGCAGACCGGCACGCACTCCAAGCCCCCGGCACCCCTCCCCTCGCTAGCCTCAGGCACCCCGGGCAGGGGCTAGAGTAGGCAGCGGAGCACCGTGCTGTGCCTGTCGTAGTCTACCCTGCAGCCGGCCCCCATCAGGGCCTGGACGGCGTGGAGGATGGGCTTGGCTACGAGGGCTGCGGAGGATAGGATCCTCTGCAGTAGGAGCTCCTCCCTCAAAGCCCTATACGCCTCCAGGTAGTCGCCGAGCCCGCCGCCCGTGAGAGCCTCTCCCAGCCTCGGGGCTAGGAGGCTGACCGCGTAGAGGCCACCACCCGTGAAGGGCTTGGATGTGCACACGGAGTCGCCGACGCCCACGAGCCTGCCCCTGGCGGGGCTCCGGGGAGGGGGGCCGCGGAGCACCAGCCCGCTCCTGAGCCCCGAGGCCCCCGAGACGCCCAGCGTGGAGTCGAGGTCGTGGAGCAGCAGCTCCAGGGCCCTGAGGGGCCTCCTCCTCGACGCGAGGCCTACGAGCGCCTCCCTCCCACCCGACACGGGGACTACCCAGGCGAAGAAGCCGGGTGCGTACCGGTAGCCGTGTATCGTGTAGAACTCGTCGCAGGGCAGCCTCCTGTCCAGCACCACCCTCGCCTCGACCCCGATGAGGGCGGAGGAGGCACACCTCCCCCTCCCGAGCAGCCTGCCGGAGACGGGCGCGGCCGCGCCGTCCGCCGCGACGAGCCACTCGTGCCTCCTGGCCCCAGCAGCCCCCCTCACCACGACCCTCCCGTCGGGCGCGGCCGCCTCCACCCTCGCCCCGAGCTCCACCCTGGCCCCGGCGTCCTCGGCCTCGCAGACGAGGAGCTCCTCTAGCCTAGGCCTCTCCAGCCTGACTGCCAGGGGGCCCGACGCCCCCTCAGCATACCCCACGGGTCTGAGTCCGTCGTCGAGGAAGACGGCCCTACGGTACTCCTCGGAGACAGCCTCCCGGACACCTATCCTAGAGGCGGTGGCGGGCGAGACTAGGCCGGTGCAGTGGGGCGGGCGGCCAGGCCTCCTAGACGCCTCATAGACTATGCACTGGTCCCCGAGAACCCGTGCGGTGAGGAGGCCGGCTGGGCCGCCGCCGATGACGCCTACCCTATATCGGGACGACGCCCTCCACCCCGCCCGTCTCAGCGCCGAACGGTGTTATGACTAGGTCCTTGTCCTTCCCGAAGACGGTTGCGAGGCTGGCGACGCTCAGCAGGAGGCTCACGGCGGCCAGGGGGGTGATTAGATCCGCTATGCTTAGGGCCTCCCTCGTGTGCAGGTCGAACTCCATGAGCACGGGTGTCGGGGAGAGGCTGTACCTGCAGACTATCGGCGAGCCCGAAGTCACGTATATGACTGGGGACTCTATGGTGCCCTCCGCCTCGAGGAGGAAGCCCCTCCTATCGTAGACGCCGTGGAAGCTCCTAACGTATATGCTGACGCGTACAGGCGTCCCACAGACGGAGACCGCGCCCTCGAGCATCCTGTCCGCGAAGTCGACCACCCTGCCTGCGAGCGCGGGGTTGTAGAGGAGGCCGGCGGCCCTCAGCCTGTTCAGCAGCACCCTGACCTCCGGCGGGACGAGCTCGAGGCCCAGGGGGGTCAGTGTGGCGTGGTTGTATACGACGTAGCCGGTCTCAGGAGTGTGGTCGAAGACCATGTTTATCTTCATGGCGTCGACGAGGGGGGCTGAGGGGGCTGTGAGGACAGCGTATGCGCTCCCCACGACGAGGAGCGCTACCAGGACGGCGAAGAACGCCTTGATGGCCCCGCCGAGCCCCCTCCTAGCCGCGAGGCCGAGCCTCCCCCTCACGAACTCTATGAAGCCGAAGTACCTCCTCACCCCCAGGCCCCTGAGCGCCTCTATCCTCTCACGCCTAGCCAGGAGGGGTAGGAGGGCCACGCCCGTGACGAAGCCGCCGGCATGCGCGAAGAAGGCGACGCCGGCGCCGACGCTGGCCATGCCGTAGAGCACCTGGAGGGCGAACCAGAATATCAGTAGGTATGCGCTGTATATCGGGAAGCAGAAGGGGAGGAAGATGAACCATGTGCAGACGAGGAGCTTCGTGCCCGGGTAGAGGATGAGGTATGCGCCGAGGACGCCGCTTATGGCGCCGCTGGCGCCAAGGACTGGTATCGTGAGGCTCGCCGCCCCGCCGAACAAGTAGCTGAAGGCCGTGTGGAAGACGACGGCCGCCACGCCGCTCACGAGGTATAGTATGAGGTATGGTATGGGGCCGAGCGCCGCCTCCACACCCCTACCGAACAGGTAGAGGAAGTACATGTTGAAGAATATGTGGAGCGGGTCGGCGTGCATGAACATGCTCGTGAATATCCTGTATATGCTTGACGGGTCTATGAGGGGCAGTATGGGGGTGTAGGCGCCGACGTTGACCCAGTAGTTGCTGACAGCCATGAACCCGTTGCTCGCGGAGGTGTAGAGGTAGACTATCACGTTGGCGGCGATAAGCGCGTATGTCACCCATGGAGTGGGCTTCCTGACACGCCCCGGCGCCGGCGGCGCCTCCATAGTTTCCCAGTATTCGCCCAAAAGCCCCTTCCCATGCACCCACCGCGCGCCGGGATTATAAGGCATTAACGCCCCCCGGGTGACGGCTAGACGGGAAGGGGTGTCGTGGAGTCGAAGCGCATACTCATAGTGAACGATGACGGCTACCTCTCACCCGGCCTCTACCTCCTCTACGACGCGGTCAGGGGGCTTGGGGAGGCGAGGATATACTCGACCAGTCTCCCGCGCAGCGCGGTCGCACACACGATAACCTTCGACAAGCCGTTGAGGGTCACATGGAAGGAGTACATGGGGTACAGGGTGTGTGTGACTGATGGGTCGCCCGTCGACGCCCTCCACATAGCCCTCGCCCTCCACGGCTACAGGCCCGACGTCGTGCTCACCGGGGTAAACGTGGGGGAGAACCTCAGCCTGCAGCACATCTTCTACAGCGGTACACTCGCCGTCGCCATAGAGGCTGCGCTCCACGGGGTGCCGGCGGCCGCCTTCTCGGCTGACGTCCAGTGGTTCAGCGACTTCCAGAACCCCATCCTCCGCAGGGCCGTCATGGCGGTGGCCAGGCTAGTCGCCGAACACATACTCTCGAGGGGGCTGCCTGAGGGCGTCGACCTGGTCTCGGTGAACATCCCGTCCCCGAGGAGGCTTAAGCCCTGCTGCAGGGTCGCGCCCGCCGCCAAGATAAGGTGGAGGCCCAGCTACGTGGAGCGGGTCGACACTAGGGGTAGGCCCTACTACTGGCTGACCCCGAGCCCCGTCGAGGCGCCGCCGGGGAGCGACGTCTACTTCTTCGAGGAGGGCTGCATAGTCATAACGCCGCTCGCAGCAGACCTGAACCCCTGCAGGGCCGCAGCCAGCAGCCTCGGGGAGGTCGCCAGGAGGGTTGAGGAGGTGCTCGGCGGCGGGGGCGGCGGGCCCGTATAGTTTTAAGCACTGCCCTCATCTCCATGTGGGAAACGCGTATGAATAACCCCTGTAGCCCCGGTATATTTCGGGGTGAGTAAGAAGCACTATGACGGGGAAGCCCGAGTGCCTGCTGGTGCTGAGGAGCTGCGACCTGGAACCCTCTAGGCTCCTGGCGGAGGCCGCGAGGGCGTCGGCCGGGTGCGTGAGGCTAGTCATAGTAGTGCCCGAGGGCTCGTTCACCAAGTGCATCGACGCGCTGAGGGACACGGTCGGTACGCTGATACACACCAGTATAAGCGTGTGGGAGGGTAGGCCCCCACGCCCCCTCAACGAGTACGCGCGGGTGGAGGTGTACCCGGGTTGAAGCTCCTAGACATAGACTTCGTGTTGACGGTCGACCGTACACTCATGACAGACCACCACGGCAAGGAGTTCATAGGATTCATGACGACGGCGCCGCCAGTGTTCTTCCCGGAGAAGCTGTGGATGTGGATAGCGGCCCCCAAGCCGAAGGTGGACGAGTACGGCCGCCCCGTCGTCGCCCCCTACGGGCTCAGGAAGGTGGAGGCGTCGCTGCTCGAGAAGGGCTTCAAGGTGGCGGTGATAGACCCCGACTACCTCGAGCCCTACCTGGAGAGGGTTAAGGCTGTGATGATAGGCCACCACGACTACTTCGCGTTCTGCCCGCCGAGCAGCGAGTGGTGGATGCTGACGGGGAGGGAGCCGGTCAACCGCAGGTACCTCCTCCGCTTAATGAGGCTGATAGCGAGGGTCAAGAAGACGAGGAACCCGGACCTCAAAGTCATAGTGGCGGGGCCCGCTGCGTGGCAGTGGCTCTACGTCCCAGACTACGTCGACGAGTTCATGGTCGACTGCATAGTAGAGGGTGAGTCCGGGGAGAAGGCGATACCCTGGCTGGCCCAGCGCATACTCGACGGCGAGGAGCTACCGAGGTACCTCTACGTGGGCCCCGCGGACTCCCCGAGCGTCGAGGAGATACCCGTCATCAAGGGGCTGAGCGTCAACGGCCTCATAGAGGTGAGCAGGGGGTGTCCGAGGGGCTGCAAGTTCTGCAGCGTCACGCTGAGGCCGTTCCGCCACATACCGCTAGACAAGATAGAGGCGGAGCTCAGGCTACACGCCGAGCACGGCGTACACGACGGCATACTACACGCCGAGGACGTCCTACTCTACGGGGCTGTGGGCGTCAACGTCAACCCGGACGCGGTGCTGAAGCTCCACGCCCTCACGAAGAAGTACTATAAGAGCTTCGGGTGGAGCCACGCCGCGCTCGCGACGGTTGTGCAGGCGCAGAGGAGGTTCAAGCTTATCTCGAGGCTCGCCGACATGATATTCGACGAGCACATGGACTTCCTCGGTTTCCAGACGGGGATCGAGACGGGGTCTCCGAGGCTCGTGGAGAGGGATATGAGGGGGAAGGCCGCACCCTATACTCCGAGGGAGTGGCCGGACATCGTCGAGGAGGCGTTCAGCATACTCCACGAGCACAACATGATACCCGCCGCCACCCTCATCATCGGCCTCCCCGGCGAGACCGAGGACGACGTGTACAAGACGATAGAGCTCGTGGAGAGGCTTAAGCCGTACAGGTCGATGATAATACCCCTCTTCTTCGTCCCGATGGGGGCCTTCAGGAGGAAGGACTGGTTCCTAAGCATACAGCTCAGGGAGGAGCACGCCGAGCTCCTAAGGATATGCCTCCTACACTCAATCCGTTGGGCGAAGGAGATCATAGGGAAGTACATGCCCGGGCTCAGGTACGCGCCGGTGAGGTGGGCTATGAGGCTGTTCCTCGCATGGGCGGAGTACGGGGCTAGGAGGGCTACTGCAGAGACTATACTCGGGTTCGTGGAGCAGGCGAAGGAGAGGATGGCGAGGCAGGAGGCCAGGGAGCCGCTGGTGAAGAGGATAAAGGCGAGGATAAGCGGTGTCTTCGGGAGGCAGCCCGTCGAGGTGCCGGCGAGGGCGACCTAGTGTGGGAGGAGGAGGGCTGAGGAGACCGCGAGGAGCGACGAGAAGCAGAGCACTATAATGAATGCTTTAACGACCTCGTCCTCCCTCAACGCCCTCCCGAGCGTGAGTAGGCGGATCAGCGTTATCGGGGCCCCCCTATCCCTCCTGGCTGCTATGAGGCCCTCCCCCGTCACCATCGTGGGCCTCGGTATCTCCCTCCTCTCCTTCAACCCCCTGATGCTAGACACTATGGTGAACCCGTTGAGTATCAGTGGGAGCGAGGCGACGAGGAACACGTATTCGAGGTGCATGTAGACGGCGTAGGCGAGGAGGACTCCCCCGACGAGCAGGCTCCCCGAGTCACCGTTGAAGACCCTGGCAGGGTACCAGTTGTAGTAGAGGTGGAGGGCGAGCACAGCCACGAGGCCCGCCAGCCCGGCGGCGAGGACTGGATCCACAGCCCCGCCCAGAACAGCGAGGATCGCCTCGGCGAGGAGGAGGGAGAGCCCGACCGCCACGCCCGCCGACGCCATCATCCCGTTGAGGCAGTCAACCATGTTGAACATGTTGCTGGCCACCGCCATCCCCGGGACGAGGAGGAACGGGTACACTATGCTGAGCCTCACCCAGCCGAGGAAGGGGAGCCTTGTGCGCCAGCAGCACCCGAGCGCGAGGAGGGGGATCGCGGCGCCGGAGGACAGCAGAGGCTTGGAGACAGGGTCGAGCCTGTACCTGTCATCTAGGAAGCCTAGCAGCCAGAGCCAGGCGGCCGAGAGCCCTATGGCCGCGGCCTCCACGGGCCTGGCGGGCGCCAGCACCGCTAGGCTAGCCAGGATCCCCGCTAGGATCGCCGAGCCCCCCGTCTCCGGGATCCTCGGCCTCCACGGCTTGTGGACGTCCACGCCGTAGAGGCTGTAGCGGCGCGCCAGCCGGGGTACTATGAGCTCCTCCCCGAGCCACGTCGCCGCGGCGGCCGCCAGGGGGGCTAGCAGTATGAGGGGGAAGGGATTCAGCCCCGCCGCCACCCAGCCATACACCTGGGTTACCGCTAGGCGAGGGGGATGCGAGGGTATTGAAGCGTATCGCGGTTCTACACGAGTCCCCGAAGCCCACGTGGACGTCGAAGAGGCTCCTCGAGGCCGCGAGGAGGAGGGGGTGTAAGCCCCTCTACCTCCAGCCGAGCATGATATCCGCCGTCGTCGGCGACGGCGTCGTGTATCATGGGAGGAGGCTTGAAGTCGACGCAGTGATAGTCAGGAGTATAGGTAGGTTCCTAAGCCTCGAAGTCTTCCTCAGGAGGATGGGGCTGCTCGCCCAGCTCGAGGAGATCGGCGTAGTCGTCGTGAACCCCTACGAGGCCCTAATGAAGACGAGGGATAAGTACATGAGCATAATGCTGCTCAGGAAAGCCGGGGTGCCGGTGCCCGAGACACTCGTCACGGAGGATCCGGCGGAGGCGCTCAGGTACGCCGAGCGCTGGGGCGACGTCGTGATAAAGCCGTTGACCGGGAGCCTCGGCCTGGGCTCGTTCAGGGCGACCAGCGCCGACCAGGTATACAGGGTCGTTATGATGATAAGGAGCCTTGGGCAGCCGATATACATGCAGAGGTTCGTCGAGAAGAAGGGCAACAGGGACATAAGGGTATTCGTGGTCGACGGCGAGCCCGTCGCGGCGATATACAGGGTTGCGCCGCCTGGCTCATGGAAGACGAACATAGCGAGGGGGGCCACACCCATCCCGCTCAACGACCCGGGCGAGGCCGGCGAACTGGCCGTGAAGGCGACGAGGGCGCTGGGGCTGCTCTACAGCGGCGTCGACGTGGCCGAGACGGGCGACGGGGGCTACGTCGTCTTCGAGGTGAACGCGTCGCCCCTATGGCGAGGCCTATACGAGGCGACAGGCGTCGACCCGGCGGAACAAATCATAGGCCTCGTCCTCGACTTGTTGAAGAGGGGGTGAGGAGTAGCAAACCATGCGAGCCCGCCGCGGGCTGTGAGCTGGAGCTCTCTCACCGACCCCGGCACGGCTACTCTGAAAGCATGGCCTTTATGACCCTGGCCACGGCCCCGGGGGCCTTCAATGCTATCCTGAGGAGCATGGATGTGCTGGCCTCGCCTAGCGCTATACCCATGCTTGCCTCGAGGGGTAGGCTGCGGAGAACAGCCGCCCTGGCGGAGGGGGACGCCTTCGCCACCATGTCCAGCAGCCTGCGCTGCCTCCTCATCCACGTCACCATCCCGGAGAGGGTCTTCCACGGGCTCCTACCCGTCTCCCACTTCTCCACGACGGCCTTGGCGGAGGCTATCGCGGGCCTTATCCCCTCCCCGCTTATAGGGTAGACCAGGCCGGCGGCCTCCCCTATGACCGGGTTCGGGGCTTCAAGGAGCCTCCTCGACGGCCCGGCGACGACGAGGCTCGAGCCCCTGATAGGCTCGACTACCCTGTAGCCTCCACGGCCGCCGAGCCCGGGGTGGCGCTCCATGAACCCCCTGAGCCTCTCTATGAGCTCGTCGACGGACGCGTAGCCCCCGACGCCGACCCTCGCAACCCTCTCGGAGACCGGGAAGAACCAGTAGTAGCCGGTGAGGCTGCTGTCGAACCAGAGCTCTATCGTGTCAGGGGCCTCGAAGTCCTCGCCGGACTCGACGATACACTGCACAGCCATTATCTTGTCCGCCGGCGCCCCCGCCCAGAGGGGGCCGGCCGCCACGACGACGCTCCCCTCCGGGATCCTCGTCCCGTCGCGGAGCACGGCGGGGCCCGACTCGCGCACCCTCACGTACGACTTGTACCTGACCTGCTCGGCGGCCGAGAGGAGGGTCTTGAGGAGGAGGGGCTTGTTTATGAGCCAGCCCCAGAGCCCGCCATGCTTCTCCCAGAGGAGTTCGCCGTCGAGGTATACGCGGAACCCCCTGACCTCGTTCAACTTGACCTCGTCGGGTATCCTGAGGTACTCCTCGACCTGCCTCGGCACGAGGCCCCCGCAGGGCTTGAGCCCGGGGGCTGGGGCGACGTCGTGGACTATGACGCGGTACCCCTTGAGGCCGGCGAAGTACGCTAGCGCCGCCCCGGCGGGGCCCGCGCCGACGACGTGTACCTCATCCACTTCTTCCACCCAGCCCGGCCTCCCGGAGCATAGCGTCGACCATGAAGAAGGGTATCTCCCTTAAAATCCTGCATCCCGTAAGCTTCTCCGCCACCTCGGCTGCCCTAGCGGCGTACGAGTAGGCCGCGTCGACGGCCTTCTCCACGTCGGCCCCGCCGATCCACCTGGACAGCATCCTCGCCCCAACAGTGTCCCTCCCCTGCGCCAGGTCGACAGCATCGTCGGCCACCTGGTAAGCCACGCCCAGGAGCTCGCCGTACCTGCCCGCCTCCCCCACGGAGCCCCAGGCGCCGGCCGCCGCCGCGCCCAGCTGGGCGGCCAGCCTGAAGAGCGCGCCCGTCTTCAGCCTCACGGTCTCCAGGTAGTCGGCGTCCGGGGTGAAGGCGTCGAGCACCTCCCCCCGTGACGTGTCGAGCCACGCTCTGACCGTCAGCTTCAACGCCCTGCCCCCATAAGCCCTGTAGACTATCTCCTGGGCCAGGGGCACCAGGAGGTTTGAAACCATCACCGTCTTCGAGACGCCGTTGACGAGCCAGGAGGCGGGCCTCCCCCTCCTGTAGAGGTCGGCGTCGATTATGTCGTCTAGTGCAAGGCTTGAGGCGTGCACGAGCTCCACGGCTACGGCGGCCTCGACGGCGTCCTCCACCGAGCCCCCGAGGGCGACGCAGACGACTATCGAGAGGAACCCCCTGAACCTCTTACCCCCCTCGACGATGTACCTGGCGGCCTCGACGGCCCCTGCCTCGGGGAGGGAGGAGACTACATCGCCTATGGCCTGGTCTAGTAGCCGCCTCGCCTCACCCCAGAGCCTCTTCACGTCATCCCTCAAGACACACACCACTTCGTCCTGTGACTGGGGCTGCTCTGTGTAGCCGGGTTGGCCGGGCGGAGTACATGTAGAGTCTTACGCCGCCCGAATGACCCCTCCAGGGTCTTCCCCGCAGGCTTAAGTGCTCCCAGCACGGCTAGTGTCGACTATGGGTGGACGGGGGTAGTGGCTTGAAGGCCAGGATCTCGTACCCGGATGCACGCTCCTTCCAGAACCTCCTCGACGCTATAGCGAAGATAGCCGACGAGGTCTCCATGAGGATAACTCCCGGCGGTGTCAGGATAGTCGCCCTCGACCCCGCCCACGTAGCCCTCATAGACGTCAGCCTCCCCCCGGACACGTTCCTAGAGTACGATGTCCCCGAGGAGGTGAAGGTCGGGGTCAACCTCGCCACCGCCCTCAAGGTAGTCAAGAGGGGGAAGAAGGGGAACAAGCTCGAGATAGAGGTGATGGACGACAAGGTCAGGTGGAGCATTGAGGCCACGACGCTCAAGAGGTACACGCTGCTGAACCTCGAAGTCCCCGAGCCCGAGATACCGGAGGCGAGCCTCGAGTTCAACGCGAGGCTAACCATGATAGTCGACCCGCTCCGCAACGGCCTAAGAGACGCCGAGGTCGTAGGCGACACCGTCGAGTTCGAGGCACCCGACGACACCGTCTTCATTATAAGGGGGGTGGGGGCGGCGAAGGCGGAGACGAAGATACCGTCAGACAGCCCGGCGGTCATAGAGTACGAGGTCAAGGAGGCCAGCAAGTCAAGGTACGATATAGGGTACTTGAAGAACATACTATCGCTCACAAAGGTGGCCGACAGCGTCTCGCTCGAGTTCTCCACGGACATGCCCCTCCGCCTCAGGTTCAACCTGCCGGCCGGGGGGCAGGTCACCTACCTGCTAGCCCCCAAGGCCGTCTAGGAGCGCCATGGAGGCGTAGAGGGGGGCTGTGAGCGGATCCGTGTTCACCAGGATCCTCCTCACCTCAACCCCCGGCGACAGCCCGGCCCTGAACTCCACCTCCCTAACCATGTCTGCCTCGACGCCCGTCGCCAGTAGGTAGAGGCGGGCCCCTGCGAGCAGGCCCCGGGAGAGCAGGGGCACGACGGAGCTCATGGGGACGAGGCTCACGCCGGGCCTCCAGGCGAGGAGGGCCGCCGGCTCCATGGTGGGCGTGTAGGCCAGGACATCCCCCTCACGGATGCTCCTCAGCGCGGAGAACCTCTCAGCCGCCTCCCCCGCCACCTCCGCCAAGCCCTCCAGCTCCCCCCTGAGCCTCCTGACCCTCGCGGTGTCTGCGCCGCCGGCCTCCGCGAGCGAGAGGCCGAGCAGGGCTGAGAACACGAGCATCCCGGCGACGCCCGGCGCCTCGACCCTGGCGACCCCTGCAAGCCTCGACTCGACCGGCGGTGGGAGGGGCGGGGAGACGACGACAACGGCCCTGCACCCCGTGAACTTGTATGCGTCATACACCCTCACCACGCTCGAGCCGGCGTCACGCTCAGCGTACACGACGAGGCCGACGCCCTCAGACCCCCCGTAGGCCGTATGGTAGGCTGCCGCGCCCGCCGGCATAGCCTCGGCGGCGGTGCCCGGGAGGAGGTGGCGTAGGAACCAGTAGGAGGTCAGCGCCGCGGCGCCGGCCCCGAGGCCGGCCCAGGCGAAGTGTATGCCGCGCACACCCCGAAGCTCCTCAACGACACCCCCCACGCTGCCTGCAGCCCACTCTACGAGGGCTTCAAGGCTTGTCAACCCACACGCACCCTCTGGCGGCCCCTCCCGGCCTACGCGGGGAAAGAGGGGTTGTGGCTAGGCGTTAACGAGGTAGAGGGCTAGTAGGAGCAGGGCTGCCGCGGCGACACCCACGAGCACTGCACGGTCTGGGGGCGCTAGGCGTGTGAGCCAGAGGAGGGCGGCTGTGGATGCCCCAGCCAGGAGCGCCGCGAGGAGCGCCCACGCGCCGTGCTCGGGGGCGACGGGTACGGGCCTGGACACGCTTATCCAGAACTGGGCTGGCTCGCCGGCGGGGCCCCCGAAGACCAGGCCGTTGCCGCCTATGCCGGCTATGCTCACTGACTCGACGTCGTCGGCGCCGGGGAAGTATATCTTGAATGACCCGTCCTCGACGCGGGCGCATGCTACGCGTGTATGGCCATCCCTGTACACCGCCACCGCCACCACCCTGGCGCCCTCAACCACGTCCGCGGGGCCATCCACCCTGCCGAGCACCACTAGTTTCCCGTCCTCGACGCGCGCCCCCGCGCTCAGGGAGGCTGGCACGCGCAGCGGCACTGGCAGCGACCCATAGCTCCCGGACAGCGTATAGATGTACGCTGCTACCCTGCCGTAGGAGTCGCCGAGCACCGTAGTGATGTTGACTGTTGAGCCTGGCTCGAGGACGCCAAGGTAGACGACCCTCCTGCTATGCCCGGTTATGGGGGGCAGCAGCTCCGCTGAGACCAGCAGGGGGACTACCGTGTCCCCCCTGGGCGGCCTGAGCGTCAGCTTCAGCGTGTCGCCGGAGAGCCTGGCCTCCACTGCCGCGGCGCCGTAGGGCGGGTAGGAGAAGTACACCGCGTCGGCCGCCGCCGAGCCCCTGGCGACCGCCACAACCCCGACCACCTCGTCCAAGAGATAGTACATGGATGGGTCGGCCTTGATCGACTCGAGGAGCATCTCCCCGGCCGGGGCGGATGCGGCCCCGTCGCCGCCGGTGACGTTCACGTATACTGGGGACTCGGGGTCGAAGGGTGTCAGGAAGTAGACCGTGGCGCCCGGGACTGGGCGGCCCTGCGAGTCCGTGACCCTCGCTGAGACCCATGCGAGGCGGCCGGCGAGGTAGCCGAGGCATAGCGCGACGTTGAGGGGGCTGCGCCCCGCGGCGCCAGTAGTGGAGGCCGAGACAGCCGTGAACCCGTCCCCGACGACCCTGTAGGCCGCGCCGCCGACGCGCGCCTCGAGGGGCTCGGCGTAGATGAGCGTGTGGCCCCCGCTCCTCAGCCTGAGGACGGCGACGCCGCCGTCCATTGGAGCTGTGTAGTTCAGCCATGAGACGCCGCCGTCCTCCTC
The DNA here is from genome assembly GCA_964476405.1 of uncultured Desulfurococcales archaeon. Lineage (GTDB taxonomy): Archaea > Thermoproteota > Thermoprotei_A > Sulfolobales > Pyrodictiaceae > JAADEY01. The sequence continues at coordinate 26,748 of CAYZCH010000056.1, forward strand.
GGTCACCCTGAACGTCAGGTTACCCCTCCCGGCCACGGCGACGCCGTGCGCGTTGAAGACGAGGAACGGGTCTGCGACCTCGACGTCGCCGCTGAGCCAGTCGCGGCCCAGGAGGGGCGAGGCGTAGATGAGTGACGGGAGCACCTCCACGGTGAAGTCCTCCGTGGAGCCCCCTGCGTCGACGCGTACGGTGCATGAGCCCGGCGGGAGCGTTACATTCACCCCGGCGACGCCCCCCGTGAAGCTCAGGTTTGCCTCCTCCACCCTGCGGCCGCCGCAGGTGACCGTGATCGAGCCACGCCCCTCCAGGGGCTTCAGCGTGGAGAGGTTGAGGGCTGCCACGAGGAACGTCTGGTTGCCCGCCTCGGCGTACACCGTGGATCCCTGCTGCCCGCACGCCGCCCCGGTGCAGAGGACTACCAGCTCCCCTCCGACGACCTCGGCGTAGGCCGCGTCTAGCACGTCGGCGTCGGTGGGGGCGGCTAGCTCCGCGTAGACGTGGCCGCCGGCAGCCCACCCAGGCACCCTGACCTCGGCAACCGCGTACCCGAGCCTGTTAACTACAAGCCTGTAGCTGAGCGTCTTGCTTGCGGACGGCGACTCGAAGTGGACGTCGACGCTGACCGTTGAGCCCGAGAGGGGCCCGGTGGTGTTGAAGGCGTAGACGTAGAGTCTGAGCAGCCCTCCCGCAGCGACGTAGGACTTGTCGAAAAACAGCAGGTACACGGAGCCGCCCGGCTCGACGTAGAGGCTGCCGGGCCTGGGGACGTGCCGCTGCAGCGCCGCGGCGGGGACGGGTAGTGATGCTAGGAGCAGCACCACCGCGGCCAAGGGGAGTAGGCCTGCACGCGTCCAGCACCACCAGACACATACACGTGGCGCCGGAGCCGCGGGTTAACAACCCTACGGCCTACGGGGAGGCCGCGGTAATACATATCCCTGGCTGGACGGTAGACACGGTACGGGTGTATCGATGCAGGAGGATAGGGAGGAGGAGAGGCTGCCGCCCTTCGCGACCGGCGAGATCGTCAGCGACTACGGGCTCCTCTTCAAGTACTGGGAGCTGTGCGGCGAGAGGGAGAGGGACGAGGCGATGCTGAGCAACAGGGACTTCCAGGACTTGAGGAGGCTGGTGGAGGCGGGGTATAGGAGGCTCTCCGACATACTAGAGCTCCTGGAGCAGCGCATGCTGCCGAGAATAGACCCTGCGAAGGCCAGGGAGGCGTTCAGACAGTACTACGGCGTTGACGTCGACCCTGAGACCGCGAGGAGGAGGATAGCCAGGCTCCTCGCGTCCTGGCTTGTCGAGGCCGGTTCAACATGGAAAATACTAAGGCTGCGGGGCAGGCTGCCGAGGGACTAGGCGCGCGGGGGGTCGCCGTGGCAGCCACTGCAGCGATACTGGCCGGCGGCAAGGGGACGAGGTTCCACCCCTACACGGAGATAATACCGAAGCCGCTCATACCCCTAGGCTCCGAGGAGAAACCCATACTAGAGTACATCGTGTGCTGGCTGGCACGCCACGGGGTCTCAGACATAGTGCTCCTCCTCGGGCATAGGTGGAGGAGTATAGTCAACTACTTCGGCTGCGGGGGCAGGTGGGGGGTCAGAATAAGGTACAGCATCGACGACGACAAGTACAGCAACACGGGCGGAGCCCTCCTAAAGGCCTATGAGAGGGGGCTGCTGAACGGCACGACGATAGTCTGGTACGGGGACATAATGGCTCCACTCAACCTGGAAGACCTGCTGAGCGTCCACCAGGGCTCCGGCGCCGCCGCCACGATAGTAGTCGCGGCCAGGTACCGTGTACCGGTCGGAGTCGCCGTCGTGAGGGACGGCTACATAGCGGAGCTTAGGGAGAAGCCGTGGCTCGACATGAACGTCACTATAGGGATACTTGCGCTTGAGCCCAGCGTCCTCCGCGAGGCGGGGGAGGAGCTCGGGACAAGGTTCGACATAATGGGTGACATGATCCCCTGGATGCTCCGCAGGGGCTACCCGGTGAAGGCGTATGTCTACGGGGGGCCCTGGTGGGACGTGGGCAGCCTCGAGAGGTACAAGAAGATAAACCTGGACGACCTCTGCGAGTTCATCTCAGCGTGTAAGGGCTTCGGGGAGGAGGCCGAGATCTACTAGATTTATATACACGGTGCAGGCGCCGGAGAGCCCCGGGCTAGGGGATGCCGCTCCTCACGATAATCCTGATACTGATACCAGTGGTCGTGGTCGCCGCGCTGATAGCATACATGGTCTACACCTATAACAGGTTCCAGGTGTTGAGGAACGCTGCTGAGGCGACCCTCGCGCAGATAAGGGTGGCGCTGAGGAAGAGGCTCGACCTCATAGGCCAGCTTGTCGACGCCGTTAAGAGCTACGCGAGGTTCGAGAAGGAGACCCTAGAGAAGATAACCAGGATGAGGGCGTCGATAGGCTCAGCTTCACCCGAGCAGGTCAGGGAGATCGAGAGGGAGACTAGGACTATACTGGCGAGGCTAATAGCGGTGGCGGAGAACTACCCTGAGCTGAGAACAGCGGAGACCGTCTCGAAGCTAATGGAGGCCGTCAGGAGCGTCGAGGACGAGATCGCGAGGCAGAGGTACACGTACAACAATATAGTCCAGCAGTACAACACGATGATAGACACCTACCCCTCAAGGATAGTTGCCCTAATGGCGGGCATCAGGAAGCTGCCCTACCTCGAGGTTGGGGGTAGGGAGATCGAGGAGAGGCCGAGGATAGAGTTCTAGCCCGGGGCGGGGGTGTATGGCGCGTCATGGGAGAGTATAGGACGCTCGCCGTGCTCCTGCTGGTTGTGGCGCTCATAGACGCTGCGGGCGCCTGGCTGATACAGCAGGGTATGAAGCCGAGCGGCCCGGTGACCGCAGACTACCGCGCAGTCCTCGACGAGAGGGGCGTGTTGAGGGAGGAGTACGTCTACCACGTCTACGCCAGCGGCGAGTACCACATGCTCTACCGTTTCTGGCGCGTGCCCCTGGCGGTGAGGGGGGAGGCGCCGCCCGCCAGCCCCTACGTGGAGCTGGTCGGCATCAGCTGCCCGAGGGGCTTCATACCGTACGTGAAGGACTACCGTGGCGTAGTCTACACGGGCAGGCAGGGGGAGGCGTACACCGGGTACATAGCCGGCAAGGCGATGTACAATGAGGCGGGCTGCCTAAACCCTGGCGGCATCAGGGCGGGCAGCTACAGGGTCGTCCTCGTCTACGTCCTACACCCCGTCCTAGAGAGCGGCGGGGGGTACATGAGGCTTAACCTCAAGCTAGCCGACGAGCACATACCGTACACGAGGGTGGACGTCGTAGTGAAGGGGCTGAGGATAAGGGAGTTCTACGTCCACACGCCGTTCTACAAGGCGTTCATTAAGGGAGGGGAGCTCCACGTCGACACCTATAGCCTGAAGGACATGCTCCTCGAGGTCGACATGTTGTTCGACTCGTCTTCCTCGAGGATACCCGCCTACCGTGTCGTCGAGGTGGATGATCTCCCGGGGAGGTTTAGGGCGGAGAACCAGGCGTACCTCCAGGCCTACAACGCCGTCAAGGCAGCCTTCTACGCGACCTACGGGGCCGCCCTCGTCTTCCCAGTCATACTGCTAGTCATATACCTCCTATACGGGAGGGAGAAGAGCTACACCGTGCCGAAGTACCTGAGCTACGTGCCTAACAGGGAGAGGAAGCCGTGGCAGGTGAACCTCCTCTTCAAGGGGGACGCCCTCAAGATGGATCAGGACGCCTTCTACGCGACGGTGCTCGACCTAGCCCGGAGGGGGGTCGTGAAGCTGAGGGAGGCCGGCGACGACGTCGAGGTCGAGCTGCCCGAGGAGGAGCCGGAGGGCCTGGACTTCTACGAGAGGCTAGTCCTCGGCTTCATGAGGAGGTGGAGCAGGGACGGGGTCTTCAGTTTCAGGAGGGCGGCTGAGGAGATAAAGGAGCTAGCCAGGAGTAGTAGGAGTGAGGCCGTGAGGCTGCAGGCAGAGCTGGCGGAGATCCTGCGGACGCCCAGTGAGGCCGAGAGGTACGCGTCGAGGTTCGTCTACAGCTTCAAGTGGAAGTTCGGCGTCGCCCTAGCAATCCTAGTGGCGGTCATACTGGCCTACCTCCTCATACCCGTGAAGCTGCCGGGCATGAGGAAGCCGATGAGCATCGTGGACACCAACCTCTACTCCCCGTACGCCGGCGCCGTGCTGGGCTCCCTCGGCCTCATGGTGGCCGAGATAATACCGTGCCTCTTCAC